>CAZDIG010000016.1:2690-12488 GCA_964505465.1 uncultured Candidatus Saccharibacteria bacterium
TGCCTTTTAATTATTTTTTCATAGTCATCTACCATCTTTTCCGCGCTGAAATATTTTCCTACCCTTTCTCGGCATCTTCTCCGGTCAATTTTATCAATATTTTTAATTGCTTTTTCCATTTCATTAAGATTTTTTACAATAAAACCCGTTTCTTTATCTTTGACAACCTCGGGAACCGCGCCTGCTGGGTAGGCGATAACCGGCGCTCCCGATGCCATCGCTTCTATCATCACCAACCCAAAAGGCTCCTGCCATTTTATTGGGAAAAGCAGGGCTTTAGCTCCTGCATAAATTTGTTTTATTTTTAAAACACTCACTTCTCCTAAATAAGTAATATTTTTAGAGAGCAATGGTTTTATTTTAGATTTAAAATATCTCTCATCGCTGATTTTCCCGATCAACAGCAATTTCTCCCCGGATTTTTTTACCGCTTTAATCGCGTCTAAGGGATTTTTTGACGGCCTGATTTTCCCGGCGAATAAAAAATAATTTTTAGGTTTTTTGGAAAAGTCAAAATTCTTTAAATCAATGCCATTATAAATAGTGGTTGCGTAGTTTAAAGCGGGGAAATTTTTTCTTTGGTTATCGGAAATTGTAATTAAACGAGCATCTGTTTTTTTATAAACTTCGGCCAACTCTTGGTAAATAGGCAAATGCAGAGTATGGAAAACCGGTATTTTAAGAAGCTTTTCTAAATTAGTAAAAATTCCTCCGTCCACCATATGGTTCAACACTAAACCAATTTTGCCTCTTCTTTTTATCAGTTCGGAAAGAGTGTTGGCCAAAATGCTTAATTCTAATCTTAGTTTTCTTGAGGCCTCGGCTTCCGAAGAAAGTTTATATTCTTCCATAGGTTTTTGACAGACAGGAATCAGTTTTGCGGAAGTTTTGGTGCCTTTTGGCGCGAATAACAATACTTGGTATCCTTTTTTTGCTAGCCCCTCCACTAAATAATAAACCATCCACTCAATTCCTCCTTGTTTTTTTGGGGGGATTGAAATGCCTACTGGTCCTAAAATTGCTATTTTAGATTTTGTCATTTTTTAATAATTGCAAGTGAGGGAAAAATTCAAAAATCTTGTTTTTGAATTTCGACCGAACGCCGCAATTATATCACCGAGCTGCTATAATTTCTTTATAAGTTTTTTCGTAATTATCAATCATTTTTTCCAAGCTGAAATTTTTCTCAATATTTTTCCGGCAATCCTTATAATTTATCCTATTTATGTTTTTTAGGGCCGCTTTCAAACCCGAAATCCCTTCTCGTGGCTTAACTACAAAACCGGTTTTTCCATTAACTACAAGCTCTGAAACAGCCCCCCGATTAAAACCGATTACCGGCGTTCCACAGGCTTGAGCTTCAGCTATTACCAGTCCAAAGGGTTCCTCCCAATTTACGGTCATTAAAAAAACCTTAGCTCTTTGCATTAATTTCACTACCTCTTTCTTGGGAAGCGGTTGCTCTGAAGAAACGGGTCCTATCCATTTTATTCTTGACGAGAGATATGGTTTCACGTCCGTATCAAAAAACTCTTTATCTTCCACATTACCGGTTAAAAAAAGCCTTGAATTCGTTTCTCTGGCCAATTTTATTGCCCATCGGATACCTTTTGGATCTAAAAATTTCCCCTTTTTATCCTTTGCTTTAGATAATCTGCCAATCCATAAAAAATAATCGTCTTTTTTCTCGCAAAGTTTATAAAGATTAGTATCAACGCCGTTGTAAATTATTTTGTAAAATTTCGTCTTTTTAGCCAATTTTCTATGAGCTCGTGAAAGAGAAATAAGATAAGAATTTTTAACGTCGTTAAAATAAGAAAGCACTTCGTCTAATTCGGGAGTTATTTGGGCGTGAATGGTAGTTATAACAGGGGATTTCAGGTTTCTAGCAACCAACAGATTGATAAATTCCGGATAGGTATGATTGTGGATAATATCAAAATTACTGCCGATTTTTTCCAGGATTTTTGCCATCTTGGCTAAAAATCCTGTTTCAGTATAAAAAGGATTTTCAGAAGCCGGCATTCTTACAAAACTTTTTGGAATTACGGGAATAATTTTTGCGCCGGGGACAATACTATCTCCGGTTCCTAGAATTGAAACCCCATGTCCTTTTTTAATAAGCCCGGACACTAAATCAAAAATAACTCTTGGCCTGGCGGCGGTAATTTTGGGTGTAATTTCTCTTTTTAATGGCGAAACGACAAGGATTTTCATTAGAGTTATTTTAACACGCCTTAGGGAATTTAAAAAACGGCGTCTTTTACGCCGTTTTGAGAATCTATTTTATCTTTTTCCCATTTTTCCCATTTTTTCCTTTTTTCCCCTTACTGTTCCCAATCTTATTATAAAGCCGATGAAACCTTAGAGCTATTTTTTTCCAGTTAAATTTTTCCTCCACCGTTTTTCTGGCGTTTTCTCCTAATTTCAATCTTAACTCGTCGCTTTCTAAAATTTTATTGCAGGCTTCGGCAATTTCTTTTGAATTTCTCACCCTTACAAATAAACCATCATAACCATCTTTTATCAAAAGGGGAATACCTCCCTTTCTCGTTGCAATTACTGGTACCTTGGAAGCCATTGCTTCCAAAATTGTTAATCCGAGGGGCTCGTCCCACACCGAGGGGGCTACAAAAACCGAGGCGCGATAGTAGAATTCAATCAATTCCTGCCCACTTACATATCCAACCAAATGCACATTTTTTAAGCGATATTTATCAACTAAACTTAAAAGATAGTCTTTTTCCGGGCCATCTCCGACCAAAAACACATCGCCCTTTATGCCTCTCGCCGCTTTCACTAAATATCTCGCGCCCTTGTGAGAAATTAACCTGCCGGTAAAGAGAACAATTTTTTTGTCTTTTAAGTCGTATTTTTGATCAAGAGCCGAAGTGTCTAAGGCAGGGGGATAAAGACTAATATCTATTCCGCCCGGAATAACATGGATATTTTTATTGTATTCGCGGCCGAAGATTTCCAAAAACTTTGTCCTGATGTCGCCACTCACCACCGTAATCGCCGAAGATTTTCTTACCGCATCTTTGCACAGGGAAAGATATCTTTTGTCGGCCAGAAGACTGTATAAGCAGCTCCCGTGAGAAGTTATAATATACTTAATGCCCTTCAAGGAATTTATATATCTTGCCGCCCAGCTGATTAAGGAAAGATGGTGAACATGAATTATGTCGGGCTGAAAATTCGCCACCGCGTCAAGAGTCGTGTCTAAGTATACCTTGTAAATTTCGGTAATCTCTTTATCGGTTAATTCAGAATATCTTTTCGCCGCCTTAATTTCCGGGTGTCCTACAAAGACCGGAATTTGAGGAAGGTTAACTTTATACTGCTTTATTTTTTCTTCCAGAAACCGGCGTTCTTCCGGGGCAACAACCCCGACTTTATGGTTCAACTTTACTAGTTCCTGGATTAAATTTCTAAGAAAAGTTCCAGACCCCGATCCCCATAACGGAAAATCATAAAGGAAAAGAATTTTCATATCATTTTAAAACCCCCTTATTTGGGGGATTCGACTTCATTATAGCTGATTAAGGACCGATGTCAACCCTTCGCCTTAAATTTAAGGCGAAGGGTTTGGTTGATTTCCAGATAGTTTCTTGTTATTATATGTTTGAATTTGTTATTCGATGATAAACTCACCAGTTGATGAGATTAAGAATCGGTTGGATATCGTTGAAGTTATCCAAGGTTACATTAAACTTCAAAAGGCAGGAGCTAACTATAGGGCTCTTTGCCCTTTTCATTCCGAAAAAAAGTCGTCTTTTTTTGTGAGCCCCGTTCGTCAAATTTGGCATTGTTTTGGCTGCGGAGCCGGCGGCGGAATCTTTGAATTTGTGATGAAGATTGAAGGTATTGAATTCGGCGATGCTTTAAGGATTTTAGCCCAGAAAGCGGGGATTGAATTAAAAAAACAGGACCCAAAATTGAAAACAGCCAGACAGAGGCTGTATGAAATTTGTGAAATATCCACCCAGTTTTTTCAGAAGCAGCTGGAGTCAAAAACCGGATTAGCTGCTAAAAAATATCTGAACGACCGGGGAATAAACGAAGAAAGCATTAAAAAATGGCGTTTGGGCTATGCTCCCGATATCTGGCGGGGCCTATCAGATTTTTTAGTTGGTAAAGGATATAAGAGAGAGGAAATAGTGAACGCCGGTTTGGCTATTGAACCAGAGAAAGGACAAACTCCTTATGACAGATTCAGGGGTAGGATAATTTTTCCCGTTTTTGATTTAAACTCTCAAGTTATTGGGTTTGGCGGAAGGATATTTGAAATGGGCGATAAAAAACAAGAAACAGGAGGATTAGAACCGGCAAAATATATTAATACTCCTCAGACCGCCCTCTACGACAAAAGCCGAGTCCTTTACGGATTAAACAACGCCAAGGTGGCAATTAGGAAACAAGGCCATTGTGTTTTAGTGGAGGGCTATACGGACGCGATTATGTCGCATCAAGCTGGTTTTGACAACACAATTGCGGTTTCTGGAACCGCTTTGACCTCATTTCACCTAGATATCTTAAAAAGATATTCTGAAAATTTAATTTTGGCATTTGATATGGATATTGCCGGCGACACGGCCACAAAAAGAGGAATTGATCTGGCTTTAGAGAGAGGTTTTGGAATTAAAATTACTAAGCTTCCTCCAGAATCAGACCCGGCAGATATTATTTTGAAAAACCCTAAAGAGTGGGAGGAAATTCTAAAAGAAACAAGATCAATAATTGAGTTTTATTTTGACTCCGCGTTAGCGGCGTTTAATAAAGATACGCCGGAAGGGAAAAAAGAGATAGGAAAAATGGTTCTCCCCGCGATAAAAAGGATTCCAAATAAAATAGAACAGTCCCATTGGATTCAATTGCTGGCGAAGAAATTAAAAACCAGAGAAGAAGATGTCTTTGAGGAGTTAAAAAAGGCCAGGATAGTAAACACCCCTTTTGATGGTAATATTAAGGCAAGCTCGGATTTAATCAAAGAAACTCCGCAAAATTCTTTTTTAAAAACTGAACAGGGAAGAAAAAAAATCCTTGAAGAAAAAGTTATTTCCCTTGTTTTAAAAGACCCAAGCAGTATAAATTTAGTTGACGGAGAAAAAATCCTCTTTTTTTCTACGGAGGCGCAGAAAATTTTAGAAAATTTCAAGAAGTTTGCGTTTTTAGATAAGCCGGAAGGCGATTTTAATAAAATTCTCGCTAATTTAGAAAATAAACCTGACGAGGAGTTAAAGAATTTCTTAGCCACTCTTTCTTTGAGAGCCGAAGTGGAATACGAAGAGGATGCCGAAGAGGAAATTGAAATTTGCCTTGCCGAATTGAAATACTTAGAGATAAAAAATAAATTAAAAGAAATTTCAGAAGAATTAAAAAAAGCGGAGGAGGCTAAAAATCATCAGAAAATTAACGTATTAATTGAAGAGTTTAATAAACTAGCAAAAGAGTTGTTATGAGAAAAAAAATAAAAAAGAAAAAAACCATAAAAAGAAAAAAGCAAATACATAAAAAAGCAAAGAAAGTTAAGAAAAAAAAGCCAAGAAAGATAAAAAAGAAAACAGGGCGCAGAAGAGAAAAGAAGGTCAGAAAAGCAAAAAAATTCAAAAGGGTTAAGAAAATAAAACGGTCAAGAAGAAAAACCGAAATTCCGCCGGAAAAACTGGAAGCGATTCTTAAAAAAGGAAGAGAGAGGGGTTTTATTACATCTTCCGAAATTTTGTATGCCCTCCCAGATATAGAAAAAAACATCGCACAACTGGAGAAAATCTACGAGATTTTAGATGGGGAGGGAATTGAGATTAAAGAAGTAAGGGAATATTTAGAGGTTAGAACCAAGACAAAAGAGAAAAAAAGAAAAATTATTGAAGGGAAGGTTGATCCGATTCAAATTTATCTAAAAGAAATTGGAAAAGTCTCATTTTTAACCGCAAAAGAGGAAAAGGAATTGTCAAAGAGAATCGAAAAGGGCGACGAAGAAGCGGCAAAAAAATTAGCTTTGGCTAATTTAAGACTGGTTGTTTCTATCGCCAAAAGATATGTTGGGAGATCTCCTAATTTAACTTTGCTTGATTTAATTCAGGAGGGGAATCTAGGGCTTTTTAAAGCGGTCAAGAAATTTGACTGGAGAAGGAATTATAAATTTTCTACTTACGCAACTTGGTGGATTCGTCAGGCGATTACTAGGGCCTTAGCCGACCAAGCCAGAACAATCAGGATTCCGGTTCATATGATAGAAACAATTTCAAAGTATACAAAAACAAGAAAAAATCTTTTACAGGAGCTCGGCAGAGAGCCCTTGCCAGAAGAAATTGCTGCCGAAATGGGATTGGAAGTAGATAAAGTCCATCACATAAGAAGAATTGCTCAAAAATCAGTTTCTCTAGAAACGCCCGTCGGCGAAGATGAACAGGACAGTATTTTATCCGAATTTATTAAAGACGAGAAAGTTATTTTACCCTCAACCGCCGCCGCCCAGAATCTTTTAAAGAAAAGATTGGAAGAAATTTCCGGCGAACTAACCCCAAGGGAGTTAAAAATCTTATCAATGAGATTTGGCTTAAAAGACGGAGTGATGCATACCCTTGAAGAGGTAGGGAAGGAGTTTGGAGTAACCAGAGAAAGAATTCGCCAGATTCAGGCCAAATCCATTGAAAAAATCCGGAAGCACAGAGAACTCAAAAAACTGAAAGACTATTACTAATAAATATTGAAAAAATAATAAAAAAGTAGTATAAAATTCACAGTTGTCGCTTTGCGACACATTCCGCGGTAGCGCAGCGGTAGCGCAGCTGCCTGTTAAGCAGTTGGTCGTAGGTTCGAATCCTACCCGCGGAGCTATGGAGATAATAACTAGAAAAATTTCTGTAATAAAGCTTAAGGAATTATCTAAAAGAATGTTCGGTAATTTGGTTAAAGTGGTTGTTGATATAGAAAAAGGGGTAATGGCGATTGATGGAGAATTGCACGCGGACGAACAGGCGTTGTTGCTTGAAAATGGTTCTAAACAAGAAAATTTATGGGGGGCTAACATTTATCCCGATAAAACAGGGGAAGATTTTATTGAATTTGACTCTGTTATTAATATCAGGCCCTCTCAACAAAATCGTAGCCGTGGAGTTGACAATCTAGAAACTAGAAAAGTAATTTTAGAAATAATAAATAAATTAATAGAGAAATAAAAATTACCGTTGTAATTTATATAATTACGGCATTCGGTCGAAATGAAAACAAGTTTTTATTTCTTCCTCATTTGTAATTATGAAATACCAACACAAAGAACTTAGCCGGGGTAAATGGCAAAAGCTTTCTTTTTTTGAACAAATGGCGAATATCGGTAGCGAAGTGGAGAGAGCGATAAACTGGAGAAATAAGAACGACAAAGAATACAGTAAAATGGCTTTTGAGCGAGCATTAGAATTAATTGATTTGACGATAGCAGATAAAAAGAACCGTAACCGCCTAAGAGAAATTACAAGAGTTAGAGAGGTTTTGGCTGATTATTTTATGTGTGGTAATCATTACTCTTCTTCAGATAGAAGTTGGAAAAATTACTTCTACTCTTTTGCTTTTGCCTCTAGGTTAAATAGTTGAACGAGTGAACATATTTAGTAATGAAGTTATAGTTCCCGAGATTTTTTCTCGGGTTTTTATTTGACAAAAACATTTTTTATGTTACTATTAACATTGTAACCGACGGGATGGATTTCTCTCATCCGAAAGTCGGCGAAGCGGTCACGCCCGAGAGATAGTCCGATTTCCAAATTCCACTGCGAATCGGACGAATGAGAAGTGGACAGTTAAGGCGAATGCGGACCTCAAACGCAATAGCCTGCCAGCCCGAACTAAGCCCGAGTAATCTTTAAAAAAGATTCCTACGAAGCGGGGCTAGTTTTTTCTTTTCTAAACTATTAGACAGGTTCTAACCCTTCGGTAAACTCAGGGTAAACTCGTTCCGCAGGCGGAGCCGTCTCGTCCGAGAGTTTTTCTCTCGGACTTGCTTTTTAGAAAAAAGGGTGTATGATGAAAATAGAGATTCTAAGAGTTTTGAACTACAAATAGTTCCAGATTATCATTAAGGAAAATACTCAATAATACTATTTGCGACTCACCGTTATTAAGAGTTGCTTTTTATTTGCAAAATATGATTCCAAGATTCAAAAAGATTCCAAAAGTTATAAACCAACACCTAAAAAAAGAGGAGTTTTTAGAAGAGCACAACAAATTGTCTCCCAAAAACTTGAGAGCCACTATTCCTTTGCTTTCTCGTTTTAGATTAGAAAAATCCTCGCTTTTTAAGGGTGACGACTGGTCTATAGATAGACTCAGGAGGCCGTTTATTTTGTGGCTTACTTCTTCGCCTGGGGATAAAAAGAAAGTGTAAATTTAACTAAATAGATTATGAGAAATAGAAAGAATAAAAATTACGGCAGAAACAGAACAAAACGTAGGCAGTTCTTAAAAAAACATCGTTAAATACGTTTTTTATTCCACCAGACAGGTTTTATATCTTTCCGCGGATGGAGCCAGGTAGTTGTTGACAAATTAATCTTTAAATGATAAGCTTGTAGAGTAAGATAGTTGCTTAATAAAAGATTAGTCGAGTTTATTTTGAACTAAACTTTAGGATAAAACCTTAAAACATTAATTAAATTAATTTATCTTTAAAACCATGGAAGGAACAATTAAAAAGCTTATAACAGATAAAGGATTCGGATTTATTACCGTTGATGGAGAAGAAAAAGATCTATTTTTCCACAAGAATGAACTTAAAGGTGTAAATTACGAAGAATTGAAAGAAGGCGACAGAGTGTCTTTTGAAAAAACCGATTCTCCAAAAGGACCTAACGCAACGAACGTAGCCCGTCTTTAAAATAATTCCGTTGAATCAGACAAACAAAAATCAAGCCTAAATGGCTTGATTTTTGTTTGGGGACAACGATAACCTTGACAAGAGATAGTTATGAATATATACTCATAATAGGGGAAGATATTAATAAAAGTCGGCTTCCTATTAATAAAATTTAATTATATAAAACTATACCAAGAGGAGATAAAACAGGACCTGCGGGACTCGGGCCAATGACCGGCAGAGGATTAGGTTATTGCGCTGGTTATGGCCAGCCAGGTTTTATGGCCCCCGGTTTTGGTCGGGGCAGAGGTTTGGGTCGTGGATTCGGCCGAGGCTTAGGTGGGTACCGAGGTTGGGGTCGTGGTTGGGGATACCCCGGTTGGGATTATCCACCATATCCAACTCGGTATTCAGCTCAACCGCCTACAGTCAAAGAAGAAAAAGAGATACTAACTGAAGAACTGAAGAGCTTAGAAGAGGAATTTAAAGCCATTAAAGCCCGTTTATCCGAACTCAAAGGACAAAAATGAAAAATTAAATAAAAAATAATATGAACCCCGTTAGAAGTTTCTGGCAAAAAATTTTTGATAAAAAATTTTTTGCGCTAAACCAACGGGGTAAAATAGAAAAATCCAAGTTTGTCTAAAATTGATGTCTAATCATATAAGGGCAAACTTCTAACGGGGTGAAAATAGCAATAAGCTCAACCGGACAAAAACTCACGGATAATGTCAGCGAGGTATTCGCCAGATGTCCTTATTTTATCGTTGCCGAAGTTGAAAACGGAAAGGTTCAGAAAACAGAAGTTATAGAAAATAAAATCGCAAATCAATTGGGTCAGGCGGGCATTTCGGCCGCGCAGTTAATGGCAGAACAAGATATTAAAGCTGTGATTACAAAGAATGTGGGGCCGAGAGCTCTTGATGTATTGAACCAATTTAACA
>CAZDIG010000017.1:0-12451 GCA_964505465.1 uncultured Candidatus Saccharibacteria bacterium
TTTTCTTAATTATCAAAAAGGTGGTTGTATTGAAAGGGTCGTGATGCATTCCGTATTCTAAAATATTGAGGCCGTAAAGTTTGCCGGCCACCTGGGAAGCCAGGGTGGCGGTGCTTTTTGGAAATTCGCCTTGGGCGATTCTCTTAGCACAGAGAGCCGTGTCGTCGCTATCTTCTCCGGGCGTCAGTTTAATTTGAGGATATTTTTCGGCAAAGGTCCTTTTGCACTGCGAAACCGCCTGCGGGTGTCCAAAGACTTCTTTTATCTCGCTGATATCTTTAACCGAGGGATGGGCCATTAAACATTGCAAAATTTCCATTCCATATATAGCCAATACATCAAATTGATACTCGCCCATCGCGTGCATACTGGAAACATAGGCGCCGGAACCCGAGTTTGCGGTACAAAAAACTCCGCGGTCAATTTCTCCTTTAGCGACGGCGTCAATCACTCTTTTTGCCTCAATCAAATATTTAAAATCTATCTTTTTTGAATCAATTTTCAATTCTTCGCAAAAACGCAAAACAGACTCGTGGGTAAAACAACCTTCTATTCCGTGGATCCCGACAGTAATTTTTCCTTTTTGAACAGGCAGAACTTCGTTAATATCCGCGTGATATTGAATATTAAGTTTGGGGTTCATTGGGAGCCGCTTGTGAAAAGTAAAGATTTTTTGAGTGGCGTCAACAAACCATCTTTCAATCCATTGCCTAACCCTTTTTCTTTCTTCCAGCGGCAACTCGCTCACAAATTTATTCTGCTCAACAATCTTTTTATTTATTTCTTCAAGAGTAATCTTGCTTAAACTAGCAAAAGTTTTTTTAGCGCTATCCGTTAAGTTTCCGTGAGCGCCTAAAATCAGGTCTTTGCGGAGCCAATCGGCCGAGCTGTTAATAGAGTGAATGTAGGCGCTAAAAAGGGCATTGGAAGCGGGAACCGCCCACTCCATTAATTTTTTCATATCCGGTTTTTCCTGACCGCAGTCTTTCGTGTACTGCGACATTAAAGAATCAATAACAATTGTCAAAAATTCCGGCAGACTTAGGGTAACTCCCATCATAAAATCATGCTCGTCTTCTGACTGGGCTTCCAAAAAACTAATCCCCTGCTCTTTTAAAAAAGATAAAATGGTTTTGGCGTGAGGATGGCTCTCGGTTGTTTTATGCGTATGAATAATCGCCCATTTCTGGCCGTTAAGCGGAATATAAGGACCGTGAAGAGGATGCAAAGACAAATGCGCGGCGCCGGTTGATTGGAGGAAATCGGAAATGCGCCGCTTTATTGAACAAATGTCAATAATAAGCTGATTAGGGGTTAAACGGACGTTTTTGAAAATTTCCGGGATTGCGTCGCGGGGAACGGAAAGCCAAATAACATCGGCCTTCCAAACTTTCTGCCATTTTTCGTCTGGATCGTTTTTATCTGCCGTACAAACCGGTCCTAATTTTTGCAGAAGCGGCAGGAGCAAATTTTGCGCCATTTCTCCTTTGGCTCCGATTATAGCGTTAATCATAAGCTCACTATATCATAACCGAAACTTTAAGGTCAATAAAAAAAACCCGCTTTGGGCGGGTAAATTTTCTGTTTATAAGGAGCTATAAACCTCTTTAATGACTTCGGCGCCGGCCGCCGTAATCCCTCCAAAAAAGACCATCGGCGGGCTTCCGAAGGAATGGAGTTTCACCAACTTGTGGATTTGCCTTGCCATTTCGGTCGTGATGCACGCCTCAATCTCGCCCGCGCTGCAGCTTTTTGCCGCAACAGCGTTGCTGTTGACCAGCACGACCTGACAACCCAAGTTTCTGACCAAGGGAGCCGGCGAAGGATGAGAAGCAATTTTCCAGTTTTTGGGAATTCCGTCGCCCTGTACCCGACCAACCAAGTCTTGCCGAGTAGCAAGTTGCATTTCGTCCAGCAGCATCACATAAGAGACGAAAAACGGAAGCGTGTCGGGATTTTCAAAGAATAGCTTGAATAAGTTATAATAGACCGCACAGGTCCAGAAGAATGCCACTTCATCGGGAGATTAAATTTGGCGAGCCATCTCCAAACATTTTTCCGGAGTTTCGCCGAACTCAATTATTGTTTTGTCGTCAATACCGGTATTCTGCACCCATTTTTGGCATGCCTGTCCAATATTGGTCCCCTTGGGACCCAAAGCAAAACATCTTATTTTGCTAATGGCTGGCGATTGAAGAACGCTTATAATAGCCTCCCTATCTGATGGCAGTTTTTCTGACGAAGGAAAGTTACTTAATCCCTGAATCATTATTATTCTCCTTTCTGTTAAAGGGCTGTTAGAAATTCCGAATTTTTGAATATTTCTTAATACCAAAATAAGTCCAATTTGTCAACAAAATCACTTTACACGACATTATTCGCTTCTTTCGCCCAAGGTTACCTGAATGGTTTTTATAGATCCTGCTCTTAAAACCCTTAATTCAATTTTGTCTTCGGGATTATATTTCTGAATAATTTTAGCTAGAGAGTTTTCCGACGTTATTTTTTCATTATTAAATTCCAGGATTATATCATTCTCTTTAACGCCGGCTTTTTCTGCGGCCGAGTCCGGGGTAACAGCCGGCTCATCGGGTTGACTACCCCTCACCACCCAAGCCCCGTAATTAACGGCGAGATTATTCTCTTCCTTTATCGCGTCGGTGATTAAAACATATCTTATCCCTAAAAATGGATAAACGATTTTCCCTATTTTTTTAATCTGCTCAATATCTTTTTTGGCTTTGTTTATTGGAATGGCAAAGCCAATGTTTTCGGCCGCCTCCGACATTGCGGTGTTAATGCCTATAACTTCCCCTTTTAAATTTAAAAGGGGACCTCCGGAATTTCCGCGGTTGATTGCCGCATCCGTTTGAATTACATCCTCCAAAGTTTCCAGCGTCCCGCCGCCTGAAGCCGTAATAGTTCTACCTAAACCCGAGATTACGCCCACCGAAACCGTGTTTCTAAACTCTCCCAAGGCATTACCTATCGCAATCACCGTCTGGCCGATTTCCAATTTGGAAGAGTCGCCCAAAGCAACCGGTTTGAATTTCTTTTTATTTTCAATCTTAATTATCGCCAAATCTTGGACCGGATCCAAAGCCAAAACTTTAGCCGGAAATTTTTCTCCTTCATTGGTTAAAACCGTATAATCTGCGTCTTTGTCCGAAACAACGTGTTTATTTGTCAAAATCATCCCGTCTTCAGAAACAATAAACCCGCTTCCCCCGCCAATTTCTTGCTTTTTAGTTCCCTTTTGGCGGTATTCTGGAACCTGAAAGCCGGGACCGAAAAATTCTTCAAATGGAGAAGTCCAGTATTCTTCATATATTGGGAGCTCTTTGGTAATTATAATGCTTACCACCGAAGGCGAGGTTTCTTTAACCGCTGATATTATGGCTTTTTCCTGGGAAAATTCTGGGAGATATTCTTTTTCTGTCACTTTCTCTTTTTCAATTATTTTTGGCGGCAAATTGATTCCTATTCTTTGCAGTTCTTCTGAAATTTTTTGATAAAATAACCCTCCTGAAATTATCCCGCCTAAAAATCCAAAAAGAGACGAAAGAAAAACGGTCAGGATTAAAACAAAAACAATCCGTTTTTTAAAAAAGTTAGAGAGGGAAAATCTTTTCTTTAAGGGTTTTAGTTGTTTGGGCATCTCAAATTTTGGCAGTTCGTAAAGTGACATATTTATCTTTTATATTATATATCCTTTTTATTTTTTGTGTAGTGGTCAAATTTATATTCAAAAGTGTTTGATTTAATGGAGCCGAAGAAAACCATATAGGCCTCGGCTAAAATATATTTCGCGCAAGTTCTTATCCTGCCGTCTTTCTCAAATCGGCGCGAAGAGGTAAAAACAGGCGCGATATTCAGAAATCCGTATCTGGCTTTTGCGGTTTTTTTGGCTTTCCTCGCAAAAAAATGGTCTTCGGCCAGCTTTATTTCTTCTTCAAATCCGCCAATAATTTGATAGATTTTCTTTTTAACCAGAATTACGTCGGCGGCGTGGGGTAAAAATCTCTGGGTCAGTCTGGACCATAGATTATAAAACCGGTAAACCAATTTATCCATCCTTCTTTCGTTGGCCAAAATAGGAGAAGAGGCGATATCTAAATTTCTTTTTTTAAATTCGTTTAAGAGATTTTCTAAAAAGTTTTGAGGAAGGATTATGTCGGCGTCTAAAAATAAAAGCAAATCACCTTTTGCAATTTTTGCCCCTTCGTTTCTTCCTTTCGCCGGCAAACCTCCGGATGTTATTTTGCAGCCGTAATTTTTGGCAATTTCTATTGTTTTGTCTTTTGAGCCGGCGTCCGCAACAATTATTTCATAATCTTTGAAGTTTTGCTTTTTGATTGTCTCCAGCAAGGCAAAAAGGTATTTTTCTTCATTTAAAGTTGGGATAATAATACTTAACATACCCAGTATATCAACCTCCAGATGCCAAACTAATATAATGTTCTTGGTTGGGCAAATGGAAGTTGGTGTTAACTTCGTTATGCTCAATAATACATTTTCCTGCCCAGCGTTTGGCGTATATTGCCAAGAATACTGGAGGTTGTATTACTGGGCATATATTTTAATTATAATCATCTTTTTCGGGAAAAGAAAAGGGTAATCTATTGACTAATAACAAGAAATATGATATAATATAAGGTGGTTCTTAGACAATTACATTTAGTGGAGGAAAGGTCCAATGTTAACCGTTAGCGCAGCGTTCTGGTTTGTATTGGCGTTGCTGTTTGCCGCGATGGAAGTTGAAAGCGAGGGGAAGTACGGTTGGGCCGAGAAGGCGCCGACCTGGTACCGCACCACGGGCATCGCCGGAAAGCTCTACGGGCTTTTTATGGGCGGTAAACCCATGACAGGCTATCACATCTTTACATTCTTCCTGTCATTACTGGTTTTCCACATTCCTTTCTTTGCGGGAAAAGAATGGTCGCCCCCCAAAGAGCTGGAAGCCGTAGGGCTCTGGTTCGCCTGGTCCTGTATCTGGGACTACCTCTGGTTTGTTCTTAACCCTTATTATGGGGTCAAGAACTTCAAGAGGACGAAGGTCTGGTGGCACGCCAAAAGTTGGTGGTTTATGGGAATAATCCCGGCAGACTACCTCTTTGGCTGGGGATTCTCGGTCGCGTTGGTTGGCCTGGCCGGATGGATTAGCAAGGATTTCAAAATTCTCGCTAATCATCTCTGGCTGCTGGCCATGTTTGTGGCGTTTACGGTCTTCACGATCCTCGTTATCGCCCCTCTGTACCAAAAGTGGTATTGGCTGATGAGGAGAAAAGACGACCGGAACAAAACGGACATCTTCCACGCCTAAAGACGCAAAGCCCTGGAATAGGTTTTACCTAGCCCAGGGCTTCTTTTTTTTACTAGACACTAAATGAGATAATAAGTTTTTAAAGTAACTCTCGCAGTCCTGCCAGCTTGGTGTCGCCCGCGGCGACTGGCGGGACGAGAGCGTAGGTTGCCTCGGCCGCTGGAGCCGAGGACAGCCGGTACTTTGAAAACTTTATTATCGGACTTATTTTATATTATTGAAACAATTTTTTCGCTTCTTCCCAAATTTCAGGCCTTCCTTGTTTTCCCTTCATCCAATACATCCATTCAACGCCCCATAAATAAAATGCGTCTAAACCGGTTTTTTTAGCAAACTCAACATTTTCCTTAAATAGTTCCAAATTCATTGTTTTTAATTGTTCCTCTAAAGACACATCCGGAAGAAGTTTTTGTCCCCAGGGTTCCGCTTGGAGCTCTACGCAGATTACTTCTTTATTGAAAATTTTGCTAATTAGCTGAGCTCTTCTCCAATAGTAAACCGGCGGAAAAGGATAATTGATATAAGTTTTTAATTCTTTAAACCAAGCTCTTCTGTGCAGAGTGGTACCGACAATATCTCCTAATTCGGCCGACTTTATCCATAAAGAAAACTCCCCGCTGTTTGAAATAATTACAGGCCTCTCATCAAGCGATCTTACAATCTCTATTTCCTGTTTTAGAAAATTTTCGTCTATCCAGGGGCATTCTCCGAAAGGAAAAAGGGGCTCGTTTTCTACTTGCCACGCCCAAATGGCCGGCGAATTTTTATATCTTAGAACGGTCTTCTCAAGTAGAGTTAAGATTCTTTCTTGTTGTTTTTCTTTTGATAGATTTTTCGCCCATTCGGGAATATGACATTCCGCCCACCTGCCGGTTTTCATCCCGATCACTAAAATCAGCTTGGCTCCACGGTTTTCCGCTTCTCTTATTTGCCAGTCCAAATCATCAAAATAAAATTCATCTTTTTCTGATTCAATTATATCCCAGTAATTAATCAGCTTTATATTTTTTACTTTTAAATCATCTAATAACGCCAGATAGTTTTCTTTCCAATCAAGCCCTAGAATTTCAGCTTGGTTTTGGGCAAAATTAACACCCCAGGTTATTTTTTCCGCTTTTGGCGCTTTTCCAATGAAAAGGCAGCTAACGGAAATTAAAGAAAGAATTAGCGCGCTTAAAATGATTATTCCGGAATATTTAATGATTTTTCCCATACGCATATAATTAAATAGCTAAAATCGCCACTCCGCCGCAGATGAGAATTGTTGCGAAAGATTTTTGAATGATTATTTTCCTTGAAATTTTTTCTTTTATAATCCGAGGAAAGATTAAAGACATTATTAAAGTCAGGATAAATAAAAACAGGTACTGGATTCCTTGAAGAGCGTTAATCAAAGCCACATATAATAACGGAACCAAGAAGAACGCGATATTCTGCAAGATATTGGCGGTAACCCCAAAAAGCTGGTTTGAAATAAATAAAACCAATGATTTCCGCGACGAAAAAGCAATAAGACGATCTTTTTTCTTAAAGATTTCTTCTTTCACTTCTTTGGAAAGCAAAAATAAAAAAATTGCCGCTATCGCTCCGCTAATTCTTATCCAAATATAGCCCGACCAAAATCCTTGGGACAAATAAACATATTTCGTCAGCACAAAAGAAAAAGAGAATAAAAAAGCGGAAAAAGCGGCAAGGCCTAAACTTTTGCGAGAAATTTTTCCGCCTTCATAATTGATCAAAACAGTACCCAATATTAAAAGAGAAAAAGATATTAGATCCCAAAATCCAAGAGTTTCTTTCCCTTTAGAAAAAAGATAAATTAAGAAAAGCGTAAATATCGGCGTCATCCCGCCGACCGCCGGCACCGCGCGGGAGGCCTCTGATATCCGGAGGGTTTTGTAAAACCCAATGAGGCCCAAAAGAAAAAAAGCTCCGGCGAAGAAACACAGCATCAGTTGAGGAAACGCCGGAACATAAAAATTAACAAATGGGGTTAAAAGCAAAACTGAAATCCCTAAGATTCCCACATAAAAAGCATAAACTTTCGGATTGGGCAGGCCGGCCGATAATAAATACTTATCAATCAAAAAAATAACGGCCAAAATCAAATAAGAAGAGAGGGCTGCTATTAACCAAAGCATAGTTTATTTTGAAAATTGAGAAACTATTTTTTCAATTTTATATGTCCCTAATTTTTCAACTTCTATCAACCCGCGGATTGCCGCCTCCGCGAATCGGCCGCTTTTTATATAGTCAAAAATCCACTGGTCGGCGTATTTCGGGTCTTCCGACAGAATCCCCGCCCCCAAACTTAAAAGCCATCTCCTGTTAAAATCTTCCTGCGAACCTATAGAGGGAGCAATAATGATGGGCACCCCCAAAGCGGCATAAAAAGAGAGTTCCGACGGCTTTGTCCAGAGAATATCTGTTTTCCTCAATATCTGGTTGAATTCTTTGAAATATTCTTCAATTCTATCGGTAAAAATAATTTTAATATTCTTATTAATATTGTTTTCCAGGCCTAATTTTTTAAGATTTTGAAAAAAATAATCTTTGACTGTTTCTCTAATTCCGGCCCCCAAAATTATATTCACTTCCCTATTTTTAATTTTCTTTTTCAAGCTTTTTATAAATTTGATGGGGATTTCTTTTAAAGCTCCGGCTCCGCCGATGGCAAACATTATTGTCAGAGGATGATCTGAATTTTGCGGCAATTTTCCAATATATTTTTCAATCAGCGGTTCATATAATAAACGAAATTTTCCGTTGGGGTTTAGGTTTAAAATCCGGCGAGCAATATCTTCTTTTAAAATCTCCAGCCCTTCGCTCCCGATGTTTTCTCTGGGCAGAGGAAAACCGGTTAAAAAGATATTTTCCTCTTTTACCCCATAAAGTTTTAACCTTCCCGCCACCCAAGAATTAGGAGCCAAATATCTTATTCTGCTGTTTTGAGGATTTAGGGGCGCCCAAGTTCTTGAGATATCCGCATCGCAAACAACGCAAAAGATTTCGTTGGGATAATCAAAAACTTCAGCCATAAAAGCCGGAACAAAAAAAGTGCTGACAATTGGGAGGGGTTTCTGTTTTAGTTTTTCAATTAAATCTTTCCCCCATCCCTTTTTTATAATTGAATAGATTTTTTGGAGTGATAATGTTGGTTTAGATAAGTCTCGGTGGGGATAAAAAGCGGGAATCTGCTGAAACTGGTCGTAAAGAGAAAATGCCGCATTTCCTATTATGGGGATTCTTTTGAATCTTGAGATAAATTCGTAAAACCTTCTGCTATTCCCCCAGATTTTTCTATCATTTTTAGGAATGCCGATAT
Organism: uncultured Candidatus Saccharibacteria bacterium; assembly: GCA_964505465.1. Classification (GTDB taxonomy): domain Bacteria; phylum Patescibacteriota; class Minisyncoccia; order Minisyncoccales; family Staskawiczbacteraceae; genus CAZDIG01. Next base: position 8,649 of record CAZDIG010000017.1, read on the forward strand.
AATTATTGGCTATTGTTATTTTCTGGTCGGGGGTTAAATATTCCAAAGGATAGGCGGTGCGCTGATGCCCATAACCCATATCCACTGTTATTACCCAAGCCTTTTTAAAATTTAGCTTTTCTGCTTCTTGTCTTTCCATAAATATTTTAAATTAGTTTATTATACCACAGATTTTATTTTCTTTTTACCTGTTTTAAATGAATAAGGGGATCAAAAAGATCCCCATTTTGTCTTAATGGCAAAGGGCCCGGATTTGGTCCCTTAGTTTAGCCGCTGCCTCGTAGTCTTCTCTTTTGACCGCTTCTTGCATTAACTTTTTCAATTTACCGGATTCTGGTTCAGGTTCTGATTTTGATCCAGCGGACTTAACGGGAATATTAAAGATGGTTGCGGCCACAGGTTTTTCAACCGCTTCCATTAATTCTTTCCTTGTTCGCATTAGGTTTTTGGCGACAAAAATCGGAACGTCGGCCTTTATCGCCAGAATAATGGCATCGCTGACCTGAATTTCCGGCTCGCAGGGCGCGCCGTCAGACTCAAAAAGAATTTTGGAGCAAAGGTATCCGTGTTGGCATTTTGTAATAAAAACCGCTTTAATCGTAACGCCTTCTTGAAAAAACGCGTAACTCTGGTTCATCAGTCCGCAAACCAGCTCAGAAAAATCTGTCGCTGGCGGCTCCACTCCGCTTAAATCGCGGGAGATAATCATCGCTTTGACGCTTGAAGTCCAGATTACGAACAGGCTTTCCGGATCAATGATATCGGATAAAACTACCAAACCGGCGCAGGGATAAAAAACCGTTACCCGGCTTACTTCAACTACCACCCATTCCCGATCATCGGTCTTTTTCATTTTTCTATCCTCCTTTCCGGTTATTAATTTTTTAAAAAACTACTTATCCTAATTTTATAAGAATAAATCGCAAATCATTTTTTGTCAAATATTTACTCTAACAAAAAAACTATTTTCTTCTTTCTATTTAACTGCCATATCAATCCCCCTAAAATCAAATAGGCAATTATCAACCAAATCCAGGAAACGTTTACAAATAATGTCGCAAAAGAAATTTTAGAAAACCAATCAACAAGAACCACGATATAGGTTAGACAAAACCAAACAGGCAAAGAAAGAAAAAAGCCCAACGGCCAGAATATAATTCCCGCCAGTCCGAAAATAAAAATTAATATCGTGATTGGAGCTAACATCGGAACGATCAAAATATTGGGAATCAAAGAAAGCAAGGGTATTCTTCCGAAGTTATAAACTAAAATCGGCAGGGTAAAAACCTGGGCCCCTAAAGTGGCGGAGAGAACGGTTCTTAGGGGAAATAATTTGGGGTTGGGAATTTTCTTAAACCAATTATAAAAAATCGGCTGGAGATAAATCAGTCCGATTATCGCCAGAAAAGACAACTGGAACCCAATATCAAACCTTAATAATAAAGGGTTCATCAAAAGCATAAGAAAGCCCGCAAAAATGACGGCTCTCTGGGCTGTTGATAATCGCCCCAAGTGTTGGGCGGTTAGAAGAAGAATGCCCATAATTCCTGCTCGGGCGGCGGAAGCTGGAAAACCTATCATTAAAATGTAGAGGGATAGCAAAAATATCGTTAAATAAAAAGCGTGCTGCCGCCAAAATCCTAAACTTAAAATAAAAGAAAAAATCAGAGAAGCAATAATTGTTATATTCATTCCCGAAACGGCGGCAATGTGACGGGTTCCCGTTATGTTCAGTTTTTCTTTCCAATCTTGGGAAATATTGCTTTCTTCTCCAAAAGCCAAGGCCTCTAAAATCCCCTCTTGCGGAGGAGGAATAAAAGCTCTGCTTGTTTCCTGAAATTTCTTTTTAAAGGAGAAAAGAATTTTCATTACGGGGTTTCCGAAATTATTTCCTAAAAGCCCTGTTTTAGGCCAACTCATCACCGAATAAATCCCCTGTTTTTGAAGATAATTTCGGTAGTCAAATCCCTCAAAAACCGGCGGAGTTTCTAATTTTCCTTTAATTTCTAAACTGTCCCCGTATTGGTATTCAGGATATTTGGAGGTTGTTAGCAAAACCTTTCCCTCAATCCGTAGAGGTCCGTCCTCTACAGAGCTGACGCTAAGGGCTTTTATTGTTAGTTTCGTGCTGTTTTCTCTAGCATCGGGTTCGGTTGAAACGAAACCGATTATGGTAATTTCCTGGTCTGAATCATTGAATTGCCTCAACTGATTATTTTCAATTTCAAATAAGACCGCTTGATGCCGCGAAATTCCTAAAACTAAAAATAAAATACAAAAGCCAATTAAAAAAATATTTTCTTTTCTTAAAAAGAATTGGCTAAAGATTAATAACACTCCTAAAGATAAAAATCCCCATAATAGAGATTGGGGAATTTTAATTACTGAACTAAAAAAAATCCCAAAAATAAAAGAGAGGCAGAAATAAAAAAGAATCTTTGAGGAGGTCATCTTTAAAATTTTAACAGAATTTTAGAGAAAAGAAAAAGTCCGAGATAGGATCCCGAACATTCTTCTAATATAAATACTAGAACCAAAACCAACTTCCTAGTTTTTTAGCAACTTTTATATGAGTGTAAAAAGTACCGATAAAAAAACCAATAAAAGCGATAACAATAATAATTCCCAGGGGAGATGATAGAAATTTCTGGATACTAAATTGATATTGGAAAAATCCTGTGGATTCATGCCACCAGCCATTCCTTAATCCAACAATAAGAGGAACCGCGGTTACTATCATCCATATAGCAAATGTATAATTCATTGCTTTAAGTCGATAAATGTCTTTCCTTAGTTTTCCGCAGTGAGGACAATGGGTAGCTGAAGCGGGGATTTCTTTGGTGCACCGACCACAGATATTAGAAGTACCGCCAGTTGATTCAACTTTCGATTCTTTTCGAATGGTAGGTGGTAACGGTTTGGCTTCCGAAGCTGAAATTTCTCTTTTAACGCCTTGGAGGGCTGAAGAAATAATAAAGATGTGACTACATTTCGGACATCTACCTTTTTTTCCAATCATTCCGTCTTCAATGCGAAGCGATTTCCCGCATTGTAAACACTTAACTTTCGGCATAGTTTCACTCCTTTCTGGTGTTTTTTCCATTTCCGTATTTACCCTGTTAAATGTCGCGGAGCGACAATTTCGCCTTCAGCGAAATTATTTAACGGGGTTTACCCCGTTAAAAAGTTCTATTATTTTTTAACGGGGGTTCTGTTTTCAAAAAGCTAATTTTGTTTTTGTGGTTTTAATATTATCCCGCCCTTTCAATATTGTAAAGGCCCCGCCCCGCCGTGGGCGGGGCGGGGCGGGGCTGGGTGAGGGAAAAGAAAAGAAAAAAGGAGGCGCGAGCCTCCTTGTATTAAAAAGCAAGAAAGATAATAAATTATACATAGGCTATACAAACAATCTAAAAAAAAGGATTCAAGAGCATAACAAAGGAAGAACTTTTTCTACCGCTTACAGAGGCACATTTTTTCTTGTATATTACGAATCATTTAAATCTCAAAAGGATGCTGTGACAAGAGAAAAGCAATTGAAGCAATTTAAAAGTGCGTACGGCCATTTGAAAAAACGAATCCAAAACAGCTTACATGAATCTTAACCCTCCACCTTTTACAAAAAAGATGGGGGTAAAAAAATGGGGGTAAAAAAATGAATAAAATTTTAACAGGACATCCGGCAATTAAATGGGGGATAGGAAGGGCTTCGGTGAAGGAAATAGATAAATTGAATATCAAAAACGCGTCAGAGCTTGCAATGTGGCGGGCTTTAAAAAAGATAAAACCAGCGCCGGATTTTTTAC
>CAZDIG010000018.1:0-12430 GCA_964505465.1 uncultured Candidatus Saccharibacteria bacterium
ATATTTTTGATATTGGGCCTCGGTTAATTTTAAAAAGTATTCCTGCTCTTTTTTATTTTTTTCCTGTGCTTGTTTTTGGACTGTTTGGATTTTAACCACTCCTTCTAATTCCTTCTTCTCATCGTCCATTTGTTGTTTTTGGCCCTCTAAATAAGATTTTAAGTCTTCTGTGTTTTCTAAAAGTTCGCCCAGTTTTGTGTTAAGACGCTCCAAATAAACAAGATTATCAAAAAAATCCGAGAGATTCCCTTCAAGAAAAATCTCAATCGTTGACTTTCGTTCTTCCTCGTAGATGGTTCTCAAAATATCGGATAATTGATCCTTGGAATCCTCTATTTTTAGATTGATTTTATCAATAGAAGAAAAAGTGTCTTTTATCTGCAGAGAAAGATCTTTTATCATTACATTTCCCTCATAAATTTGGTAATCCAAGCTTTGTATTTTCTTTTTTAAGACAGAGATCTCATTCTGAAGGGTCTTTTTTTCTTTCCCTGTTTTTTCAATATCTTTCTCAATTTGAGAAGTTTTATCTTCAAGATAACTTTCGCATTGTTTTAGAAATTCCTTGCATTCTTTCTGAGAGAGCGTTTCACATTTTTCGTCAATTTTTTCAATCGATTCGCAAACTTCAGAATAATCAATTGTCTCGGCGAAAACCTTTTGGCTCGTCAGAAAAAAAGCTGACGCCAAAAACATTGCTAAAAAAATTTTTAGAGGAAAATTTTTCATTTCAATAAAAACACAATTTACTTGCTCTGTTTTTCTTCTCTTTCCGTCTTTTCTTCTTCTACTACTTTTTCTTCCTTCTTTTCTTCAACTTTTTCTACTTCTTCCACTTTTTCTTCAAGCGGTTTTTCTAATTCTTCTTCTACTTTTTCAGGGGGCGCGACAGACGCTACTATCTCCCCTGGTTTCCCTAAAATTTTCACGTCTTTTGACACCGGTAAATCTTTTATTAAAATATGATCTTCAAAGGTTTTCAAGTTTTCAACGTTTACTTCTATCTCGTGCGGAAGATTCTGGGGCAGGGCTTTTACTTTTACTTCGGATATGATTTTAACCAAAGTTCCTCCCAATTCTTTGACGGCCGGAGACTGGCCTTCAAATACCAATGGAACCGAAACCTCTACTTCTTCTTTCAGAGAGGCTTGGTAAAAATCCACGTGAAGGAATTTATCCGTTAAAGAGTCCTTCTTAAGGTCGTGAATTAAGACCAATCTTTTCTCTTTTTCCCCTTCTATATCAAGAGAAATCAAGGAACTTTCTCCTGTTTCTTTAAAGACTTTCTCAAATTCTTCAAGATTAATTTCCAGCGGCAAACTTTTAATTTTTGGGCCGTAAACCACCGCCGGTATTTTATCACCCTCCCGTACAAACTTTGCTTTTTTTCCGATATTTTTTCTGATTTTTGCTGATAAATTAAACATAATTTTATTATTTAATTATATGAATGCATTGAACCGGGCAAGCGTCGGCGGCTTCTTGGGCCGAATCTAGTTTTTCAGTCTCCAATTCTTCGTTCCCGGTTTTTGGATCGTTCTTTGCCTGCCCATCCGGTAGGCGGGAATTTTTAAGATGGGACTTCCCGTCATCAGCTAATTCAAAAAATTTCGGCGCTAAGGCAACGCAAGATCCGCAACCAATGCATTTTTCTCTTTCTAAAATAATTTTCATAGATATAATATCATATTTTATTATCGCTTCCAAATAGCTCTATTTTTTCTTCAACGACCTTTTGAACTGCCATGATAACATTTGGCAAATATTTATAGGGAGTTATCTCTTCTAATTTTTCATTTAATGCTTCTCTAAGCGTTTTAGTGAAAGCCAATCTTAACTCGGTATTGATGTTTACTTTAACAATTCCAATTTTTATTGCCTCCTTTATGTCTTTTTCATTAATTCCGGACCCTCCGTGCAAAACCAAGAAAGTGTCCTTCGCTCTTTTTTTAATCTCGCTTAATTTCTCCAGATAAAGCTTTGGGTTTTCTTTATTTATTCCCATGCCGTGAAGATTCCCAATGCTTACCGCCAATGAATTGACACCCGTTTCATTTATATATCTTTCAGCTTCTTCGGGTTTAGTCAAGTCCCCTGGTCTAATTTTAAAATTTTCTTTATAAATTTTTGAGGCCTCGTTTCCAATTATACCGACCTCTCCTTCAACTAAGGCCCCTGACTTCTCAGCGTATTTTAAAACCTTTTTTGTTACTTCAATATTTTCTTCCAATGGCATTTTTGAGCCGTCGAAATGAACCGCGTCATAACCTAAATCGCAGGCGATTTTTAAATATCCAAATGATTTTCCGTGGTCTAAATTTAAAAAAATGGGCAATCCCGTTTCGCGGCGAAAAAAATCTCTTAAATTAACAATTTGTTTTAGCCCTAAAAATTTGCTTTCTCCCTCTGAAGTCCCTAAAATTACGGGGCTCTTCATTTGCTTCGCCGCCTCAATTATTCCTCGGAGTTGGGAAAGTGTTGAAAAATTAAATTGGCCTATTGCGAATGCTTCTTTTTGAGCATTTTTTAAACAATCTTGAAGATTCATATTATTTTTATTTTACAATAAATGCTTCAGAATAAACCCACCTTTTTCCTGTAAATTGGCTTCCAGAGTCGCAGTTGACACAAATAGCAGAAGCAATCCGATAAATACCGCTTTCTAAATTTGGTAGGACAATCTCAAATGCCTTAACCCCCTTGGAATCAACGCAATTCTCGTTTAAATCTTCAGAATCGCAATTTGAATACTCAAATCTCAACCATTTTTTATCTACCTTTTCCTCTAGATAATATGGGTAGCAGGAAGAAAAACAGACATTCTTTCCAATGAAATTATTTATAATTTTTACTCTTAAAGATTCCTCTTTTTGGTACTCTTCTTTATCGGTAATTATTTTAATTTCCTGGGAAGATAAGAATAGGTTAATTGAAACCAAAATAAAGACGAATATCGCAATTATTAAATAAATTTTTTTTCCTATCTCTTTTTTAATTTTTATCATTTTTTGACCGAACAAAATTTGTTTTTATAACAAAGTTCTTTCTCGACCTTTATTTTTTTAAACTTTTCATTTTGTTTTAATATCCCTTCTTTTGCTCCTAATCGTTTCAGGCAAGACGAGGCATTGGCGCTTCCCAGTTGAATAGAATATTCAATATTACCATTTGATCTTATAAAACCAGAAACAAATCCGGAAGCGAAAGAATCTCCGGCGCCCGTTCGGTCTAAAACCCTTGTATTTGGAGTTCCTGCTCGGTAAAGATATTCTCCGTCGGAAACCACCACTCCTTTTTGCCCCTTTGTCATTATCGCAATACCAGGGCATAATTTATCAATTTTTTTAAAAATTTCCACCTCTTCTTTATAGGGAATATCGGTCAATAAAGACGCCTCTTCTTGATTCAGAACGAGAATATCAACTTTCCCTAAAATTCTCTTTAGGGCCTTTTCTTGGATGGCAAGCTGACAATTACCAGGATTGACCGCAATTTTTATTTTATTTTTATATGCAAAATTAACCAATTTTTCAAATATCGCGCAAAGCTTCCCGGAAAGTGGCGCGATATAGAACCATTTAGATCTCAATTTCTTCCAGGGAATATCTTTTTCTCCTAAAATTTCCGAAGCTCCCCGATAGACAAAAATAGTTCTATCTTCTCTCGCTCCGCTTAATATAATTGAATGATTGGTTGGTTTTATTTTCGTTCTTTCTACAAGTTGGCTGTTTATATTCAATCTTTTAAGTTCGTTTATTATCTCTTGACCCGGTAAGTCGTTTCCCACGCTTCCGCAAAAAGCCGTTTTAAAACCTTGTTTGGCAAAAGTAGCGGCCGTATTCGTTCCCCCGCCGCCCGAAGCAAAAAATATTTTTTCTATTTCCACCTTAGAACCTAAATTAAAACAAATACCCCTGCCGGTAATAAATTTTCCACTATCTTTTATTATTTGCCAGCCCGAGGCTGGTCCGCCTTGGGCGGAAAATTTTTTCGGTTTTATGAATGTATCCCAAGTTGCTGAACCGAAAGTTATAATATTATACATAACTGTGTTAAACGAAACTCTTTAATTTATTGCCCCGTATATCTGGCGCCAGAGGCGCTTGTCGAAATTCCTCTACGGGGCATATTATTATTTTTCTTTTTTTGAAAGTATTAGTTTTGTTTTTATTACCGAATCGGGATTTAAAGAAATTGACTCTATTCCTTCTTTGACCAAAAATTCGGCAAAGTCCGGAAAATCAGAAGGAGCCTGACCGCAAATTCCGGAATATTTATTTTTTTCCCGACAAGTCCTAATAACATTTTTAATTAATTCTTTAACCGCCTTATCTCTTTCGTTGCCTATGTGGGCAATTTCAGAATTATCCCTATCTAAACCGAGGACGAGTTGAGTTAAGTCATTAGAACCGATACTCATACCGTCAAAAAGCTCTAAAAATTCTTCGGCTAAAATCACATTAGACGGAACTTCACACATTACATATACCATTAAACCATTTTGTCCTTTCTGGAGGCCATTTTTTTTCATTAATTCCAATACTTTTTCCCCTTCTTCTAGGGTGCGGCAGAATGGAATCATCGCCATCACATTGTTTAAGCCAAATTCTTCTCGCACCTTTTTTATCGCCCTACACTCCAGAACAAAAGCCGGAGAAAAATCTGGATCATAATAACGGGAAGCGCCTCGCCAGCCGATCATTGGATTTTCTTCTTTTGACTCGTAAAGTTCTCCGCCCACTAAAGAACGATATTCATTCGTTTTAAAATCAGAAAACCTGACAATCACCTGTTTTGGATAAAAAGCGGCTCCGATTTTTCCGATTCCTTCGGCAAGTTTTTCAACATAGAATTCAACCTTATCTTTATACCCCAACGTTAGTTTATCAATTTTGTTGCGCAAACCTTTATCTAATTTTCTATAATTGATTAAAGCGAGCGGATGGATTTTAATTTCGTTGGCAATAATAAACTCTTCTCGGGCAAGGCCTACGCCGTCATTCGGGATAAAACTTAAAGTAAAGGCTTGGCTGGGTTCTCCCAAATTCATCAAGATTTTTACCTTAGTTTTCCCAACCTTAGATATATCCGTCCTTTTTATTTTAAAAGGGATTAACCCCTCATAAACATATCCCTGTTCTCCCTCGGCACAACTCACCGTTATTTCTTTGCCGGTTTTTATTATTTTTGTAGCGTTTCCCGCGCCCACAACGCAAGGAACTCCCAATTCCCGAGAAACGATTGCCGCATGGCAGGTTCTTCCTCCCCGATCAGTCACAATTGCCGAAGCAAGTTTCATCGCCGGCACCCAATCAGGGTCCGTCATATCGGTTACCAACACTCCCCCTTTCTTAAATTTTTCAATATCATTAACGTTCATTATTCTATTTGCCCTCCCCTGACCAATCTTATTTCCAACACTCAACCCCCTCACTAATATTTTAGATTTTAGATTTTGCCTACCTGCCGACCAGGCAGGGATTTTGGATTTATCTAAAACGTATTCCTCCAAAACATTTACATTTTTTCTACTTTGGACCGTTTCTGGCCTAGCTTGGACTATATATAATTTTCCGTCTCTTCCGTCTTTCGCCCACTCTGTATCCATCGGTCTTTTATAATGTTCTTCTATTAAAACTGACCATTCTGCCAGTTTTAAAATTTCTTGGTCAGAAAGAGAAAATTTTTGCCTGTCTTTTTGAGATACGGGAATATTTTTAGTTGGTTTTTGAGAGTCTTTGTTATAAATCATTTTTACCAGCTTCGTCCCAAGTTTCTTTTCCAAAATCGGTTTAAATCCCTTTTTAAGAGTAGTTTCAAAAACGTAGTACTGGTCTGGGTCCACTTGTCCTTTAACAATATTTTCTCCTAAGCCGTAGCTTGCGTTGATTAAAACAACATCAGCGAAACCAGACTCCGTGTCGCAGGAAAACATAACGCCAGCGGCACCTAAATCAGAACGAACCATTTTTTGTACTCCCACTGATAGCCCGGTTTTTAGATGGTTAATTTTCATTTCTTCCCGGTAAGCAATCGCCCTGTCTGTAAAAAAAGAGGTAAAACATTTTTTAACTGCTTCTAAAAGATTTTTTTCTCCAACAATATTCAAATAGGTTTCGAATTGACCAGCAAAAGAAGCATTCGGCATATCTTCCGCAACGCCGGAAGTTCTAACCGCAACATCGGGTCCAGCTTGTGGTGAGCTTGCCGAACCATATTTTTGAGATAATTGTGAATATGCTTTAAAAAGCTCTTTTTGAAGTGTGTCTGGAAAAGAAGACAACATAATTGCATTTCTGGTTTTTCTTCCAATCTCCTGAACGCTTTTAATGCTTTTTGAATCTAATTCCTTAAAAAAAGCGGAAAGTTTTTTATCCAAACCATTGGCTTTAATAAATTTCCAATAAAAATTAACCGTAAGAGCAAAGCCGTCCGGCACATTTACGCCTTTTGAAGTTAATTGGGTAAACATTTCTCCCAAAGAGGCGTTTTTTCCGCCAACCAAGGGAACGTCTTTTATTGAGATCTCTTTAAACCAAAGAATGAATTCTCTATTTTTTTGAATCATTTTGCCTTTATGATATTTTTAATTTTCTCAACGCTTTCAGGATTAGAGAGGGTTGATAAATCACCTAATTCCTCTCCCGTAAATAATTTTTTTAAAATCCGACGCATAATTTTACCCGAGCGCGTTTTTGGTAAATCTTCAACCAAATAAACCTCTTTTGGCAGAGCAATTGGCCCAATTAAAGTCCTAATCTGGTTTATCACCTCTTTTTTGATATCTTCAACCGGCTTTTTTTCTTTTAAAACAATGAAAGCTAGGGGTGTTTCTCCTTTTATTTCGTCGGGAACGCCAACCACAGCGCACTCGGTTATATGTTGGTGGTTATTAATCGCAGCTTCCAATTCTCCCGTAGATACCCTATGACCCGCCACCTTTATTACATCATCAACTCTGCCCACTATTCTAATTAACCCATTTTTGTCTTTTAATGCTCCGTCTGAAGTAAAATAAATTTTTTTGCCATATTGACTCCAATAAGTTTCCAGATATTTCTCGGGATTTTTATAAATCTCCCGGAGCATACCCGGTGCAAAAGGCGTCAGAATGACTAAATTTCCAACCTTTTCTGACGGACAAGTCCTTCCTTTATCATCTAAAATCTCAAATTTTATTCCCGGGAAGGGTAGGCCGGTAAAAGCGGGCTTAAAGGGACCGATGCCCGGTAGCGAAGTTATTAAAATTCCTCCGGTCTCTGTTTGCCACCAAGTGTCAACAATCGGGCATTTTTCTTTCCCGACTTCTTTAAAATACCAATTCCAAGCCGATTCATCAATGGGTTCGCCCACGGATCCCAAAAGCCGCAGGCTTTCAAATTTGTATTGTTCAATAACTTTAACTCCGTATTTTTCAAACATTCGGATGGCGGTTGGCGCCGTATAAAAAATTGTAACTCCGTGTTTCTCAATAATCTGCGCCCATCTGTCGGGAGTAGGCCAATCAGGAGCCCCTTCAAAAATCAAAGTAGAGACTCCATTAAGCAGGGGAGAATAAATTGCGTAAGTATGGCCGGTAATCCAGCCGACATCGGAAGTGCACCACAAAACATCATTTTCTTTTAAATCAAATATCCATTTGCCTGTAAATTTTGTTTGGACAACATAACCGCCGCAGGTATGTAATATTCCTTTTGGTTTGCCGGTGCTGCCGCTTGTATAAAGAATAAAAAAGGGATCTTCCGAATCCATAACCTCTGTTTTGCACTCATCGCTTTCTTTTTGAATTATCTCTTCAAACCATAAATCCCGATTTTTATCCCAAAAGACTTCATTTTCCGCTCTTTTAACAACAATAATTTTCTCAATATTTGTATCCTTAATTCCTTCATCAGCGTTTTGTTTTAAATTCACAACCTGTCCCCTACGATAATAACCATCGGCAGTGATTAGAATTTTGGTTTCGGTGTCCTGCAGTCTGACTTTTAGCGCCGTTGGAGAAAACGCAGAGAAAACAACAACATGGACAGCGCCGATTTTAGCGCAGGCAAGCATTGAAATTATCACTTCCGGAATCATCGGCAAATAAATTCCTATTCTATCCCCTCTTTTAGCGCCGAGCTTTTTTAGAGCGTTAGCTAATTTATTCACCTTTTGTAAAAGCTCCCGGTAGGTGAATGTTTTTGCATTTTCGGTTAAGGGTTCAGGTTCCCAAATTAGGGCAACTTTATCTTTTATCTTTTCAAATCCCAAGAAGTGATTTTCAAAAATATCAGAAGTAATATTGATTTTTCCGCCCAAGAACCAATTGAAATACGGGGGTTTATGCAAAAATGTTTTTCCCCAGGGTTTAAACCAAAAAACGTCTTTGGCTAATTTTTCCCAAAACTTAATTGGGTTCTCCTCCGCCCGCTTATAAATCGTTTTACTCTTTATTAAAGCCTTTTTCTTAAAATCCTTAGTCGGATAAAATAGACCTCCTTTTTTAATCATATAATTTTGAGATTTATCTTATTATACATTTTTTTAATAAAACAAAAAAGCCCCATTACGGGGCCTTCTCAGTTAGATTTTTTTTCCTATATATTCTGCAAATTCCGCCATCCTGCAGGCATAGGCGTATTCATTGTCATACCAACCCACCACTTTAATTAAATTATCCTTCGCCATAGTTAATTGAGCGTCAACAACCGCCGAGTAGGTGTCGCCTATAAAATCGGACGAAACTAAAGAATTTTCTTCAACCCTTAATATCCCCTTGAGCTTCTTTTGGGCTTTTCTAAACGCTTCGTTGACTTCCTCCGCGCTTACAGACTTTGAAACTTGAATAATTAAATCCAGTATTGAAACTGTGGGCGTAGGCACCCGGAAAGAAACTCCGTCCAATTTTCCGGCTAATTCAGGAATTGCTTTTCCAATAGCTTTGGCGGCGCCCGTGGTGGTCGGGATAATATTTAAAGCTGCGGCCCTCGCTCTCCTTAAATCTTTATGTGGTAAATCTAAAATGCGTTGGTCGTTGGTGTAACTGTGAGTAGTGGTCATAAAACCTTTTACTATCGCAAAGTTATCGTTTAGAACTTTAACAATGGGAGCCAAACAATTAGTTGTGCAAGAACCCATATCAACGATTCTATCTCTCTTGGGATTAAACTTCTCTTCATTTATTCCTAAAATATAGCTCGGAATTTCTGAATCTTTTGCGGGAGCGGAAATTATTACAGATTTGGCTCCGGCTGTCAGGTGTTTTTTTGCGCCGGCTAAATCTGTAAATTGGCCGGTGCATTCCAAAACTACATCAATTCCCAGTTTCTTCCAGGGCAATTTTTCCGGGTTCTTTTCGGCAAAAATTTTAATTATTTTTTTATTCGTTCCTCTTCCTACTACAAGCGAGTTTTCGGTGTAATTTACCGATTCTGGATAATTCCTATAGACAGAATCGTACTTCAATAAATGGGCAAGGGTTTTAGGATCGGCTAGGTCGTTTATTGCAAGCACTTGGCAATTTGGATGATTCTCAAAAATTCGTCTAAAAACCGGCCTCCCTATTCTCCCAAAACCATTTATAGCGATTTTAATCATATAAATAAGATACTAATATACAGATAGCATACCAATGATACGAATTATTAGTATAATTGGTATGCGAATTAGCATTATTGGTATCGCGTTTATTCTTTAATTTTTAGAACTTTTAAAATTCTTTCTTTGTCAAACCCAATGATTATCTCTCCGTCAATTTCCACCACCGGCACCCCATATTGCCCCGACTTTTTAATCATCTCTTCCTTAGCCGCCTCATCGTCCAAGACATTAACCTCTTCAAATTCAATATTCTGTTGCTTTAAAAAGTTTTTTAAAGTAACGCAGTATGGACAATAAGGCGTTATATATACTTTAATCATGATAGTAAAAAGTTACTCGCATCCGCCGTCGTTGGGCGCAGAATTTCCTTGGCTGTAGACCGTTGAGAAACTGGTGGCAGCGTTTTCTGTGCTTAAACTTTGAGAACAAACACCGGGCTTTTCTTCAAATCCGCAGCAAAGCAAGGTTTTTAACGCTTCAGCGGTCCTGCCGCCAAACCAAAATTCAGAAACTTCTTCATTATTCAATATTAGTGTGGGGGACCCGCTTACTCCATAGTTTTCCTGCAGATCAAAGTCTTCTTGTGCATACTTTAGGCCTTTTGAGCTATCTGTCATACAACTATTTAATTTGTTTTTATCAATTCCCGCGCCATTTAAGCAGTTATCTACATTTCCTTCTTTGATGTGGCAAGAAATATAATTCCAATATTTATCGGTTTCCTCCCTTATGCAAATTTGTCTTAAGTTTTCTTGAGCTTCTGCGTCTCCATGCATAGAGGTTATTTTACCGCCGGAGACAGCGCCAATATATCTTACTTTTATATCCGCAGCAAGTTGGGGGATATTTTTTACTACTTCGGCCAAAATTCTTTGCATTTGCACTCCAAAAGGACATTTACTTACCACAAAGGCGTCCAATGAAGACGCGGCTACTTTTTTAATATCTTCGCATGATTTTTCATTTGGTTCTCCGTTGTTCGCAGAATTTTGTTCTTGTTCTTCTAAATTCAAAACTGTTGGGAAGAATAATTTGCCGTCCTTTGTTGCGTAAGAGTTAAATTCGTTATCCCCTATCTTTAATTTCATTTTAACCAAGCCGTTTTCCTCTGAAGTTTCTGTGATTGATGCGGGAGCTTGCCCTTGAAGCAAATTTTCATTAATATATTTCAAGATTTTTTGCGAGATCTCTTCTTGCGTTAAAACCGTTATCCCTTCCTTTTTAGGAAGATTAGGTAGCATCAAAGCCGCGGCGATAGTTACTAGAATTCCGCCGAGGGCGATAATTAAGGGCATCAAACTCTTTATGATTTTTTTATCCATAATTTTAGAATAGTAATTTAATTAATAACATTTTAAACTATATCACAAAATCAATGCCCTTACAAAACAAAGTGTGGAAAAGTAATACAGGGTAAGTTTCGTCGCTTAATGCCTTAATTTTAGAATTTTTTTCATAATATCAATTTGTTTTATTGTCCCGATTTTTCCTTTTTTACAATTCTTTTCGCAAAATTTATTGGTTGAACCAGATGTAATCCCCCCTCCAGATATCAAAATTGGAATAGGATCTTCAGAGTGCCGCATTAAAAAACATGGCGTTGAATGATCCCCTGTTACAACTAAAATTGTGTTCTTAAGCGGCAGAAGAATTTTTAAATTTTTATCAACTTTTTCTAAAAATTCTTTTTTCCCATTAAAATTGCCGTCGTGGCCCAAAATATCAGCTCCTTTAATGTGACAGAAAACAAAATCATATTTTTTAAGGGCGTTTTTCGCTGCTAGAAATTTTCCTTTAATATTGGTGCCAGGTGTTCCCGTGGCTCCTTTAACCTTTATCAAATTCATCCCCAAAATTTCTGCAACACCCTTATAAAGGCCGCCTCCTGCGATACAAACGCCTCTTAATTTATATCTTTGATAAAAACTCGGGTGCCTTTTAAACTTCCCAGCTCCTCTAAGCAATAAATAATTTGCCGGCAGGAATCCCCCTTTTTCCCGTCCTTTATTAAGTGGGTGATTTTTCAGAATCTGATATGACCTCTCTAGAAATTTATTTAAAATCTCCGCAGTAAATTTTGCTTTTTTCAATTCCTCCTGACTTAATTTACCATCGCAACTAAAAGGTTTTACTTTTAATATTCTTTTCCCAATTCTTTGTGGATCGCTATCGCTAATCTTATCTGAAAGATTCTTGCCGCGCAGAATTAGAACCGCCCGATGGCTTAATGACGATTTCAATATGAACTTAACATTTTTAATTACGATTCCGGAGATTGAATTTGCTAATGAATTTATTTTTTCAATTCTTCCCGCTCTCCTATCAATAACTTTCAATCTCTCATCAACCGTTCCTAAGTTAACCCTAAGAGCAATATCATCTTCTTTCATTTTCATTCCTATGCCCGCCGCCTCATAGGGGCCCCTTCCTAAATAATAAATCTTGGGGTCGTAACCGAAAATGGCCAAATGTGATGTATCTGAATCTGGTTCTTTCTGCCAGGGCAAGAGATATGGCGTTACTAATCCGCAAATTCCGTTTTTTGTCAGCAGATTAAGATTTGGTATTTTAGCGGCTTGTAAAGGAGTTTTATTCTCAAATTTAGGCGTCGGTCTGTCGCCGAGCCCGTCAATAATAATTAAAAGGATTTTTCTAGCCATTTTTTATTTTAAATTTTTAAGCTCTTCTTCAATTTTTAATAATCTGTTATATTTTGCCATTCTTTCACTCCTTGCCGGTGCGCCAGTTTTTATGAAATCTGCGCCAATCCCAACGGCTAAGTCTGCAATAAAATCATCGGTAGTCTCCCCGGAACGATGGGAAACTATTATTTGCCAACCAAAAGATT
>CAZDIG010000019.1:0-12313 GCA_964505465.1 uncultured Candidatus Saccharibacteria bacterium
AATTTATTGAAATAGCCTAAATCTCCCTTAAAACCTTGGCTCCAGACCGGGGATGCTAGCCGACAAGGAATTTTCAAGCCATTTGGGCTTGATTTTTTTATCACTTTCAATTAGTTTAGTTAATAGACCTTTGACAAAAGAAGGGAGAATATATGGACTTTAGTCCGATAATAAAAGCGAGAAAGGCCTTAGATTCCCTGTGGCAGGAAGCGTTATTAAAAGGACGTTGTTGGGGATTAGCGAAAAGGGATAATCCCTATAGCGCGACTAACATCACAATAGCGATTGGGAAGGAGCTTGTTTCCGTATCACAAGGAAAAGATGGTAAGTTGAGAATTCATCAATTTACCAGGGCGAAAGGAACTTCTCTTGGAAGAAGAGTTAAAAGAATTCTTCGGAATAACAAATTATCCTTTGAATAGTAAACCAGTGTAAGGCCCAAGATAACATCAAAGGGCTTTTTCTTTTTAGGTTCCTCTATCCAAACAGGCGATTTCTTGGTAGAATAGAATATTAATCTCAAAAATATATGAACTCATATCAACGGCAAATACAAAAATTTTCTAATGAGAGAAATTGGGGTCAATTTTATAACCCCAAAGATATTTTATTGGGCATAGTGGAGGAAGTTGGTGAATTAAGAAATTTAATTAAATGGGAGCAAAATACCGAAATACTTAAAAAGGTTTTGAAGAAAAACAAAGGGGAAGTTAAAGACGCGGTAGGCGATATTTATTGGTTTTTATCATTATTGGCGAATAGTTGTGGCGTAGACATTGACGAAGCTATAAAAATGACAATAAGAGATAATAAAAAGCGATTCCCTGTTAAGAAAACCAAGGGCAAACACACAAATACTTATCTGGGCGGCCACGATGGGAAATATTAGAACCCTTGCTCACAGCATTAAAATGAGAATTTTTATTACTGCTAAGCCCGATGCCAAACAGGAAAAAATAGAAAGAATTGACGAAAACCATTTTATTGTCTGGGTCAAAGAACCACCCATTAAAGGCAAAGCCAACCAAGCGATTATTAAAGCGTTGGCTGATTTTTTTAACTTGCCAAAATCAGCGATACAAATTATTTCCGGTTTTACTTCAAAACAAAAAACAGTGGAGATAAAATGTTTTAAAATGGAAAATAAATAATAAATATGTTAAAATCAAAATATTAAAGGTCATCCATTAAATTAATATTAAATTAATAAAAAAATATGGTATTTAATTTAATTTCTCGTCTTGTTAACGGCGTAAAAGAAGGAATAGTTGCTGGTTTAAAAGGAACAGCAGATATTGCCAGTGGCGTTGTTAACGTGACAAAAAACATAACAGTCTCAATATTGAAAGAAACCGGCGAATTTGCCAAAGAGGCTCTGGATGTTCCAGCTTCGGTTATTAAAGGAGCTTTAAGCGGTGTTGGAGAAATAGGGGCTAGCGTAATTAACGCCGTAAAAGGGGTTGTCACCGGCACCATTCAAGGGCTTACCGAATCGGGCGTTAAACAAGATGTGGCAATTAAGGGAACAATAGCTCAATCTTTGCATAGCGCCAAAGAATTAGGTCTAAATATAGGAGAAACCGCCGTTGAAGCCGTAAAAGGAGCTGTTGACGCCGTAAAGCAAGTGGGCGGAGATACTATTGGCGCTACTAAAACAGCGGTAACGGCTGCTGTAGATACCGCCAGAGAATTAGGCGTTGACACTGTGGGAGCGGTAAAAGATTCTCTTTCTGCCGGAGTGGATGGAGCGAAAGATGTTATTGAATCGCTTGAAAAATAGAACAGACATTTGAAAAACTAAAAAACGGTGAGAATGATTTACCAAAAAATCGCCTCTTCGGCGATTTTTTGGTAGAATAAAATACATGAAAACGGTTCTCCTTAATAAAAAAACCTCAGTTGTATTAAAACCAATTGCTCCATATAATTTTGATGCCACTGTCCACAAGCCATCTCATTTTCCAACCCCAGACCATATTTGGGAGAAAGGAAAGTACTGGCAAACGATGAGAATTCAGGGGAAGATTTTAGGCTTTAAGTTAGAAAACCGGGGCACAATCAAAAATCCAGAAATAAAAGTTAGCCTTTTTAGTAAAAATTCTTTAGCTCCTGAAACAAAACAGAAAGCGATTGAGAAAATTTCTTATCAGTTTGGTTTTAACGAAGATCTACGCGAATTTTATGAAAAATTCAAAAGAGACAAAGTTTTAGCCCCCTTTTTCAAAAGATTTTTAGGAATGAGGGTCAATTCTGGGGAAGTCGGGCTTTATACAATGTTGATGGTTTATATTGTCTTACAGAACGCCACAGTTAGGAGAACGGTCCAGATGATGAATGCCCTTTTGGGGAAATACGGTAAAAAGGTTGGGTTTGATAAAAAAGAAATTTATGTTTTCTGGACTCCGGAAATCCTTGATAGGGCAAGCGAAGAAGATTTAAGAAATCTTAAGGTTGGCTACCGGGCTAAATTTCTTAAAAGAATTTCCTCTGATTTTGTCCAAGGAAAGATTAATGAAGAAGCTATTAAGGGGCTACCAAAAAAAGAGGCCCAAAAAGAACTTCTTAAGCTTTATGGCATTGGGCCCGCTTCGGTTGGTTATTTACTCTTTGAGGTTTGTCATCATTATGATGTTTTTGAAATCATTCCTCCCTGGGAGCAAAAAATTCTCTCCAGATTAATCTATAACAAATCATTGGTTCCGACCAAAAAGATATTAAAAGATATAGAAAATCGGTGGGACGGCTGGAAACGACTTGCCATCCACTATATCTGGGAGGATATTTTCTGGAAAAGAAAAACCCAGAAAATAGATTGGCTAGAAAAAGAAATTAGATTATAATGGTAATTATAAAATTATGAAAAAAGTATTTTTAATTATTATTTTAATAATCATCATAGTTTTGGGGTCTGTTTTTCTTTTCCGAAGCGTAAATAATAAAAAGGGACAGGAAGCAAACTCTAATAATTTTGAAATTCAAGGTATGAAAATAGAAATTTTAAAACAAGGGACGGGCGAAGCGTCTAAAAATGGCGACAAGGTTACCGTCCATTATGTCGGAACATTGGAGAGCGGCGAGAAGTTTGATTCAAGCGTGGACAGGGGAACGCCGTTCTCTTTTACTTTAGGGCAGAATCAGGTGATAAAGGGTTGGGAGTTAGGAGTTTCAGGGATGAAAGTGGGCGAAAAAAGAAAGCTAACAATTCCTTATGAACTTGCTTACGGAGAAATGGGATACCCTCCGGTAATTCCGCCGAAAGCCACGCTCATTTTTGAGGTTGAACTTTTAGGTATTAATTAGTTTTTCGGAACTTATGCCGTAGCGCGCCGCGGCCTCGGCCGCGGCGCATTATTTTGACACAAGGTAATTTTTTATGTATAATATTGTCGTTTATGAATAAGATACGAAACATTGCCATTATTGCTCACGTTGACCATGGAAAAACCACCTTGGTGGACGCTCTTTTGCGTCAGTCAAAAACCACTTTAAACAAAGAATTGGCCGGCCACGAATGCATAATGGACACCAATGAAATTGAAAGAGAAAGAGGAATTACTATTTTTTCAAAGAACGCGGCCGTACATTACGGTGATACAAAGATAAATATTATAGACACTCCGGGCCACGCGGATTTTGGCGGAGAAGTAGAAAGAGTTTTGAATATGGCTGACGGCTGTTTGCTTTTAGTTGACGCCAAAGAAGGCCCAATGCCCCAGACAAGATTTGTTCTAAAAAAAGCGCTGGAAATGGGACATAAAATAATCGTTGTGATTAACAAAATTGACAAAGACGGAGCCAGGCCGAGTTACGCTTTGGACGCCACTTTGGAATTATTTATTGAATTGGGGGCCAAAGAACACGATTTAAATTTTCCCGTAATTTATGCCTCGGGTCGCGAGGGGAAAGCGGGTTTAGAGCCGGACCTCTCCAAAATGAAAGACATTATTCCTATTTTTGAAGCCATTCTAAAACATATCCCGTCTCCGATAGCCGACCCATTAAAACCCTTGCAAATGCTGGTAACTTCAACAACCAACGATAATTTTAAAGGGAAGATCGCTATCGGCAGAATACACAACGGCGTTATTAAAGCTGACCAGGAAATACTCCATATTAATCGCCAAAATCAAGCTAAAAAATACAAACTAATTTCTTTAATGACTTTCTCGGGTCTAACCCGCGTGGACGCAAAAGAAGTGGAAGCCGGCGATATTATTGCTATAGCCGGAATACCCGATGTGACAATTGGTGAAACAATAACAGATCCCGAAAGGCCGGAAGTCCTGCCCTTGATAAACATTGAGCAGCCGACAGTAAAAATGACTTTTATGGTTAACGATTCTCCTTTTGCCGGCCAGGAAGGGCAGTTTCCAACTTCTCGTCAGATAAAGGAAAGATTATATAAAGAGCTTGAAACTGATGTGGCCTTAGGGATTGAAGATACTGATGACGGAAAATGGGTAGTTTCCGGCAGAGGAGAACTGCATTTGGCGATACTGATTGAACGAATGCGCCGGGAAGGGTACGAATTTCAAGTCTCAAGGCCAAAAGTCATCAACCGGGAAATAAACGGCAAGATTATGACGCCTTATGAAAAAGTTTCTATAGAAGTTCCTGAAAAATATCACGGAACGGTAATTCAAAAGTTAGGAGCCAGAAAAGGGGAGTTAAAAGAAATGAGAAGCAATGCCGGCATCGTATTCTTGGAATTTATAGTGCCAACCAGAGGATTTTTCGGATATAGGGGGGATTTTCTTACCGACACAAAAGGATTGGGAATTATGAGCACCGCTTTTTACCAGTATATGCCGGACCCGGGAAACTGGTCGGAGAGGACGCAGGGATCTTTAGTGGCGCATGAAACAGGGCAAACAAACCTCTACGGATTAAGAAATGTCCAAGGCAGGGGAGCGTTGTTTTACGGGCCCGGAATAATGGTTTATGAGGGCCAGGTTGTTGGCCAAAATTCCCGAAGCGAAGACATTAGGGTAAATGTTTGCAAGACGAAACAACTTTCCAATATGAGGTCGCGGGGCGAAGGCGCGACAGAGCATTTTAACACTCCAAGGACAATGGATCTGGAAGACACTTTGGAATATATCGGGGACGACGAACTGGTGGAAATTACTCCAAAAAACGTAAGAATGAGAAAAGTTTATCTGAAAGAAATTGATGAAAAAAGGATAGCGCGGCGAGAGCGGCAAAAAAATAACTAATAAATGAAATATATATGGAATGCAGGCAAAAAGAAAATTTAAAAACCTGTCCTTGCACCTATCCGGATTGCCCAAGAAAAGGGATTTGTTGTTTGTGCATAAAACATCACCGGGAAGCCGGAGAATTGCCGGCGTGCTATTTTTCAAAAGAGGCCGAAAAAACTTACGACCGCTCAATTGAAAAATTCATTGAGGACCATAAATAATATTTGACAAAAATGAATAATAGGTGTATAATTAAGGCGGTTTTTTAACAAGAAAGGAGGGTGTTATGCCCAATATTGAGCTTCACGGTTATGTTGACGGAGAAGCGCAGAATCTGAGAAAAGCTATTTTTGAGCTTTTCAAGGACGAGCAGTTTGTCGGCGAAATGGTTGTGACCATCGTCAACTCCCAGGTTCGGGACGCGAAGGGCCGCAGCCAACCCTTTATCAGGGTTGCCAGCACAAGAGCTACCTATATCAGGAAGCTCCTGAAAAAGCTGAAGACTCTGGGCGAGGACATCGAACACCTCAAGTTGGAGGCATTCTACCCGAAATCAGGGTGAGACAACTCACGAGCCCCCGCGGACTAATTTCCAACGGGGCTTTTCGTTTTGTAAGAGGGCTTTCTCGGGTTTGACAAAAATTGAATACTTGATAGAATTTGATATTCTTTAGTTCCTTAACTTTTAAATAGAAGGGAGGTAAGAGTGGCGAAGTGTGTGATGAAGATTAAGGATTTTATGAGAGGGCGTCCTCAAGAAGAAGTGACAGTTCGTTTTGACCCGAATGATTTAGTTAAATTGAAATGTCACTGCGATTACGACCCCACGCTACGTGGGAAAAAGGATAATGAGGTAATGGTGGTTAAGGGAATTGAAATCAAAAATCCTGATGGTTCCTGGACCCCTTATCCAAGCGTTGCTTGGCTTGATGGCGTCCAAGACGAGGAACAGCTGATAACCGTAGCATTTATTAAAAAAATAAGCGAAGACGGATTTGATATTGTGACTTCTTCTCAAGGCGTTCCGGACGGAACCTTAATGTGCGCCGCCCAAGAAGCCGGCATTCATACAGAAACTATAAATTAGAATGATAATCATAGAAGCAGTCTGATAACATCAAACTGCTTTTTCTTTTCCGGTAAAGATTGAAGTCTCTGACTATTTTTTGTATTATTAGCTTATTATGGCAAAAATAAAAGTTTTAATTAAAGGTTACGCAAGAGAAAAAGACGGGGAAGAATTTGCTTCTTCCACAACTACTTTAATTCAGGATAATAATTTGAATGTAATTATTGATCCTGGAATGGATAAAGAGGCATTATTAGGCAGTTTAGCGAAGGAGGGATTAAAAACAGGAGATATTAATTTCGTTATTGTGACTCATACGCATTTAGATCACTCTCTTTTAGCTGGTATTTTTGAAAATGCTAAAATTTTAGATAATAGTGATATCTATTCTTTTGATGGTAAGATAGGTGGGCACGAAGGCAGAGTTCCTAATACCGATATAGAAATTATTAAAACACCTGGGCACGACCAATTTCATTGCTCTGTTTTAGTTAAAACAGAAGATTTAGGTAAGGTAATTATTGCTGGTGATGTGTTTTGGTGGACAGACGAGGAAGAACAGAAAACAGATAAGCAAAGCCTATTAAAACATGAAGACCCGTATGTTAAAGACGAAAAGGCATTAAAGGAGAGCAGAGAGAGAATTTTAAATTTGGCTGATTATATCATTCCTGGACACGGTGAAATGTTTAAAGTAAAACGATGAACAATAATATACAAATAAAACTTTCGCCCAATTCTTTGAATTTATATTACGAGTGCCCGTTGTGTTTTTGGTTAGATAAAAGGATGAGAATTAGAAGGCCCCAACCATATCCTTATGCCTTAAACGCGGCGGTGGACGTGCTTTTAAAAGAAGAGTTTGATAAATACAGAAAAAAAGGGGAATTACATCCCTTGCTGGCGGCAAATAATATTCCGGCAAAACTTTTTCCAAATCAAAAACTGCTTGACGAGTGGCGGAATAATTTCAAAGGAATTCGCTACTACGATCCAACGCTGGACGCTACGCTTTTTGGAGCGGTTGATGACATTCTGGAGTTTTCGGACGGAAGATTGGCTCCCTTGGATTATAAATCCACCGGCAGCAAGGTGCCGACAGTTTATGACCGTTTCCAGTTGCAAATGGACATTTATACTTATTTATTGGAAAAGAACGGATATAAAACGATAAAAAAGGGGTGTTTGGCCTTTTATATTGTTGATAAAGAAAATGGATTTGAAGATAAACTCCCCTTTAAAAAAGAAATTCATATGATAGACACTGACTCTTCTTATATTCAAAATCTTTTTGAAGAAGCGGCGAATCTTTTACGGGGGCCCGAGCCGGTTTCCCACAGTGCCGATTGCCAATACGGAAAATGGTTAAATGAGATATCGGATTTGACTAAATCCAAAGACAGTGATATAGTATAAACCATTCTGTTCATTAAATTTTAATAAAAGAAAAAGGAGGAAAAAGTGAAAGAAAGGCAATACGAATGGTTTATTGAACCGTTAGACGGCAACACAAACATGACTATTAGTCGTGTGCTTCCCGAGGAAAATTTTTTCCAAGGCGTTGAATGCAGAGACGGTAGAAAACGTAATCTCTGGGGCTGCGCCGGAGATTTTGTTTCTATGATGCGGATGAGTAAGACCAGCCTCGGCCTTAGATTTCGGATTTTCAACCGTTGCGACAACGGAAAAATACGAGAATGCCGATTCTTTTCCCGGAAAAAACGGAGAAAATAGCGCTATTTTCAAAACAGTATAACTGCCAACAAAAATTGGCAGTTTTTAATTTATTTTGTTAAAATAAAAATGGTCGCATCAGAATTTTAAGTTTCAAAAATATTATAATTATGAAAGGATTTATTACAAACATTGAAAAAGATACCGAAAATAATGATTTTTTTAGAAAAGTCATCTTTACCGCAAAACACAGCCAGTTAGTTTTAATGAGTTTAAAACCGGGCGAAGAAATCGGCGAGGAGGTCCACGATAATTTAGACCAGTTTTTCAGGTTTGAAGAAGGCGAGGGCAGGGTGGTCATTGAAGGCGAAAAGTTTCCGGTTGGGGATGGTTTCGCGCTGGTGGTGCCGGCCGGCACAAAGCATAACATTATAAACACGTCTTCGGACAAGCCACTCAAGCTTTATACGATTTATTCTCCGCCAAACCATCAAGACGGAACAATTCATAAAACCAGAGAAGAGGCGGAGACGTCGGAAGAACACTTTGACGGCAAAACCAGTTTTTAAACCCATATTTTTATGCCAGAAAACTTAACTATTATTTCTGTTGGCGGGTCTCTGATCGTTCCCGATAAAGTTGATACTGTTTTTTTGAAATCATTTAAGGATTTAATAATAAAATTTATTAAAAAAGGAAAAAGGTTTATCATTGTTTGCGGCGGAGGGAGAACGGCAAGAAATTATCAGGAAGCCGCCCGAAACCTCGGAAATTTAAGGAAAAATGATATTGACTGGTTAGGGATTTTCGGGACAATAATTAACGCCAATCTTCTGCGAGCGGTTTTTTATAAATTTTCGCATCCTAAAGTAATCAGCAATCCTTCAGAGAAAATAGATTTTAAAGAAAAAATTCTTATTGCTTCGGGTTGGAAGCCGGGCTTCAGCACAGACTACGGCACGGTTCTTTTAACAAAAAAATTTAAAACAAAAAGGATTGTAAATTTAACAAATATTGATTATGTTTATAATAAGGACCCTAAAAGATTCAAAGACGCAAAACCAATAGAAAAAATTTCTTGGACCGATTTCAGAAGATTACTGCCGAGAAAATGGAGGCCGGGATTAAACTCTCCTTTTGACCCGGTAGCTTCAAAAGAAGCGGAAAAAGCCGGGATTGAGGTTGTTATCTTAAATGGGAAAAAGATTAAAAATTTAGAAAATTATTTACTTGGCAAAAAATTTTTTGGGACTATAATAAAGTAAGAAATCAAGATTGAAAATTCTAAAATACATTTATGTTGAATAAAAATTTACGAAAAGATTTTGGAGGACTCTCTGGAGGGCTTTTAATCTTTGGCGGTATTGTGGTGGTTGCCGCGATAATTGTTATTATCGTCGTATCGGTGACCGGAAGATCTCCAAAACCGTCATCTAATGGCGGTATTACGCCAACCCCGACACCTCTTCCGGTATATGAAACAGTACTTGGCAATATAAAGTTCAAAATGGAAGAAACAAGAGATAGGGGAAGCACGCTTTTGGGTTCTAAAAGCAGGTATCCCGAATGGAAAGAAGATCTAACTACCAAAGAAAAATTTATTGAAGTAAAAATCAGCGCCCAGAATACCGGAAAAGTTAATATTACGGAGCAGACCTGGGATATTGGAAAAATAACCGATAACGAAGGGAGAGAGTACGAAGCGTCGTATGAGGCGTCGGACTGGGTACCGGCAGATAGTATGTGCGGTGCGTTGTTAAAACCTGCTTTTACGCCGACTATGTGCACAAAAATATACGAGGTGTCGGCGGTGTCAACCGGTCTGAAAATAAAAGTTATTTATAGAGAAGGAAACCAAGACAAAGAAGCGCTTCTTGATTTGGGTTTGTAAATTTCTAAATCAACCAAAAAAACGGCTGAACCAGCCGTTTTTTTGGTTACTCATTTTTATATTCGGCGGACGTATTCGCCGGTTTCGGTGTTTATTTCAATAGCATCTCCTTCTTCAATAAAGAGAGGAACGTTGATTTTAGCGCTGGTTTCCAGGGTTGCTAGTTTTGTTCCTCCCTGGGCGCGATCGCCTTTAACTCCCGGAGGGGCTTCGGTAACCTTCAGTTGGACTTTAATTGGAAGATTAATGTTTATTATTTTCCCGTCAAAAGTGATACCTTCCACGACTTCGCCGGGTTTTAAAAACTTAACCGCGGAACCGATTTGATTTTCGGTTAAGCTGAATCTTTGTGATGGGTTTGCTTTCTCGGTAAAAAAATACTGGTCCCGGTGGGAATACAAATATTTCGCCTCCAGCTTAATGAGTTCGGCTTCCTGGAAAGAATCAGACTGCTGGAAGGTTTTTTCCAAAACATTCCCATTAATCAGATTCCTAATTTTGGTTTTGGCAACCGGCCGGCGTTGGGCGGTTTTTATTTGCTGGAATTCCAAAACCTCGCAGGGCTCGCCATCTAAAATAAATTTTACTCCTTTTCTTAAATCAAAATAACCCAACATAATATTTTTATTTTAAATTCACTTTATTATTCTCCATTCAATATCCGTATCTCTTCCGGCAAACTCCAACCAATCACCCTCGGGAGAAACGACATACCACTTTCTCTTGGTTTCCGACCAAACCATTGGATTCCCGTGAAAGTATGGCTTTTTAACTATTTCTTTCGGTTTTAACCTATCTAATTCTAACCATTTTTTAAAAACTGTTTCAATGGCGTAGTCTAAATTTCTTGATTTTGCCCACTCCGCCACCTTTCTAATCGCTTCCTTTGCCTTCTCAACGGAACCCGCTAACTCCAGGAGCTGTTTCGCCGGTTTGGTAAAGCGAGAATAAACAATTTTTCTTTTTCTGGCATTTTTTTTAAGCTCTTCTAAATTTACTCCCTTTGTTTCAAAGTAATAAGTAACAATTTGTCTTATGGCCGTTTCCTCTTTCAGCTCTTCATAATACTTGATTTTTTCTTTTTTAAGATATTCTTTGATTTTTTGCGCCATACTTTTGCCGATTTTCGGCAGTTCTTCAAGTCCTTTTAGTCCCTTTTCAGCATAAACAGAAGAAATATCTGTTTCTAAATTTTCCAAATATATAGCGGCTTTTCTATAAGCTGCGGGTTTAAAGGGTACTCCTTTTATCTCCAAAAGTTCCGCTATTCCATAAAATATTTTAGCGATTTGTTTGTTTAACATTTTACCGTTGAGATAGTATTGGGAGGACGGGCCTCCCCTAGGCTCTTAAGAGTATTTTTTAACTGTAAATTTATAAATAACTATTTTTTCTTCTTTAGGATTAATTCCGCTTTTTTGGCAACAAATAGAGACCTGCTGTTCAATCGTGTCTATACCGTCCAAATCCGGAAGCAGGAGGCCGGATTTTAAAGGGGTCGCCGCGGTTTTCACAATTATACCATACTTTTTAGGGTCTAAATCTTTCAAATCTTTCACTAATTCCGGCGCTTTTAGGGCATAAACAGTATAAGAAAGATGGGGGAGTTCTTCTCTTTGAATCGGGCCGAAACGATAATCCTCGGTGGCTGCGGCAACGGCGTTATAAATTACTTCCTGAATAATATTTTCTCTTGTTGGTAAATAAGTTCCGATACAGCCCCGGAGTTCGTTATTTTTCATGATTGTGACAAAAACTCCCGATTTTTCTTCAAGAAATTCTTTCGGAAAATCTTTCGGCGTTCTAATAATTTTTCCAGTATTAATATAATTCTCAACCGTTGATTTAGCTAATAAAACTAGACAATTCATCTTAAAAGTATTGGGAGGCCGGGCCTCCCAATGGCTTGGTTTAGAGTTTTTCGAGGATTTTTAATTCTAATTTGTCGGTTTCGGTATCATAGACGGCGAAGGTCGCTTTATAAAACAAGCCGGCTAAATTTCCAGGATTTACTAATCTTGTTCTGCCAATTTTCTCTTCCCAGGGTTTGTGGGTGTGGCCGTAAAAAATCAAGTCGTGCTTTTGGGTGGCCGCCAACTCTTTTGCTTTTTCTGGAAAATGGCAAAAAGCAATTTTTCTTGCCCCGTAGGGTGCTTGCCCGCCCCGTACCGTACTTGTTCTGGTGCGGGGCTCTCCTTCGGGGTTACCGTCTAATTCTATTTCTCCCACATCGCCATAAAATTTAACATTTTTAAATGGTTTTATAATATCTTGAAGCCGTTCGCGATCGCCGACATTTCCATAAACGAAATGAATTTCGCCGCTAAAGTTTGGTGCCAAAACTTTACTTAACATAGTTGGCGCACAAAGATCGCCACAATGAATGATTAAAGAAATATTCTGGGATTTAATCCAGGAAAGCGCCTTTTCTAAATTAGGAAGATTATCGTGGCTGTCGGAGATAATAGCTATTTTCAT
>CAZDIG010000020.1:0-11614 GCA_964505465.1 uncultured Candidatus Saccharibacteria bacterium
TTGATTGATGTCCAGAATCTTTACCACTCGGCAAAAAACCTGTACGGCGCGAGGGTTAATTTCAAGGAGGTTTTGAGACAGGCTATTGCAGGAAGAAAATTTATTCGTGCCTTCGCTTATGTTGTCAGAACAAAAACGGGCGAAGAAAAACCGTTTTTTGACGCTCTAACCAAATTAGGGATTGAAACCCGGGTGAAGGATCTCCAAGAATTTTATGGCGGAGCAAAGAAAGCGGATTGGGACGTGGGAGTAGTAATTGATGCGATCAGAACGGCGCCGGGATTAGATGTAATTGTGATAGTTTCGGGCGACGGTGATTTTATTCCTTTGGTGGAATATTTGAAAAATCAGGGTAAAAGGGTTGAGGTAATGGCTTTTGGCAAAACCACGTCTTCGCACTTAAAAGAAATAGCCGACGAGTTCATGGACCTGGATAAAAATCAATCAAAATTTCTATTACCAAAGTAAACTGTATTTTGATATAATACGCACTCGGTTGAAATATAAATAAATTTCTGTTTCTCCCGTGCTTACAATTATGAAAAAAAACACATTCCAAATTGAGATAGGCGGCAGGTTACTGCAAATAAAAATTGAAAATTGGACGGAACAGGCGTCGGGCTCCTGTTTTTTGCGTTACGGAGATACCGAGGTTTTGGCAACTGCGGTAATGTCAAAACAAGACGCTGAGGGATTTGACTTTTTTCCCCTAACTGTTGATTACGAAGAAAGGTTTTATGCCGCCGGAAAAATTTACGGCTCCAGGTTTATCAGAAGAGAAACCCGGCCCACCGAAGAAGCAATCTTAACTTCAAGAATGATAGACAGGTCAATTCGGCCCAGATTTCCAGAAAATTTAAAAAGAGAGGTTCAGGTAATTATCACCTGCCTTTCCTGGGACGCGGAAAACGACCCCGATATTTTAGGGGTGATAGCCGCTTCCTGCGCCCTATCAACTTCCAATGCCCCCTGGGCGGGACCCATCGCCGCCGTAAGAGTCGGAAGAGTTGGCGGAAACTGGGTGTTGAATCCCACTTATAAGCAAAGAGGAGAAAGCGATTTGGATTTAGCCGTTACCGGCGTGGAAGAAAACGGCGAAATTTTAGTGAATATGATAGAATTCGGCGGCAAAGAGATTGCCGAATCAGCAGTTTCAGAAGCGACAGAAACCGCGATCCCATACATTAAAAAGCTTATTGACTTCCAAAAGGAAATTGTAAAAGAATTAGGCAGGGAAAAAGTTGTCATTACTTTTCCCTCCGACCCAGAACTAGAAAAAGAGGTTAGAAAAACTTTTGGCAAAAAGTTGGAGGAAGCTCTTTTTAATAAAGACTATTTTGAGTACCAGACGAATTTTGACAGAGTTAAGGAAGATGTAATCAGTTTTGTTAAGGAAAAATTCTCTGACAACAAAATAAAATATGCTTTGTCTTTTTTAGACAACGAAAAGACGAGAATAATCCACGAAGCAGCTATCAAAAACAACAAACGGCCAGACGGCAGAAAACCTGACGAGTTAAGGGAAATATCCTGCCAGGTCGGAATATTGCCCAGAACCCACGGAACCGGGCTTTTCTGTCGCGGGTTAACTAAAACTTTATCAATTCTTACTTTGGGGGGACCTCACGACCAGCAGTTATTGGAGGGAATGGAAATTGTCGGTAAAAAAAGATTTATTCATCATTATAATTTTCCTCCATACTCTACCGGAGAAATCAGACCCATGAGAGGCCCGAAGAGAAGAGAGATTGGCCACGGCAGTCTGGCGGAAAAAGCTTTATTCCCGATGATCCCCGACCCGACAGAATTTCCCTACACAATAAGGGTGGTTTCAGAAATTTTATCAAGCAACGGTTCAACCTCTATGGCTTCGGCTTGTTCTACTTCTTTGGCTTTATTGGATGCCGGAGTGCCGATTAAAAGACCGGTGGCGGGAATCGCTATCGGATTGATGAGCAACGGAAAGGGAGATTACAAGGTTTTAACCGATATTCAGGGCCCTGAAGACTCTTCGGGAGACATGGACCTTAAGGTTGCCGGCACCGAGCTGGGAATCACCGCAATCCAGCTGGATGTAAAAATCGCGGGAATCAACCAAAAAATTATAAAAGAAGCCCTGGAACAGGCAAAAAAGGCGCGACTAGAGATTTTGGAGAAAATAAAGAAGGTAATTCCTATCCCAAGAACTACCCTTTCGCCTTGGGCCCCCCGAGTTTACACTATCCAAGTTCAACCGGAAAAAATCGGAGAGGTTGTTGGCCCAAGAGGAACTGTTATTAATAAAATGATTGAAGAATGCGGCGTCGCCTCTATTGATATTGAAGATTCGGGCTTGGTTTATGTGACGGCGGGAACCGATGAGGCCGCCAAAAAAGCGGTTAACCAAATTAGGGATATTACCAGAGAAATAGAAATCGGGGAGACTTTTGAGGGAAGGGTTAAAAAAATCCTGGACTTCGGCGCTTTTGTGGAGTTAACACCCGGACAGGTTGGCATGGTCCATATCTCGCGGTTTGTGCCTTATAGAATAGAAAAAATTGAGGAAGTAGTGAAAGTGGGCGACGTCATTCCGGTGAAAGTAATTTCAATTGACGAATTGGGAAGAATTAATCTTTCGGCGGCTGAAGCAGGATTTCAGCCTAAAAAGCCAAAAGTCGTTAAATTTTTTAGAAGATAAAAAATATGGTTAACGAAGAAGATGAAATACAAATAAAAGAGTTACTTAAGCGGGCCGACATAAAGACTATGAAAAAGGACCTTCAGAAGCTGAGGGAGGGGGAAGCGCTGAAAGAGAAAGATAAAATAATGAAAATGAAGACGGAAGAAGAGCTAAAAAGAGAAAAAGAAAAACTGGAAAAGGAAAGAGCTGAGAGAGAAAAAGTGGAAGAAGGAAAGAAAAAAATAATGGAGAAATTAGGGGGGGGCAGAAAAGAAACGATTGAGGAATTAAAAAAGAGGGCGACGGAACCCGAAAAACAGAAGGTGTTTTATTTAGAAACAGAAAAACAAAAACTAGAAACAGATCTTAAGAATCTTCAAAAAGAACAAGAACCGCCTTTATTGCTGGAAAAAAATAATCTTTTGCGCAAAAAAGGTGATGTAGAGAAAAAACTTAATAAAATTTTAGGGGGAGAAAAAAAGTTTGAAAACGAATTAAATTTTCTTGACGAAAAAGAGAAACAAACCCAAAACCCAAAAGAAAAGCAGAAATTGGAAAAAAGAAGATGGGAGGTTGAAGAAGAAAGAAAGAAAATAGAAGTAAAAAGATGGGCGGAGGAAAAAGAACTGGAGACATTGGGAAACCAGATCCAAGGAGTGGAAGGAAACTACCAAAAAGTTTTAGAGGAAGAAGAAGATCTGAAGCAAAAAATAAAAGAAACTGAAGCTTCTTTGGAGTCGGTTTATCTAATAATATCCCAGAGGCTAGAAGAAGAAAAAGCAATGGAGGAAGAAAAAACTAAATTAGAAGCCCTTAAAGCCGCGGAGGAAGAAAGTAAAAAGAAGGAAGAAATAAGAAGAAAAGAATGGACGAGAAAGGGAACAACAGGGTTTTTAAAAAAGATGTCGGATTTGGCCAGAAAGGGCATTTCTGAGAAAATAGAAAAAACTTCAGAGAAAGAAGAGGGGGAAAGGAAAAAATTCTTAAAAAAGGTTGAGGAGTGGGCAGAGAAAGAGAAAAAATAAAGCGATACTAATATACGAATTGCATACCAATGATACGAATATTAGTATAATTGGTATGCGGATTAGTATCATTGGTATCACATTTGATGAACAAAAAATTGCTTCAAAAACTAAAAGAAAGGTTGGAAAAAGAAAAAATAGAGCTGGAAAAAGAGCTTCAAAGTTTTGCCAAAAAGGATACGAAACCGAAGGGCGATTGGGACACCCGCTATCCGAAATTTAACGGAGGCGGCCTTGAAGAAGAAGCGGACGAAGTCCAGGAATACGAAAAATTGCTATCGGTAGAATACAGTTTGGAATTGAAGTTAAAAGAGGTTAATTTGGCGCTGGAAAAGATTAAAAATGCTATTAAGGGTAAAAAGAGCGAATACGGTGTCTGCGAAAAATGCGGAAAGAAAATTAGCGAAGAAAGGTTGGAGGTTTGTCCCGAAGCCCGGCTCTGTATGAAGTGTAAACCTTTTTAAACCGTTAAGATGCCATCTAAAGTATTATCCGTCGCAATTTCGGGGCTTGACGCCAAAATAGTGGAAGTGGAGGCTGACGTTTCATACGGCCTCCGCTGTTTTAATATTGTAGGGCTTCCCGACAAGGCGGTTGAAGAATCAAAGGAACGAATCGGCGCCGCAATTAAAAGTTCCAAACTTTCTTCTCCCCACCAGCAACCTCTGAGGGTTTTAATAAACCTGGCGCCAGCCGATTTAAAAAAAGAGGGGTCTTTATACGACCTGCCAATCGCCCTTTCTTATTTATTAGCCTCAAAACAAATCAAATTTAAAAACGAGGAAAAGATTTTCATTGGAGAATTGGCATTAGATGGAAAATTAAGACCGGTGAAAGGAGCTTTGTCTTTTGCTATTCTGGCAAAAAGAATTGGCATTAAAGAAATAATTCTGCCTAAAGAAAACGCTAAAGAGGCCTCTTTGATAAAAGATTTGAGGATAGTTGGTTTGAAAAATTTAACCGAAGTCATTAATTACTTGGAAGAAAAAATGGAGGTTCCGCCGCTTGAAAATACCGCCGATGATTTTTCCAGGGTGCCAGACTATCAAATAGACCTCTCTTGGATTAAGGGCCAAGAATACGCAAAAAGGGCTTTAGAGATTGCCGCCGCAGGAGCCCATCATTTTTTAATGTCCGGCCCTCCGGGAGGCGGAAAAACTTTATTAGCCAAAACTATTCCCTCTCTTCTGCCGCCCTTGAACTTTGACGAGTCTTTGGAGGTTACCAAGATTTACAGCATAGCCGGACTCCTATCCGAAGAAAATCCGTTTATTAACTTTCCGCCTTTCCGTTCTCCTCATCACACGGCTTCCGAAGCCGCTTTGATCGGCGGCGGGAACCCCTTAAGGCCCGGTGAAATCACTTTGTCTCATCGGGGCGTATTGTTTCTGGACGAATTTCCGGAATTTCACCGCGATGTCTTGGAAAGCCTCCGCCAACCGCTTGAAGAAGGAAAAATTATGGTTTCTCGTTTAAAAAATTCTTTTACCTTTCCCGCCCGTTTTATGCTGGTGGGCGCCACCAATCCCTGCCCCTGCGGGTATTTAAACGACCCGGAAAAACCTTGCACCTGCACGCCATCTCAAATATCAATGTATAGAAGAAAACTCTCGGGTCCTCTGATGGATCGTTTTGATATTTTTATTGACGTGCCGGCGGTAAAGTACGAAAAATTGGCTTCGGACGCCGCCGAAGACTCAAGCGCGAAGATTAGAGAAAAAATTACGGCAGCGAGGGAACTCCAGAGAAAAAGATTCAACGAAGATAAAATTTCGGCAAACCGAGCACATAGCGATTTATGCGCTTCGGTAAATTCCGAGATGACTATTAAAGAAATTAAAAAATACTGCAAACACGATTTAAAATCCCAGGATCTATTAAGGAAATACGTTGACTCAAGAAAGCTTTCCGCTAGAGGTTATCACCGGATTTTGAAAGTGGCGAGAACGATTGCCGACTTAGAAAGCGCAGAAAATATTTCATACGACCATATTGCCGAAGCATTAATGTACCGGTTGAGAGACCGGGTTTAAAACCGCTATAAAATAAAAAAACCGACTTTAGCCGGTACTTTAAAAGTCGTTGCTTTTAATTAAGGTTATTTATATTTAATCAGATAATGCAAAGGGTACCCGGATAAAGGGTTTTTTGCATTGATTACCCCGAAGTGGAGATGGCAGCCGGTTGAATAACCCGCGCCCGGAGTTCTCGACTCCCCGCCCATTATCGCAATTTTCTGGCCCTTATAAACTTCGTCGCCTACCGAAACAAAACTATTTGAGATATGCCCATAATAAGTAACTACTCCGTTCGGATGCAAAATTGTTAAATGGTTGCCTGCGCCGTTGAAAGCCCATTTTGAAGTAGAGCTGGTCATTTTCACTTTCAAAACTTTACCATCGGCCGCCGCGTAGATCGGCGTTCCGCAGGAGTTCGCAATATCAACGGCGTTATACCAGTGTAATCCTTGGCTAATCTTCCCTTCGGTCGGGAAAATAAAGTAAGAACCAGCTAAGGGAATCTGCTCAACAGTTGGCGGTTTTTGAGGCGCTTGGCCATTAGGAATTATTAAAATATCTCCAATATAAATATCGCCTTCGTCCGAGAGTTCGTTAAAAGCGATAATTTCCTCGGTTTTTCCTTTGTAAATTTTGGCTATCTCGCTTATCGTGTCGCCGGATTTGACATAGTGAATTGTCCCGGAAATCGGCAGAATAATAAGTTTTTGGCCTGGTGTAATTTTAGAATTCTTGCTAAGGCTATTAGCCCAGAGTAAGGTATTGAGGGATATTTCAAATTTTTCGGAAATAGAAGAAAGGGTGTCGCCGGCTTCTACTATATACTCAATAATTTCCCTTCTTGTGTCATCGGCCGATTCTGTGCCGAAAAGGGTTCCTAAGGCCTTAGAAGATAAAATCTGGGGCGAAGAAACCTCTGATATGCTGTTTTCCTGGATAATTTTAAAGTCCGGGGATTCCGGCAATAAAACCTCTTTCTGGCCAAAAAACAGGTTTTCTTCTTTGGAGTTAAGTAAATTTTTAAGAGATTTTTCCACGTCCGCCGCGGCCAAGTCCTTCCCTAAAAAATTTCCTGAAATAAGGCAGGTAAAACTAAAGAAAATCACAAAGACCAGCCCAACATAAAAGAAGGGGCTTTTTAATAAACCCTTTAAATTGACTATAAACTCTTTTCCCTTCCTTAAAAAAGGAAAACTTAACAGATATTTAAGTTTTGATAGTCGTTTAGAAATAGTTTTTATCCTTTTTACCGAGCACATAACGGTTTATGTGCTTAGTTTGGGGATTTATTCCAGTATAAATGGGGGAAACCTAAAAGTCAAGGTTTTTATTCACAAGCGTTGTTTTGTGATATCATACTCTAATGGACTTTTTCTCTCAAAAATATATCAAAAGTCTCCTAAAAAAACACCAAATTTACCCTTCAAAGAGGTTTGGCCAGAACTTTTTAGTTGACAAAACGGTATTTGGAAAAATTATCGGGGCGGCAAATCTGTCTCCGGAAGACACGGTTTTGGAAATCGGACCAGGCATCGGGAATTTAACCCAGGAATTGGCAAAAAAAGCCAAAAGAGTCGTTGCCGTTGAAAAAGACAAAAAAATGGTTGAGGTTTTAAAAGAAACTTTAAAAGACTTTAAAAATGTTGAAATTATTCAGGGAGATATCTTAAAATTACCCACTACTAACTACTCACTACCAACTAATTATAAAGTTGTGGCTAACCTCCCTTATTATATTACTTCGCCAGTAATTAGAAATTTTTTAGAACTGCCCGAGGTCAGACCTCGGGAAATAGTGTTAATGGTGCAAAGGGAGGTGGCGGAGAGAATTTGTTCTAAGCCGCCGAAAATGAATTTATTAGCGGTTTCTGTCCAGTTTTATGGAGAACCTAAAATTATCAGTTCCGTATCAAAGAATTCTTTCTGGCCCAAACCAAAAGTTGACAGCGCGATTCTGAAAATAATAGTTAACAGAAAGCAGTTAACAG
The DNA here is from genome assembly GCA_964505465.1 of uncultured Candidatus Saccharibacteria bacterium. GTDB lineage: Bacteria > Patescibacteriota > Minisyncoccia > Minisyncoccales > Staskawiczbacteraceae > CAZDIG01. The sequence continues at coordinate 7,691 of CAZDIG010000020.1, forward strand.
TTAACAGGGATTTGTTTTTTAAAATTGTGAAAGCAGGTTTCTCACAGCCAAGAAAGCAACTTGTTAACAATTTTGCTAGAAAGCTTGCCCTGAGCCCGCCGAATGGGTTAAAATTAGATAAGGACAAAATTAAATCCTGGCTTTTAAAAAACAAAATAAATTATATCCGAAGAGCCGAAACATTAAATATCCAAAATTGGGTGAATTTAGTTAAATCATTTTCCGAATTTTAGAATTGCTTACTGTTTTCTGTTTACTGTTTACTGTTTTTTATTCGTGATACAATAAGTTAATAATACTCTTATAATATGTTCCAAAAAATTAAAAGAAAAGTCGGAAACTTATTTTCCCAAATTTTTGATTTGCAGTTTAAAGAAAAAGGGGGCATATTGGTCCCGATTATATTTTTTGTTGCAGTTCTTGCCACTGGCGTTGGAGCAGGGATATATATCTACAATAATATAGGTAACATAGGAAGAAATATCCTTTGGCTGCTTTATTATTTAACAAGAGAGGCGGCCCGTTTAGGTTCATTAATTTTACAGTATGTAACTAGTCCTGATTTTTTTAATTTTTCTATCACGAAAAATGATGCTGTTTTGCATGGGTGGGGAATAGTTAGAGATTTTTCTAATATGTTTATTGTTTTAGGTTTTGTGATTGTTGGAATCGCTACGGCCTTAAAGTTTAGAGAATATGAAGCCCAAAAGGCTTTATTACCCTTAATATTAGTTGCGCTTTTAATTAATTTTACTCCTGTAATCTGTGGAGTGATGATTGATGCTTCAAATATAATAATGAGTTATTTTATTGAGTCGCAAGCATCTCCTGCTGGAGTAGCCGGCCCCATTACTGCGATGTTAACAGAAGATTTTGAAAATAAAATAGAGAATTACGGAAAAAACGAACAAATGATTGCTCTTGTTAGTGGGAGTTTTTTTAATGTTATAGCAGCTATCGTTTTCTTTATTTTTTCTGTTTTGTTCTTATTCAGATATGTTGCTCTTATGTGTTTGGTAATTCTGTCGCCGTTAGCTTTTGTATGTTATGTTTTTGAAAGAACAAGAAGTATTTGGAAAATGTGGTGGAATCAGTTTTTTCAATGGTGTATTGTCGGAATACCGGCCGCGTTTTTCCTCTATCTGGCGTCGTTGATGATAGTGCATTACAATATCGATCCTAAATTCCCTAGTATGACGCAGGAACAACAGAGTTTATTCGGCTTAATTATTCCCTGCGGTTTTCTTCTGGTCGGTTATTTCTTTGTATTACAAACAGGAGCTATGGGCGGGAAGGCGGCAATCGGTTTATTGGGGACAGCGGCTGGAATGGCTTGGGGGGCGACGAAAGGGGTAACAAAGTGGGCGGGTAAAAAGGGGTGGGGTGGAGCTAAGGCCGCGGGAAAATGGGGGGCGAAGAAGGGTGTAAGCGCGGCGAAAACATGGATGCCAGAAACAGTACGAAGATGGGGCGAACAAGCTGCAACAGCTCCGGGGGCACGCGGGGTGTTTGGGAGATTAATTGGAGGGAGGATCGCGGCGGTAACAGAGTCGGAAAGAAAAGAAGTTGATGCAGTAGAAAAGTCCGTGACCGGCCAATCAGCTACTAGCCAATTGCGTGCATTCCGAAGGCTCACTATATCAGATAAAGAAAGGGTTGGAATATTAAATGCGATGACTAAAGATGGAAATCTCGGAGATGCGATGGATGGTGCTAGATTTGGAAGGGGCGCAATAACCAGAACTGACATAGAAAGATTATATCCAACAGCTCAAAGATATGATAAACACAGTGCATTAAGAGACGCCTTTCCTGCCATAGCGGTAAATAATCTTCCGGCAAATGCTGTTCCACGACCTATTGGTATGACAGACGCTCAATATAGAGGGCTCCAATGGGAACATGTTTTTAGACAAATAAAGCCGGCTAATTATAAACAGTTATCAAGAGATGCGATTGCCGCCGGTCCAGATGGCGACCAATTTGTAGATACTCTTTTACACTTTGGTAGGGGCGAGCACGCTAGAGGAATTCTTGATAACTTGGGACAAGAAGGAGCTAATCGTATGAGAGATAGACTTAACCAATTAGCTATAAGTAGAGGAGCTCTTACTCCTGCGGGAACTCCTGACCGCGAAGCTTTTCTAAAAGCCGTTAATCCGGCGTTGCAGAAATATTTAAAAAAGTCTGTTCATATTGCGGGTATTCTTTAAAAATTTTTTTGAAAATTAAAATAAAAATTTAATAAAAGAATAAGGTGAGCATAAAGTATTTATGCTCACCTTAAGAACGAGGGATTCGGCCGAGAATTAGGCAATGGCGAATTGTTCACCTATTACCATAATCCCAGAGTCGCGGCCGATTAGGCGAATTGCATAATCGGCTGCCGGCAGAAGTTCTGGCGGAACCGCAAAGGAATACTCCTTTGCGGTTAGTGAAGCCCGAGATTGGATCTCCCGGAAGAAATGACCCCGCTTAAGGAGATCAATCCTTAAAGGTTCTTCCAGTAATCCGGTGTAATCCCACCGAATCTAGGCTGCCTGGCCACGGGTCCATGTCGCACCCGCAGTCGGAGAGACCACGGATATTTCTGTGGGCTCGTGGGCTCGTTGAGCAACCTCTTTTTCGAAGTCCTCTGCTTCAACGCGGAGCTGTTTCACCCGCGTTAAAAGCTGATTCCGCTTCCTTGCCTCAGAGAGATCCTGCTCTAGCCGAAACTTTTCCGCTTCCAACTTTCTCTTTTCCCGTTCCAGTCGCCACTTCTCAAACATGGTACATCCTCCAAAAAGGTCTCACTATGAAAAGAGCTATAATTTAATTATACACTATTAATTTAATTTTGTCAATAGAATATGGAAAAAATTAGTCCTCAACAGTTTTGGAAACTTTATCAAAAGATTCCTAGGGAATTACAGATAACACTTTTGTCTGAAGAAACCGCAGATAGTATTAGTAATATCTGTCAAAAAAACGAGATCAAAGAAGAAATGGAAACAAAAATTGCTGAATATGTCGGTTATATTTTACTTGGAGTTTTACCATCAGCAGATTTTCAAAAAGTTTTAGAAAAAGAAGTAAAGCTTAAAAAAAATGTAGCGGAAAAAATATCCTACGAAATAGCTCGTTTTATCTTTTCTCCAATAAAAGATAGTTTAGCCACGCTTTATTCAGAAAAAGGGGTGAAATCACCAGAAAAAATTCAAAAACCGGCGGTTGTTGCTACACCCATAGAATCTTCTATAGGTTCCGAAAAACTAACAAAGGAAGGATTTGAAACATCTTTAGAAACGCCCCTTCCTGAAATCAAAAAATCGTCTGCTCCCGAAACATCAGAAAAAGCCGAAAAAGTTAAAGAACCACCTAAAAAAGAGGCTAAAAAACCAGATATTTATCATGAACCTCTTGAATAAAAAGTAAATTTATACTTTTTAAAGACTCTATTTAAAAAGTAGTTTTCACACTACTTTTTATTTTCATTACTGCTTTAATATTTTATGTGGTATAATTATAAATAATGGAACAATACTCGGTCCCACAATTTATTGAAAGAGAATCAAGAATTGCCTTGTTTTTGAGCTGGAAGCAGTTTATCTATCTTATTATAGGAGGCGCGGCATCTTTTATTTTGTATAAGATCATTCCTTTTACTTTTTTCAAAATAATAGCCGTCGCAGTAGTGGGAGGGGCGGCCTTGGCGTTTGCGTTTATCCGGATTAATAATGCTCCGCTCCCCGTAATTCTATGGCAATCTTTAGGGTTTCTAACCGGAACGAAAAGCTATACCTGGAAAAAGAAGGAAACGCCCTACCCTTTTAGCGTCGTAAAAAAAGCAGAGATTAAAAGACCGGAGGAAAAACCTGTGTTAAAGATAGCCGGAAAAAGCGGGTTAAAAAAATTAAGCACAAAAATAGAATTAAAGTCAAG
>CAZDIG010000021.1:0-10279 GCA_964505465.1 uncultured Candidatus Saccharibacteria bacterium
CAACAAATTATTATTGGCTTTTGGCTATGACCACCAAACGCAAGTAAAAATATGGGTATAAAAGAACTAATTTACTATGTTTATATTATATCATATTGACAAATCTATGTCAAGCTCGCTTATATTTTAAACAATACCGAAATCATTGTTTTTATTGTATAATTAATGAGTGAAAAAGTTTTTACTTTTAGTTTTTGCTTTTTTAATCTTTCCGTTTTTTGTTTCGGCGGCGGACAAGGTGGAAATCAACACGGCATCACTGGAACAATTGGATAGCATAATAGGAATAGGGCCGGTGTTGGCGCAAAGAATAATAGATGCAAGGCCGTTTTTATTAGTTGATGATTTGATAAGAGTAAGCGGAATTGGAGAAAAAACTTTACAAAAAATCAAAGACCAGGGGTTAGCATATGTTGATGGCCAAGGTGCACAATCTATATTCCAAACACCCCCTGAAACACCACCTGAGGTGCCCTCTGAGGCTCCAGCCGAGCCGCTTGATGTATTTTTGCCAGCAGAAACACCTCCGCGAGATGTGATCGCCCCAATAGTTTACCCATCAAACATAGTAATAAATGAAATTCTTCCATCTCCAAATGGTCCTGATGAAAAAGAGGAATGGATTGAGATTTTTAACCAGAACAATTTTAAGGTTGATCTCTCTGGCTGGAAAATTGAAGATGTTACAGGAAAAACCACAGCATATCTTTTTCGGGAAGACGCAGAAATCCCGGCTAAAGGGTTTTTAGTCTTACCAAGAGCAAAAACTAATATTACTTTAAATAACGGCGAAGACGGACTAAATATCTTCCAGCCGGACGGCAATATAGCAGACTCGGTTATTTACAAAGAAGCTCCTCGCGGACAATCTTATGGTAAGTTTAAATCTGGCTGGGCTTGGACGGCCACCTATACTCCGGGGGTCGCAAATATCCAATTCCTCCCCAAAATAGAGGAAGACAAAAAACCAAGAACAGACAATGACCCGATTTTAAATTCTGACGGCGAGGATAAAATAAATAAAGATTTAGCGGCGGTTGGCGAATACTTCCCTAAAAGATCTAACGCGGAAATCATTTTTCTGACGGCGGCTGGAATCGCGGTTTTATCTGGCGCGGTCTTTATTTTTCTTAAAAAGAAGATTAAAATTAATTAGAAAAACATGTCGGGTCATAGTCATTTTAAGACAATTAAATACAAGAAAGAAGCTTCAGATAAAAAACGAGGAAAAGCCTTCTCTAAAATGGCGCGCCTAATCTCTATCGCGGTGAAAGAATTGGGCCCCGACCCGGAAGCCAATTCAAAACTGAGGTTAGCCGTTGAAACAGCCCGCTCTTTTAATATGCCGAAAGAAAATATTGAAAGAGCGATCAAAAAGGGTTCTGGTGAAGCCGGGGAGGAGCATTTAGAAGAAGTGATTTATGAAGCTTTTGGTCCCGGAGGAGTCGCTCTGATTATTGAAGGTATAACCGACAATAAAAACAGAACCTTGGGAGAAATAAAACAAATTTTGAGCCAAAACGGCGGAAAGTTGGCCCAAGAAGGGTCGGTAAAATGGCTTTTTGAAAGAAGAGGGGTGATAACTATAAGCAGCGAACAACAATCCTTAAGTAGAGAGGATTTAGAATTAAAGGCGATAGAAGCCGAAGCAGAAAATATCTATTGGCACGATTTCCTGTTAGATGTCTACACAAAGCCCGAGGATTTAGAAAAAGTCAAAAAAAGCGTTGAGAACCAAGGGATTAAAATTGAAACAGCTTCTTTAGATCTGGTTGCAAAAGATATGATAGCGGTTTCGGAAGAAGATAAGAAGGCGTGCGAGGCGCTTTTTGAGTCGCTTGATGAAAACGACGCGGTTCAGGAAATATATTCAAATCTCAAGGAGTAAAAATTATGGAATGCATTTATGATTATTTTAGGTATTGATCCGGGCACAGCAACCACGGGTTATGGTGTTATAAAAAGTCTCTCCAGAGAGGGTTGTCACCAGAAAGGGAAGAAAAATCAAAATCCCTTGAAGTGTTTAGGTTTTGGGTGTATCAAGACTGATTCAAAATTGGCAACCGGAGAGCGTCTAAAAAGGATACATAATGAGCTTAATAAATTAATAAGGGAGTATAAACCAGATATTATTTACGTGGAGAATGTTTATTTTTTTAAAAACTTAAAAACCGCTATGCCGGTGAGCCAAGCAAAGGGGGTTATTTTATTTACCGCAGCCAAGAAAAAAATTCCAACTTATGAAGTAGCGCCCTTAGAGGTAAAAATGAGTATTGTTGGTTATGGCAGGGCCGAGAAAAAACAAATCCAAAAAATGGTTGAGAATCTGCTTAAATTAAATACCCCCCTAAAGTCAGACGATGCCGCTGACGCTTTGGGAATAGCTATCTGTGGGGCCTTTAAAGAATCTTTCAAGAGAAGGCTTGACAAAACAAAAATTCACTAAACTATAATTGTAAGAGAGAAAAAGGAAGAAAAGCTTGCTCTCATTTCTCGACCGAACGAAGCAACTATGTAAGCAGTCTTACAATAATAAAACCCATATAGAATAAAAGGTCGATTCTATTCACAAGTTAAATATAAAACATGGAAAACGAAATTTTCAAATTCTTTATCAGCCCAGATGAAGAAACAGAAGAAACGGAAGAGATTAAACCAGAAGAAGAGGGCGAAGGAGAAAACCCAAACCTCGGAGGTGAAGAAGAAATTGAGTAAGACTATAAGCCCCGCCCAAAAGGCGGGGTTTTGATTTGCCTTTGTTTTATAAGTTTAGTAAAATAACTCTAAAATCTTTATTTTTAGCCAGTAATGAGGAACGAAGGTCGCACTAAAAACAAAAGGAAAAAACTATTTTTAAGGATTGCTAAAATCCTGTTTTTCTGCTTTCTATTGTTCGTTTTATCTACACTTCTTCTGTTTGTTTACTATACCCGCGACCTGCCTCGCCCGGAGAAGTTCACTGAAAAACATTTTATCCAGTCAACGAAAATTTATGATAGAACGGGGAGTGTTCTACTTTACGAAATATACGGCGAGGAAAAACGAGAGGTGGTTTCAATCTCTCAAATGCCCGATTATTTAAAGAAAGCTGTAATAGCTGCTGAAGACTCTAGTTTCTATCAACATATCGGCCTGGATTTTCGAGGAATATTAAGGGCGGTCTTTGTTAATTTGAAATTATGGAAACCGGTCCAGGGAGGTTCCACTATCACCCAACAGTTAATCAGGTCTACTTTTCTCACAAGAGAAAAAACACTGGATAGAAAAATCCGAGAGGCTGTTTTAACCCTGGAATTGGAAAGAAGGTATTCTAAGGAGCAAATTTTGGAGTGGTATTTAAATCAGGTTCCTTTCGGAGAAAATAGTTATGGCGCGGAAGCCGCCAGCCAAGTTTACTTTAAAAAGCACGTATCGGAGATTTCCCTAGCTGAAGCCGCCGTTCTCGCCGCTTTAATCAGGGCCCCTTCTTATTATTCCCCTTACGGCCCCAATCTTGAAGGACTTATAGCGAGGAAAGACTATATTTTAAATAAAATGGCGCAGTCTGGTTATATCACCGAAGAAAAAAAACAGCTTGCCCAAAAAGAGAAATTAAATTTTTCCGGCATTTCAAACCCTATAAAAGCCCCGCATTTCTCTTTATATATCCAGAGTTACCTTGAAGAAGAATATGGAAGAGACTTTTTAATAGAGAAAGGGTTAAAGGTTTACACAACAATCAACTGGGAACTTCAGGATTTTGTGGAAACAACCGTTGAAGAAATATCAAAGAAAAATAAAAACTACAATGCCAATAATGCCGCGGTGGTAGTAATTAACCCTAAAAATGGAGAGATTTTAGCAATAGTCGGTTCAAAAGATTATTTCGGAAGCTCTTATCCCGAGGGGTGCGAATCTATCAAAAAAGACTGCTTATTTGATCCTCAATTTAATGTGGCTATTTTAGGGAAGCGCCAACCAGGGTCTGCCTTTAAACCTTTTGTTTACGCCACCGCCTTCAAAAAAAGGTATACCCCAAACACTGTTCTATGGGATGTAAAAACGGAATTCAACCCCAACTGCGATCCGGCGGGAAACCAAGAAAAAGACCAATATGAGCTATCCTGTTATCATCCCCAAGATTACGACGGGAAATTTAGGGGAAAGGTTTCCCTTCGTCAAGCATTGGGCCAGTCGCTTAACCTCCCTTCGGTAAAGATTTTATACCTTGCCGGAATAGAAGATAGCCTAAAGACGGCTAAAGATTCAGGGATTACAACGTTAACCGATCCTAATCGCTACGGCCTTTCTTTAGTATTAGGCGGCGGAGAAGTCACTTTATTGGAAATGACGTCGGCTTTCGGCGTTTTTGCCACAGAAGGTTTAAAAGTTCCGCCGGTTGGTATTTTGAAAATAGAGGATTGGGAAGGAAATATAATTGAAGAGAACAAAAAGGAGATGAAAAGAGTTTTAGATATTCAGACGACGCGATTAATAACCGATATTTTGTCTGACAACGAAGCTAGAACGCCAATGTTCGGACCTAATTCGCTTTTATATTTTAAAGATTATCAGGTAGCCGCCAAAACCGGCACAACCCAATATTTTAATGACGGTTGGGCGATTGGATACGCCCCTTTTGTGGCGGTCGGTGTCTGGGTGGGAAATAACAATAACGCGCCTATGGTCAAAGAGCCCGGTATCGTTTTAGCGGGTCCGATTTTTAATAAAATTATGTGGAAAATACTTTCATCCCACCCTAAAGAATATTTTAATAAACCCAATTTTTCACCCTCAAAAAATCCAATTCTTGACGGAATAATTGATGACCCGGAGCCTCATAGTATTTTACATTACATAGATAAGAATAATCCCTTAGAAAAACCAGAGTTCCCTGAAACAAATCCGCAATACTTATTATGGGAAATAGGGGTTAAGAACTGGATTAGCGATAATCCGCCCTCTAATTGAAATACGCTTAATAAAATTAAAAAACCCGCCGCCGGCGGGTTTTTTAATTCTTGAACCAATCTCTCTAAGTCGTTTTAATGGGCATCGCGATATAAATATAACTTGCGTCCCCTACTGGCCTCAAAACAGAGGGGCCATCTTCTCTGCTTAAGCCGAAAATAACCTCTGAGCTTTTAATATTTAAAAGCCCGTCAATTAAAAACTTATAATTAAAAGATGTTTCAATTAATTCTCCCTCTATTTTGGCCGACAAAACCGATTTAAACTCTCCAATATTGGGACTTTGGGCAAAAATTTCTATTTCCTTTTTTTTAGGGTTGATTGTGAACTTCACCTCATTAATTTTTCCGCCGAACAAGGCAGCGGCCCTAATCTGATTTAAAAACTCGTCTTTTTTGACAATAATATTGGTTTTAAATTTTTTAGGAATGATTTCTTGGTAGTTCGGATATTCACCCTCAATAAGACGAGATAAAACATGAACTTGCGGATGAGAGGTTTCTTCCATGGGGAATTCAAACAACACCTGGTTTGACGAGAAATAAATTTTAACCCTTCCTTTTCTTTCCCCTAAAATATTTATTATTTCCCTTGCTGGTTTTTGAGGTAAAATAAAAGATCTTTCCTTGTTATTTTTTTTATCTAAGAGAATAGTTTTTTCAGCTAAACGGAAACTATCAGTAGCTACCATTTTTATTGAATCTATTAAAAAACGGAAATAAATACCGGATATCTCGGGTCGCGCCTGGGATGGAGAAGTAACGTCTACTATTTGTGATAATCCAATAGAGAATCTTTCGCTATCTACTTCAATAAAGTCTAAATCTTTTACCTCTGGAATAATTGGGAAGTCGTCAGGATTAAATCCTTGAATTTGTGTTTTATAGTTTTTACATTCAATTAATAAAGCCTGATTTTTCTCTTCTAGAATAATTTTTTCTTCTGGTAGTAAAGAGATAAAATTTGATAAAAAACGAGCTGGTACGATTATTTTTCCTTTTTTAGAGATTTTTGCTAATATCCACCATTTAATTGCGGTTTCTAAATCGGTTGAAGTTAGTTTTAAAAAACTATCTTCGGTTGTTATTAAAACGTTGTCTAAAATTGGTAATGATAAATTTTTACCAATAATTTTTTCTATAATATTTAACCCTGTTTTAAAGTTTGTTTTTAAAATTTCTACTTTCATATTTTTAATTAAACTTGTTGTTATTGGTTTTATTAAATTGGTTATAATTTACGACTATTTATATTGGGGGTAATTTGTGAAAAATATTAGGAATTTTAGTTGTAAAAATGGGGGGAAATTTAGAATAATTTAATAATAATTAAATTGTTCACTTTTTATCCACTATATATTTGTTGTTTTATTAACTCAATTTCCTCGGACAATTTATCGTCTTTGGCCGCCGCCTCTGATATTTTTCTATACGAATAAATAACAGTTGTATGGTCTTTCCCTCCAAATTTTCTAGCGATCGCCGGAAAAGAGTATTTTAACTCCTGCCTTAAAAAAAACATTGCAATCTGGCGAGGCTTAACTATTTCTTTTTTTCTAGTAGGGCTGAAAAGGTCTTTTTCTTTTAAGTCGTAAAATTTTGAAATCACTTCAATAATTTTTTGATAAGAAGTGATGTTTAAAGGCGAGAAGATATAGCTTTTCGTAAGTTTTTTTACAACCTCAAGGTCGGGCGATTTATTATTTGTCTTATAATAAATTAAAACTCTATTTAGGGCGCCCTCTAATTCGCGGATATTTTTTTTGATATTATTGGCGATAAATTCTAAAACCTCTTCCGATAGATTAACATTTTTATCCTGGAGTTTGGTTTTTAAAATAGCCAACCTTGTTTCATAATCGGGCGCCGAAATGTCGGCGATCATTCCGCCCTCAAAACGCGACCTTAACCTTTCTTCTAATTCCGGGATAGCTTTCGGAGGGCGGTCAGAAGATAAAATAATCTGCTTATTTTTTTCGTAAAGAGTGTTGAAAATATGAAAAAATTCTTCCTGGGTTTTATCTTTTCCGGCTAAAAACTGGACATCGTCAATAATTAAGATGTCAATCAAAGAAAGATTTGATTTAAAACTTTCAATATTATGGTTGTGAATTGCGCTAACAATACTAGAGACTAATTTTCCAGAGGAAATATATTTTATTTTTTTACCTTTTAAGTTATCTATAATCTTATTGCCCGTGGCTTGGAGAAGATGGGTTTTTCCCAAACCCACTCCGCCATAGATAAACAAAGGGTTATAAGTTAAACCGGGGTTCTGAGAAACCGCCCAGGCGGCGGCGTGAGCTAATTCGTTGAAAGAGCCGATTACAAAATTATCAAAAGTGTAGCGGGGATTAAGGTTAGTCTCTCTGTTAATTTTAAATTCTTCAAATTTAAGTTGTTCTATCTCAAGCTTCCCGTTTTCGGCAGCACTTTTTGTTTTTAAGGCCGTTTCTCCTCCTTGTTTTACAATAAATTTTACCTCCCGTACTTCATTATCAAGATCATGGATAATTTTAAAGATTAATTTATTATACTTATTACTCAGCCATTCTTTAGAAAAAGCATTAGGGGTAGAAACCACAACAACCCCCTCTTTTTTTAAGATAACATCAGTGTTTTTCAACCACGTAGCAAAGTTGGCTTTTGAAATCTGGAATTGAATTTGGGCTAAAGCCGATTGCCAAAGCTCTTTATTATTCATAATGACTGGATTTTTGAACATTATTTTTTACAACAGTAATAGGTAATTATACCACCTGTCAAATTTAAGCAAAAATAAGAACAAAACTCTAAGCTATGTTATTAAATTGTGGATAATATGTGAAATTTATTATCTAAACACAAACAGCTTTTCTAAAAATTGACTATCAAATAATTTAATATTATACTAAACTAAATTTTAGTCAAAAAACAATAATAATCAATATCATGAGCCGAACTTATCAGCCGAAGAAAAAAAAGAGAAAAAAAGCCCATGGTTTTTTAAGAAGGATGAGGTCAAAAGGAGGAAGAAGGATTTTAAAAAGAAGGAGGAGCAAGAAAAGGAAAAAACTTACAGTTTAAGTTCTTTAGTTATGTTGCCAAAAATAAACCGATTAAAGCGAAAGAAAGAATTTAAAACAATCTTTAAAAAAGGCAAATGGTGTAAAGAAGGACTTTTAGTTTTAAAACTTATTCCAAACGATTTAGGAAAAAGCAGATTTGCTTTTATCGTGAGCCAGAAAGTTTCAAAAAAAGCCACAGTAAGAAATAGAATTAAAAGGCAATTAAGAGAGATAGTAAGAGAAATTATTCCCAATATTCAAAAAGGTTTTGACGGAATATTAATAGTCAAGCCAGGTTTAGAAAGTAGAAATTTCCAGGAGGTTAAGGCTTTGGCAAAAAAACTTTTTAAAACAGCCAAAATAATTTAAAAATGCTTAAATTATTTTTTTTAAATACAATCAGATTTTATCAAAATTTTATCTCCTCTAACTTAGAGGTAAAATGCCGTTTTTATCCCTCTTGCTCGCAGTACACCTTGGAGGTAATAGAAAAACAAGGTGTTTTAAAGGGTGGTTTGAGGGGAATAAAACGAATTTTTAAATGCCACCCTTTTAATAAGGGCGGGGTAGATCTACCTTAAACTACAATGTTTGGGACAATTACAACCATCTTTAATAATATCCTATACTACCCTCTATTTAATGCCTTGGTTTTGCTTTATAAATATCTTCCGGGCCACGATTTTGGGGTGGCAATTATTGTTTTAACATTTATCATCCGCTTAATTCTTTATTTCCCCTCATTAAAAGCCATTAGATCACAGAAGGCTTTAAGCGAGATTCAGCCGCGGATTCAAGAGATTCAGAAGACACACAAAGACGACAAAATAAAACAAGGGGAAGAAATGATGGAGCTGTATAAAAAAGCTAAGATCAATCCTTTTTCAGGGTGTCTGCCGACGCTCATTCAACTCCCCTTTTTAATTGCTCTTTATCGCGTTTTCTGGAAAGGATTAAGGCCCGAGGAACTCGTTAATCTTTACAGTTTTGTGTTAAATCCAGGCCAAATTAGCCCCAATTTCTTAGGAATAATAAACCTTTCTTCACCTAATATATTATTAGCCGTTATAGCCGGAATTTTCCAGTTCCTTCAGACTAAAATGCTTACCCCCAAAACCAAAAAGAGTGGAAAGGGCTCCGATTTTTCGGTAATTATGCAAAAACAAATGGTGTATGTATTCCCCGTAATGACTATCGTGATTCTTTGGAAGCTCCCTTCTGCGATAGGGCTGTACTGGATTGTAAGCTCCCTCTTTTCAGTAGTTCAACAATATGTTATTTTTAAAAAGTATCCGAGGACTATATGATTATCCCAGAAGAAATAAAAAAAATAAAAAAAGTTGTTGAGGAGTTTTTCCAAAAAATGACATTTCCCGTTGAGATAGATATTAAAACACCCCTCAAAAACATTGTTTTTCAAAAAGAAGAGGAGAATTTTGACACTGTTTTGATAAACCTAAAAAGCGACGAGCCGCAGATTTTAATTGGAGAAAAAGGTCAAACCTTAATAGAAATCCAAAATCTTTTAGGGAGAATTTTAAATAAAGAACTGCCTAAGAATGTTTATATTGATTTAGATATTAATGAATATAAAAAGAAAAAGACCGAATATTTAAAAAGCTTGGCTAAGGATTTAGCGGACGAGGTAGCATTAACAAAAAAAGAGAAAGCTCTTTATCCAATGCCGGCTTATGAGAGACGGATTATTCATATGGAATTATCAACTCGCCCAGACGTGACAACTGAAAGCCAAGGAGAAGAACCCGAAAGGGGGGTCGTGATAAAACCGAGATAAGACACTTTTAAAATCAAAAACCACATAAAAAAATTATGTGGTTTTTGATTGTATTAGTCAAATTACTTCTTCACTACTGGGAATATTAAAACATAGTTTGGATATTTACCCATACGGTTTATATATTCCCACTTTATTTGTCTCGGCCCCTTTTTATTTATATCGTCTACAGTTGAGAAGGCTTGGCAAGAAGACCATTCGTCTGTTGATGAATCGTAGTAGATTAAAATGACAAAGTAATTTCCATCTATTTTAATAGAAGATAGGTTTTCTCCTACTAAATTAGGTGGTTCCCATTTGGTGCAATAATTGTTTTCTGGCCGGCCGTTTGCAAAATCCCATTTAATGCAGTTCTGCTCTTCTTTCGGCACATTGCCAAACTTAAGGTTTTTAAGACTACCGACATAAATTCCCTTGATTTGACTATTATCAATTTTTTTCCAACCACCCTCTTCATTAAAATTTGATTTACGATAAAAAATTACTCC
>CAZDIG010000022.1:0-5778 GCA_964505465.1 uncultured Candidatus Saccharibacteria bacterium
TGGCAGGAAAATAAGATTTTTGAGAAACTTAGAGAAAAAAATAAAGGGAAAAAACCTTGGTCATTTTTAGATGGTCCCATCACTGCCAATAATTCGATGGGCGTTCATCACGCATGGGGAAGAACCTATAAAGACCTTTTCCAAAGATATAAAGCCCTTCAGGGATTTAACCAAAGATTCCAGAATGGTTTTGATTGCCAAGGGTTATGGGTTGAAGTGGAGGTGGAAAAAGAACTCGGCTTTAAAAACAAAAAAGATATTGAAAAATACGGAATTGCTCAGTTTGTTGAAAAATGTAAAGAAAGAGTAAGAAAATATTCAAAAATCCAGACAGAGCAGTCAATTCGCCTTGGTCAGTGGATGGATTGGGATAATTCCTATTACACTATGTCGGATGAAAATAATTACGCTATTTGGGGTTTTCTTAAAAAATGCCGGGAAAAAGGACTGCTTTACAAAGGAAGAGATGTGGTGCCTTGGTGCCCGAGATGTATTGATGGGAACTCAAAGATACTACTTTCTGATGGTATGTCTAAATCTATAAAGGAGTTAAAGAATTGTTGGGAATACCATAAAGTTGTAGGTTTTGCTGAACGACAAAATAAAATGGCGGTAGCACCCATTAGCGATTATATAACTATTCCTAAGGAATCAATATTTAAACTGTCTACAGTTGAAACAGACCGCTCGATATCAGCCACAGCAGATCATCCATTTTGGGTTAAGAGAAAAGGATGGATACCGCTTGATAAAATCAATATTGGTGAGAAAGTAGCAGTTTATCCCCATCCTGAAATTTTTGAGGATAAATCTATAGATAAAAAGATTCTTGATGGAGAAGATTTAAAGAATATTATAACAAATCTTGAATTGAAAAGAGGAAAAAAAAGGATTAACGGTAAGGTTTCTCATTACCGCGATTTAGTTACAGTTGACAAATGGAAATTAGATAAAAAGATTCAATCGCTTAGAGCACAACATTATACCTTAAGAGAAATTCAAAAGAAAGTATTGCTTGAGTATAAGGTAAAAATTTCTTTCAATGTTATTTGCCAAGTAAACAATATTAAAAAGAAAAATCGTACTTTAGAATATGTTATTCGCGAATTAAAAGATAGAAGCCTTTTACCCCTTACAACCAAAAATCAAAATTTATTGATTATTACCAGATTACTTGGTCATATTTTTGGAGATGGTTTTTTATTTCTTAGTTCTGGAAAAAGAAAAAACTTTGAAGTGGGGTTTACAGGAAAAAAAGAAGATTTAAACGAGATAAGAAAAGATTTAGATAAACTTGGTTTTTCCTACGGACCTATTAATAAAAGATTTATTATATCAAATTTGAGAGATAGAATCATTCAAGGTTATAGTACTGAATTTCGGGTTTATTCTTCAAGTTTAGCCATTTTATTGGTGGTGTTGGGTGCACCTATCGGGAAGAAGAGTAAAACTCATTTTGAGGTTCCGAAATGGCTTTTTGAAGCACCTAAACATATTGTTCGAGAATTTTTGGCAGCTTATTTTGGAAGCGAGTTAACTAAAATAAAAATTCATAGAAAAAAATTTGATGCACTACAATTTTCTCTTAGTAAAGATGAAAAATTAGTTAAAAATGGACATAATTTTGTTAGACAAATTTCTAAACTTCTTAAAAAATTTAATGTTAAAATACAAAACATAAGATATGAACCGATATTTGCTAGAAAAGATGGCAGTAAATCTGTAAGAATTAGTGCTATTTTTTCGCAGTCTAAAGAAAATCTTCTCAATTTTTGTAAGTTTGTCGGATATCGTTATGCAAAGGAACGAGAAAGAATGGCTAGAAACGTACAAGAATACTTGGAATTAAAAGAAAAATTAAAGAAAGGGAAAATAAAACAATATGAAAAAATTTTCAAATTAAAAGAAAAAGGTCTAACTACCTTGAAAATTTCAAAGATGTTGCACCTATCAAAAAGAAAAATAGAAGAAATATTGTGCACAAAATCTTTAAGTAATATTAAAGTAAACAATCTACCGATATTCAGCAAATGGTTAAAAGGGGCTACAGATGGTTTGAAAAATCCGTTCGTTTGGGAAACAATCAAAGAGATTAAAAAGATTGGTGTAAAAGACGTCTTTGATGTCAGCGTAAATCCCTTACATAGTTTTGTTGCAAATGGTTTTATTACACATAATTGCGGAACCGCCATTTCCCAGCATGAAATTTTAACAGAAGAGTATAAAGAAATTACTCATAAAGCGGTTTTTGTAAAACTGCCAATTATCGGCAAAAAAAATAATTATTTTTTGGTTTGGACAACTACTCCCTGGACTCTGCCGGCCAATGTGGCTTTAGCCGTTCATCCAGCGCTTGCTTATGTTGAAATACAGGACGAAAAAGGCGATATTTTTATTCTTTTGAAAAGCAAATCTAATTTGGTGCCTAACGGCAAAATAAAAAAAGAATTTTTAGGAAAAGAATTGGAAGGATTAAAATATCAGGGAATGTTTGACGAGTTGGAGGCGGTAAAAATGGTTATGAAAGGAGAAAATCATAAAGTGGTTTTATGGAAAGATGTAACCGAAGAAGAAGGAACGGGAATTGTTCATACGGCGCCCGGCTGCGGTCAGGAAGATTTTCAGTTAAGCAAAGAATTAAAACTGCCGGTTGTCGACCCCACGGACGATGAAAGCAGATACAAAGAAGGGCTTGGATTCTTAACCGGAAAGTTTACAAGCGATATCCGCGAATTAATTTTTGAAAATCTCTTTCAAAAGAATTTAGTTTTTAAAATTGAAGATTATAGCCACCGCTATCCGACTTGTTGGCGCTGTAAAGCCGAATTAATTTTTCGGCTCGTTGATGAATGGTATATTTCAATGGAAAAATTGAGAAAACCATTGATGGAAGTTGCTAAAAAAATAAACTGGATTCCCGGTTTTGGATTGGAACGAGAATTAGACTGGATAAAAAATATGAAAGACTGGCTGATTTCCAAAAAGAGGTACTGGGGTTTGGCCTTGCCGATTTTTGAATGCGTCTGCGGAAATTTTGAAGTGATCGGCTCAAAAGAAGAATTAAAAGAGCGGGCGGTTGAAGGGTGGCAAGATTTTGAGGGTCATTCTCCTCATCGGCCGTGGGTGGATAATGTAAAAATTAAATGCTCAAAATGCGGGGGAAAAGCTTCACGAATTTTAGACGTAGGAAATCCTTGGTTAGACGCCGGCATTGTTCCCTTCTCAACAATGGGTTATTTTCAGAACAAAGAAGACTGGAAAAAATGGTTTCCGGCCGAATTAGTTTGCGAATCTTTTCCGGGGCAATTCAGGAATTGGTTTTTCGTAATTATTGTGATGAGTGCGATTTTAGAAGAAACGGCTCCGGTGAAAACAATCTTTGGTTATGCTTCCGTGAGAGATGAAAAAGGGGAAGAAATGCATAAATCCAAAGGAAACGCTATTTGGTTTGATGACGCCGTGGAAAAAATAGGCGCCGACCCTATGCGTTGGATGTATGCCAAACAAAATCCGACTTACAATTTAAAATTCGGTTATCATGCGTCCGAGGAGGTAAAAAGAAAATTACTGACTCTTTGGAATAGTTTCATATTTTTCAAAACTTATGTTGTAGAAGAAGTTTCCCAAAAGGGATTAATTTCCGATAACGTTTTGGATAACTGGATTATTTCTTCCTTAAACAACCTGATAGAAAAAACAACCCGTTCCCTAAATAGATACAATGTGGCCGTGGCGGTAACATCTATTGAAAAATTCTTTTACGACGATTTATCCCTTTGGTATATCAGGTGTTCCAGAAAGAGATTTCACCCTTCACCTTCTATAAAAGGTGAAGGGCAAAAAAATGAAAAAGAAAGAAAAGAAGCGGCAGCCACTCTTTACTTCGTCCTTTTAACTTTGGCAAAATTAATTTCGCCGATAATGCCGTTTTTCGCGGAAGAAATTTATCTTTCTATTAAAGCAAAAGATATGCCCGAATCTATCCATTTATTTGACTGGCCCAAAGCCGACAAAAAGAAAATTAATCCCGAGTTGGAAGAAAAGATGCAAAAAACGCGGGAGATTGTTGCAGAAGTTCTGAGTCAAAGGGCGGTGGCGGGCATTAAAGTTAGGCAGCCACTGGCTAAGTTGTCAATCAACAACAGAGAATTAACAAAAGAATTTTTAGAGATTCTTTCAGACGAAGTTAATGTTAAAAAGATCGTTTACGGGAAAAAAATAAAACTGGACACTAAAATTACGCCAAAGTTGAAAGAGGAAGGACTTATAAGAGAAGTGATTAGAAATTTGCAGGAAATGAGGAAGAAAATTGGCCTAAAGCCGAATAATCGGATTTTAATTAACTATTTCGGCGCGCCCGATTTAAATAAAATTTTGGAGAAAAACAAAAAAAATATTTTAAATGAAACCAAAGCTGACAATATTATTAAGAAAGAAAAATCAGACACAAGATTTGATTTAGAAAAAGAAATAAAGGTCGAACAACAAAAATTATTTTTATCTATCAAAAAAATATAATGTCACTATTTGATAAAAAACCAGAAGTATCGCGAAGGGAATTAAGAGATACACTACGGAAGTCGGACGGAAAAGGAAAATTCAAACGCGATCAGAGGGTAAAATTAGAAAGCCAAGCTTTTCCTAAAAAATACGGCCCGATGATTTCCTCTCAAGATTATAAAAGAGCTCTTAATGATTTAAGGCGGCAAAGATTCCAGACCAAAGATTATGCAGAAAAATTGAAGATTGACAGAGAGATAAAGCTTTTAGAGGGATTAACAAAACAATCTTAAAGTATTTTTTAATTAAAAATGCCATTTATTCATTATAGGACCCGTGGTTTTGTATTTAAAAAAAGCGAGAGAGGCGAAGCAGATAGAGTTTTTACAATTTTTACCGAGGATTTTGGAAGATTAGAAATTTTGGCAAAAGCTATAAGGAAAATTAATTCAAAATTGAGATCAGGAATTGATCTTTTTTGTTTTTCAGAAATTGAATTTATCCAAGGGAAAGCGCATAAAACTCTAACCGATGCGATCCCGCTTAAGAAATTTGAAAATACTAAAAAAGATTTTAAAAAATTAAAAATAGCTTTTAAAATTTCCGAGACTTTGGATGACTTCCTAAAATTTGAGGAAAGAGAGCAAACAATTTGGAACTTAATTGCCGAAACATTTAGTAGACTGGATAAACATCCGCTGCCCACCACCCATCACTCGCTGATTTATTATTATTTTTTCTGGAATTTTCTTTCTATTTTAGGGTACGAACCGGAGCTTTTCCACTGTGCCGTCTGTCAAGATAAACTAACCCCTAATGTTCTCTGTTTCCATTTCAAAGAGGGGGGGGCGATATGTCAAAATTGCGCAAAAAAAAATAACCAGGCAAATAAAAATCTATGCGTTACAGTTAATTCCGACGCGGTCAAAATTTTGAGGATAATTTTGAAAAAAGACTGGCAAACTTTATCTAAAATAAAGATGAACCCAGAGTCTCAAAAAATATTAAAAGAATTGTCCAAAAACTACTATTTTTATTTATTGCGAGAACACTCTACATCTGATAAAATAATATAAACTAAAATCAGCGGAGGACGGGCCTCCGCCAACTTATACAATAGCAGCTATTCTATCTGATATAATTACTTCGCTTGGTCGAAGTGAAATAAAATTTCACTTCTCCCTCGCTCAAAATTATGAAAAATAAAACAATAGTTTTACTAATAATTTTAATTATAATAGCAGGAGTTTCAGGGTATTGGTATTACCGTCAAAAAAC
>CAZDIG010000022.1:5878-10058 GCA_964505465.1 uncultured Candidatus Saccharibacteria bacterium
TGGAATTTGATTTGCCGTCAAAATTAGAAAGCGGCAGGGATATTCAATTTTCCTTAAACTATTTTTCAAACATTGATTATTCTTTATCAGACATAAAAATCCAAACCGAGTATCCGTCTGAATTTGAATTTTTAGAATCAACTCCGGCGGCTTTAGAAAAAACAGACTGGGGAATTCCCTCGCTTAAAAAAGCCGAGGGCGGAAGAATAAAAATCAAAGGGAGGTTAGGAGGAGAGGCGGGGAGCCGGCTTAGATTTGGAGTAAAAATCGGAATGTGGCAGGAAGGAGATTTTATCTTGCTAAAAGAAACAGAGAAAGAAGTGGAAATTATACAACCCTTGCTGTATATCTCTCAGCAAATTAACAATTTCGCTAATTATATTGCTTCTCCTGGAGAGCAGCTTCATTATGAGATTTTCTTCCGAAATATCGGAACTACTCCTTTTGAAAACCAATTCTTAATCACTCGGCTTGACGGCGCGGCGTTTGATCTTTCTACTATTAAAGCGGAGCTCGGAGAATTTAAAGCAGACGATAATTTGATTATCTGGGATTGGAAACAGGTTCCCGAACTTAGGTTTTTGGACGTTGAGGAAGAGGGGAAGGTTGAGTTTGATGTAAAACTCAAAGATTATTGGGAAACTACCGAAAAAAATATTGCGATTAAAAATAAGGTCAATATTTCACAAATCAGTGAAGAATTTCAAACAAAGGTTAACACAAAGTTGGAAGTTTTGCAGAAGGGTTACTATCAAGATGAAGTTTTTGGAAACTCAGGACCTATTCCGCCGCAAGTTGGAAACACCACCACCTTCACAATTGTATGGCAGATAAAGAATTATTATAACGACGTAAAAAACGTAAAAGTAAAGGCTACTTTACCCCAAGGAGTTGAATTAACCGGTAGAATTTTTCCCCAAGAAGAATCGGCAAAATTCTCGTTTGACCCGCGCTCAAGAGAAATTGTTTGGGTGGTGAAAGACAACCAGGTTTTTGAGGCGGGAACCGGCGTCTCTGCGTCGTCTCCGAGTCTGGCTTTTCAGGTGGCTTTGGCTCCGAATTCAAATCAAAAAGGAAAAATTTTGCCAATTATCAATGAGGCAAAAATCACAGCAGAAGATCAGTGGACAGAAAAAACCGTTGAGGGAAAAACTCCTTTGATTAACACCACTTTGCCCGACGACCAATCAATCCCTGATCACTCCGGCCCCATCCAATAAGCTCCGCCCGAGGTCGGACCTCGGGCGCCTCTCTATATTAGTAAACTATGGTAATTAAACGACCACAATTTGTTAATGGCGAAATTTATCACGTCGTGTTAAGAGCAATTGACGAGAATTTAATTTTTAAGGACACCGATGATTATTATCGGGGGATTTTTTCTATTTATGAGTTTAATACGACAAAACCAGTTTCTATAAAAGAACAACGAAAAATTCGAACTAGGATAAAAAAAGCTGCCCGAGGTCTGACCTCGGGCAATTCTGTTGTTTTTGAGAAAGACGAGAGGGAAAAGATGGTTGAGATTTTGTCCTTTTGTTTTATGCCAAATCATATTCATTTGTTGTTAAAGCAACTGAAGAATAATGGAGTAACTGATTTTATGCGCAAGGTTGGTACCGGTTACGCTGGATATTTTAATAGAAAATATAATCGAAAGGGTCACGTTTTTCAAAATCGATTTTTGGCAGTTCTCATTAAGGATGATAATCAATTAAAAATTGTTTTTACCTATGTTCACGCCAATCCTATTTCTCTAATAGAGCCCAATTGGAAAGAAGTTGGAATCAAAGAATCAGAAAAAACTATTGGATTTTTGGAAAATTACAAGTGGTCAAGCTATCAGGACTATATCGGCAAGAAGAATTTTCCTTCAGTTACCGAAAGAAAATTCCTCTCAGAAATAATGGATAAAGAGCAGGGTTGTAAAAATTTTATTGAAAACTGGATAGAATATAAAAAAGAGATTAAAGATTTCGGAGACGCACAATTAGAATGAAAAAAACCGCCCGAGGTCAGACCTCGGGCGGAAGCTGGGGTATTTGGCATAGTGGAGATTTCTGGTATAATTTAGTAATCCATATACATATATATACCAGACACATATACATCAACACCATAATATAGCGATATCTAAATGGAAAAGAGAGAATTTATTATTTTAAAACCAATTATTTCGGGTCAACGCCCGTAGAATTTACTACAGAAAGTTGTCTTAATTGTAAGATTATACTATAATTATGGTAATAATTAACCATAAAGACGTTCAAGATGTTGGAAATGTTCAAGATGTTCAAGATGTTGAATCGCTTTGCTTGTTCAAATTGAACACATTGAACATTTTGAACAAATGAGCGAAGCGAATGATTCAACAATTTGAACAATTTGAACAAATAACAATGTTTAGTTTAAATAAAATAAAACTTAATAAGAAACTGCTTAAAAAAAAATAAAGTGGGGGCAATAATCCTTTTTGGTTCTAAAATAACAGGATATCGTCACCCCAAAAGCGATTTTGATATTGGAGTAGTGTTTGAAGACGAAAATATTAGAAAAAATAATCCTTCGGAAATTTACGGAGATTTGTATGAAATATTTTCTAAAGCTTTTCAAGTTTCTAACCCAGATATAGTTTATCTAAGAGATACCCCTTTAAGTTTGCAGTTTAAAGCGATAAACACAGGAAAAGTAATTTATCAAAATTCAGATAAATTTTTTGCGGACTACAAAGAAGAAGTAATGCTCCGCTATTTTGATTTTAAACCGGTTGAAGAATATTTTAACAAAGTATTTCTGGGGAAAAAATATGATTAAATACGCTCCATTAGACATAGAAAAAGTAAGAAATTTAATATCGGAAATTCAAGAAAATATTAAAGAGTTAAAAAAGTTTAATTCTCTTTCTTTTGCCGATTTTCATAAAGACAGACGGAATTATGGCTTGTCCGAACATCATTAAAAGAAATTTATCAAATTATTCAAGAACACCTAAAAGATTTAGACAAATTCTGCGAGTATTATTTAGAATATTTAAGAAAACAATAAAGATGTTCAAAATGTACGAAATATACGAGGTCCGACTTCGTGCAAATTTATATTTTAAAGAATTATTCACAGAAAAACCTATTGCGGGGGGGGTATTAGTGGTAGGATATTAAAAGATGTTGAAAATGTTGAAAATGTAAAAAATTAAAATTAAATAAGGTCGACTTCAACAAAAACTTAAAAACATAAAATAAAAATTCACCCTGTTAAATAGCATGAAAAACAAAACTTCAAAAGCATACAAAATTATAGTTGCTCTTTCCAGCGCAGGTTTAACCGTTGGCGTTGTTTATCTTTTTGTTATGGCGGGAAACCTTAATCCTTCCAGCGCTCCCGGCGATACGATGCACACCTTGGACGATATTTATCACAGATTAGATAAAGACGCCGGGGCGCCGACAAGCTATGGATTGGATTCTCCGGGAACGCCGGCTGGAACAATGCACACCTTAGAAGATATTTACAGTATAACCCCTGATTTTCGGACAAATGCGGGCACCGCTGTTGTCGGAGATGTTTGCAACTCGGCAACTTTTTACACCAATTCCAGTACTAAATTAACCGGCACCAGAACAGATTGTTCAGCAGGAGGAGGCGGAGGAGGTTTTCCCGACACAGGCCAAACCACAAGTTATACCGAAACCTTTGGCGAAGACCATGATTACACTTCAGCCAACAGCGCCGCCACCTGCGACCCTTCTTTTACCAACAACGGAGACGGAACCACTAGCGACAACTGCACAAGCCTGATCTGGATGACTTGTTCAAGGGGGCAAACTTATGGAGCGGGCCCTGCTTGCACCGACTCTGCCACAACTGTCGTCTGGGAAGAAGCGCTCACTTATTGCGAAGGCCTTAATTTTGCCGGCCAGACCGACTGGAGATTGCCAAATACAAAAGAACTGCAGAGCATTGTTAATTACGGAGTTGCTTACCCTGCAATTTTTACGGCTTATTTTCCCTCTACTGTCTCGGACAGCTATTGGTCGTCTACTACCTACGCGGACAACACCACCTACGCTTGGCTCGTGCACTTCGACGATGGCCTTGTCACCAACGATGATAAGACCTCCCTCGGCGGCTACTATGTCCGGTGTGTCCGCGGGTGATAAATTTTTATTCCTTTGAAATAGAT
>CAZDIG010000023.1:0-6274 GCA_964505465.1 uncultured Candidatus Saccharibacteria bacterium
AGTTTCTTCTGTTGCTTTGTATCCCAGCTTCTCTATTATTTTTTGAATTCTGGCAATGCTTATTTCAACAGAATCAAATTCTAAATAAAGTTTCTCCGAAGCAAAATTAACATTAGCGGATTTGATTCCCGCTTCTTTTTTAAGCGTTTTTTCAATAACGGCCGCGCACGAGGCGCAGTCCATACCTGAAATTTTTAGGACTATTTTTTCCATAATTTATCTTATACTACAGCGGCTTCCGCTACCGCTGCCTCCTCCGCAACCGCAACCGGTTGAACCAGAAGGTATTACATCGTTGTTATTATCAGACGCGGACGCGGCACTTGCTCCGTTGTTATTTTCATCTACCACTTCAATAACTCCCGAAACCATTCCCATCCAACAGCTGAATTTATATTTACCTGTTTTTGCCGGTGTAAACTCTTTAATGCTCGTTTTGCCTGGCGTTAAGCTGATTTCTCCGTCAAATAAACTGCGGGAGATAACGGCGTTAGTGCAGCCGCTTGTCCCCTTATCCGTAATCTCCCATCTCACTGGAATCCCAACTTTTACCTTAAAATAGTTTGGTTTATACCCGGACGAAGAGGCGTCCATTTTAATAATCTGTTTGCCGTTTACTATTGGTGGCAGACCCTCTTTTTTTGCTTGAGTTGTTGTTATAGGTTGAGATCTGTAACCGAGGTTGCTAAAACTAGGCAATCCTAAAACATTTAATTGGGAATTGATGTTAAAAAGGGCAAAAAACAAAATTAATACCCCCGCTACTTTTAGAAATTTATAAGACAAGTGGGGTTTTTGGGAAAATTTAACGCTGGAAATACCAACAAATAAAAGTGCCGGTAATGTTCCCAGGGCGAAAGAAAGCATAATCAAACTTCCCTGCAGGGCGCTCCCTGAAATTAAAGCAAGTCCTTGGGCTGTTATCGTAAAACCGCAGGGTAGGAGAAAAGTCAGAGTGCCCATTAAAAACGGCATATAATAACCATGGAAATTAGAATCCTTGGCAATATACCTTGTTATAAATTTAGGAAGAGTGAGTTGAAATCTGCGGAATGCTTTAACGCCCAGCATTTGAAAAGCAAGAAAAACCATCATCACCGACACCGCAACGACCAAAATAGAAGTAAACCTTAGAGATATTTGCAACCTCTGACCGACCACTCCAAGAACTGCTCCAAAAAATGTGTAAGAAAGAAGTCTTCCCGAATTAAACATCAAATGGGGTTGAAGTTTTTGAAAAAAGGAGTCGCTGTCAGAATAAATCTGGAGCCACTGTTTTGACATTGAGAGAACTAATCCCCCTACTAACGCGGCGCAAGTGGAAATTCCTGCCAGAATACCTAGAATGAAAAACATTGGCAGAGAGGATTTGGAGTTGACACTCACCAATCCCGATAATCCGAATTTATTTAGAATAATAAAGCCAATAATAAGCAACGCGGAGGTTCCAAGAATTACTGACAGACCGTTCTTCTCGGAATTGTTTCTTGCGGTAATCGGCTTTTCAGAAAAAGTGTAATTATTTTCCTTAAATATTCTGTTTAATTTTTCAACGGCTGGCCTCTCTCCTTCATACTCAATCAAGATTTCTCCCTTATTAACCGAGGCGTCAACGGATTTCACTCCGGGCAAAGTTAATAATTCTTTTTCAATCAGAATTTCACAGGAAGCGCAGTGCATTCCTTTAACAAAATATATATGTTCTTTTGTTGTTTTTGCCATATTGTTTTTTTATTTATTAGAGTTTTTATAAATTTTCAAAAGCTCTTTAAATTTCTTTTTCCTTTCTCTTTCGCTCCTCTCTTTAATCGCCTGGGTAACGCAGGTATTTAAATGGTTTTCTAAAATCATTTCATTTATTTTCCTAATCGCCGCTAACACCGCTTCGTTCTGCATAATTATATCAATGCAGTATTTATCGTCTTTCACCATTTTTTTAATTCCCTCTAAATGCCCGGAAATATAATTCATCCGGTTTAAAAGTTGTTTTTTAATTGATTTTTTCATATTTATTGAACGTCTTAATTCTATATACCCCCCATAAGGGGGTATATCCTATGTAACAAAACGGAGAATCTCTGTCAAGAGCCAAGAGGGAGGCAATAAGTATTAATATGTTTTAACTTCGGCCTCCTTTATGATCTGCCGAATTATTTTTTCTGTATTTAGTTCTTTTTCTAGAGATTTTATTTTTTCTATTTTCCCCTCCGCTGTTGGATGTCTAGGAGTAAATAAAGTACAACAATCTTCTTGGGGCCTTATTGAAATTTTAAAACTTCCTATTTTCTTAGCCAATTCTATAATTTCTCCTTTATCTATTCCTATTAAAGGCCTTAAAACCGGAGTTCTAACAGCCTCCTCAATAACTTTAATATTCGGCAATGTCTGGGAACTGACTTGGCCCAAGCTTTCGCCGGTTACCAGCGCCTGACAATTTTCTTTTTTAGCGATCAATTCGGCAATTTTTAACATCAACCTTCGGTAAAGCAAAATCCGGTAGTTTTGCGGAGTTTTTGTTTTAATTTCTAGCTGGGCTTTTTGAAAAGGAATAAAATAAATTTTTATAGATGGTTGATATTTCAAAAAAATCTCGGCGAGCTCTTTTACTTTCTCAATACTTTTATTGGAGACTAAAGGAAAGCTATGAAAATGAAGCCAGATATTTTCTGCGCCTCGTTTGGCAATTAAATAAGCTGCTACCGGCGAATCTATTCCTCCTGACATTAAAGTTAATACTTTTCCTTCGCACCCCGCCGGATAACCGCCCGCCCCTTTTGTCTTTTTGAAGTATATAAAACATCTTTCTTTTTTTACCTCAATAAAAATTTCTTTTTGGGGATTAGAGAGATTTACCTTTCTTTTAACCGGCTCCGCGATTTTTTCAATTATTTTCTCTTTGCTTTCTTTAAGAATTCCTTTTTCTAATTTTAAACGAATGGCGAATGCTTCATCTTTTTTTATCCGATCTTTATAATTTTCGGCGACAAACTTACTGATGTCTTTTAGATTATTTTGGGGAAGGAAAAATGACTCTGAAACCCAAGAGATTCCAAAAACTTTTTTTATTATTTTGATTGCCTTCTTCGTTTCTTCTATTTCAATAAAAATCCTGTCATGAAATAGATAGGGTTTAAAATCAAGATTTTCTTTTTTAAGAAAAAAAGAAAGGTTTTGGGACAGTCTTCTTTGAAACATTTCTTTTACTCCTTCTGATTTTAAAAATAATTCACCAAAAGCTATCAATATTCCTTTTTTTGACAAATTTTTCATATTATTAGTTTCTGCCCGAGGTCAGACCTCGGGCAGAATTTAGACGATTATACCGCCGCCCAATACTTCTTGGCCCTTGTAAAAAACAACTGATTGCCCGGGAGTGACGGCTCGCTGGGGTTTATTAAATGTTAGTTTATAGCCCGCAGTCTTTAGTTTATGGATTTTTACTGAAGCGGGTCTATGACGGTAACGAATTTTCGCCTGAACCTTTAGGGGTAGCCGCGGTTCTCTTCCTGAAATCCAGTTGATGTTTCTTGCGATTAACTCTTTTTTATATAAATCTTTTTCGTTTTTAGTGACTGTTAGGATATTCTTTCGCTTATCCTTATTTAAGACGTAATAAGGACCAGCAGGGAGCCCTATCCCCTTTCTCTGACCGATTGTATAAAACCACAGTCCTTTGTGCTCACCGATTATTTTCCCGGTTGCATCAACTATTTTACCAGATTTTTCTTTAAGATATTTTTCTAAAAATTCGTTAACTTCAGTTGGGATAAAACAAATCTCCTGCGATTTCTTTATTTTTACTAGGAAAGATAGCTTGAATTTTTTAGCCAAAGACAAAACTTCTTCTCGGGTATAATCACTAATTGGAAATAAAATCCTTTTCAACTGGTTTTGATCTAGCTTCCATAAGAAGTAAGATTGATCCTTATTTTTATCTTTTGCTTTCAATAATTTATGTATTGTTCCCTGTTTTTTATTTCTTACCTCTTTTTTTCTTGCGTAATGGCCGGTAGCGATATAGTCGGCGTCCAATTCTAACGCTTTCTCTAATAGTAGGCCGAATTTAATTTCTTTATTGCAAACAACGCAGGGATTTGGAGTAACGCCCTTTTTATGCTCGGTTAAAAAATAATCAACAATTCTTTTTTTGAATTCTTTTTCAAAATTGAAGACATAAAAAGGAATTTTTAGAATTTTTGCTACTTTTCTTGCTCTACTTTCGGCTTCCGTGGAACAACATCTGTTCTCGCAATCCACTCCCTTGCCGGGGTGCCAAAATTTCATAAAAACTCCGACAACACTATATCCTTGCTTTTTTAGTAAAGCGGCTGCCACTGAACTATCCAGCCCGCCCGACATCGCGCATATAACTTTGTTTTTATTTTTTGCGTCCATGTATTTTTTCTTCCGCCTTAATCCAATCTTTGTATTTTTCTTCAATTAACTTCTTTTCTTTTTCAATTCTCTGATGCCTTTTTTCTAATTCTTCGGGAATTTTCCGATTTTTTCTCATTAAGTAATTGTGAATCGCCTCAGATAGAGCATCGACCGCCAGGACAGAACAATGGATCTTAATCGGCGGAAGCCCCCCTAAAGACCTGATAATTTTTTCTTTGTCAATTTCAGTCGCCTCTGTTAAAGTTTTCCCTTTAGCTAATTCGGTAACGACAGAACTTGTAGCCAAAGCCGCTACGCAACCGAAAGTTTCAAATTTTATATCTTTTATAACCTCAAACCCTTTTTTATTTTTCCCGACTTTAATATATAGCCACATTACATCGCCGCAAATAACGTTTCCGACTTTTCCCACCCCATCCGGATTTTTTATTTTTCCGTAGTTTTTCGGTTTTTGAAAATGTTTAATAACTTTTTTTGTATAAATGCCTAGTTTATTCATAATAATTATTATCTAAATGGTGAAATTTTTCTTAATTGTTTTATTACGACCGGTAAAACTTTTAATAAATAATTAATATCTTTTTCTTTTGTGAATCTACCCAAGGAAACCCTTAGAGAACCGTGGGCTTCTTGATGCTTTAGGCCAATGGCCAAAAGAACATGGCTTGGTTCCAATTTTGCCGAAGAACAAGCCGAACCAGTGGACGCGGAGATACCCGATAAATCAAGCTGGATGACTATTGACTCCCCTTCCACAAATTTAAACCAGAAGTTAGCGTTGTTCGGCAGTCTATTTTTAGGATGACCGTTTAAATAAGAATTAGGAATTTTTTCTAAGACGCCTTTTATTAATTTGTTCCTCAATTTAATTATTCTCTGTACTTCTTTTACCATTTCTTTTTGGCAGATTTCGCAAGCCCTTGCAAAACCCACGATTGCCGGCACATTAACGGTTGAAGATCTCATTCCTTCTTCCTGACCGCCGCCATGAAGAATCGGTTCAATATTTGTTCCCTCTTTTATATATAAACAGGCCGCGCCCTTTGGACCATACATTTTATGAGAGCTGGCGGTTAATAAATCTACCTTCATTTTATTAACATCAATTGGGATCTTCCCAAAACTCTGGCTGGCGTCGGTATGAAAATATATTTTAGCGCGTAGTTTATGATTTATAGCCTGCAGAAGCTTTCCTATTTCTTTAATCGGCTGGATAGTTCCGATTTCATTGGAAGCGTGGATTATTGAAACTAAAATCGTCTCTTTTTTTATCGCTTTTTCTAGATCTTTAAGATTGATTAATCCGTATTTATTAACCTTCAAGCGAGTTACCTCAAAACCCTGTCTTTCCAGCCATCTTGCGCTTTCTATAATACAGGGGTGTTCAATTTGGGAAATGATAATATGACCCTTGTTCTGATCTTTTTTAAAGAGTTTACCTTGAGCTTGCCGAAGGGCTATTCCTTTTAATGCTAAATTATTACTTTCGGTAGCTGAACTCGTAAAAATTATTTCGTTTGATCTGGCCCCCATTAAATCGGCCACCCTTTCCCTGCTTTCTTCCAGGGCTAATTTTGCCTCTTGGCCAAAACTATGGAGAGACATCGTGTTGCCAAATTTCTTATTAAAATAAGGCGACATCGCCCGCCAGACTCGAGGGTCAATAGGGGTTGTAGAAGCGTAATCTAGATAAATTCTTTTCATAACAGCGCGATACTAATCTACGAATACCATACCAATGATACGAATAAAAATATTAGTATAATTGGTATGTAAATTAGTATCATTGGTATCGCGTTATTTATTAACTAAATCTGCTAAAGTAATTGAATTAAGTGTTTTATTTAAGACTTTTTGGATCTTTCGCCAAACGTTC
>CAZDIG010000023.1:6374-9464 GCA_964505465.1 uncultured Candidatus Saccharibacteria bacterium
GATTTTTTGGAAATTCGCATATTCTAAAATGTTAATTCAGACTATATTAGTCTGTTTTCAGTTTATCAAAATAAAAACACTTGTCAATTCTTCGACAAGCTCAGGATAAACCCTTAAGATTAGTGAGGCTAAGTATCTTCAAAGAGCACCTCGGAGGCTTGCTGGCACGGTGTTCTCGAGAAGCGAGAAACAGCAAGCCGAGAGATGAACAAAATTTTCCTCGCTGGGGAAAATTATTGTGTCTCTTTGAAGGTGTTTAGCTGAACGTCATCCATATTTTGACTTTTTTTGGAAAAAGATTATATTTAAAAATGGTTCTTTTGTCAGTATAGAAAGGAATAAAATGCTGAAAAATAATGATTGGTTCTTTAAAAATTTGGCCAATATGCTTACTGTGACGGGTCTTTTGATGGCTGTTTGGCTTTTAATCGTCGCAATTGGCTATCCTGAACAACTTTGGCTGATGTTATTGTTAACGGTATTAATCGGACTTACGGACTTTTTTGACGGAAAACTTGCCAAGCGCCTGCAAATTGAAAGCACTTTTGGCAAAGCCCTTGATAGATTAAGAGACAAGATTTTTGTTTGTCCGACTTTGCTTATTTTGGTCTGGCGCTATTTGCCTCTGCAAAATTTGTCTGTCGTTTTTAATACCTTTACAATAGCCCTGATTTCCTTGATAATTTTGATTGAATGCTTGCTTTTCTCCGCTTTGATTTTCGGCATTGCAAAGAACCTAGATATTAGTTCTAATAAGTTTGGTAAAGCCAAAATGTTCTGCGAATTTGTGCTGATTCTTGTTTGGCTGATTATCTTGAATATCGAAAAATATCTTAATGTCCCTGTCAACGGTTTCTCAATCTACGTGATTGACACAATATTGATCGTAACGGCTTATCTAGCAGTGAAAAGCATAGAGGGTTATTCTAAAATATATCAGCGTTAGGAAAATAAAAACGGGTGTTAAATCGGCACCCGATTTTTATTATTTTACTTACTCTGTTTAAATCTATATTAGAAAAGAAGCCGGATTAGCGACGCGGGGGAAAGTCGCGGGAATGATGCGGCTGCTTGAACCGTCGCCGAAACTTTTCGGCTCTCATCAGCCATCCGCCGCCGTTGACATACCTCTGAACCCCGTAGAAGGGTTTCTGTCCGTTGTTCCCGTTTTCTTTCGCCGCGTTTCTGTTCGCCATTTTCCTTCTCCTTTGACACTTACCGATGAAAAACCTAGATCCACGCCACGCCGCACCTCATACTCATACGACTTTTATTTCATTCCGCCTCCTTTCTATTAAATTTTAGAAGAGCTGTTTGAGTTTTTAATTATAGGAAATATCCATCCAGCTGTCAATATAAAATAAAAGGGTCGCTGGTTTGTCCAGAGACCCTATTTGGTGTGTGTTTAAGCTTTTCCGGTCAATTCTTTCCAGTGGGTTTTCGGCCGCAACCTCGGAGAGCCCGCCTTACAAAGCGGACAATCTTCGGGCTTAACCGCCCAAACCTCTTTTTCAATCAAAGGAATAACTCTTAAGTCGCCGTAGTCGGCAGGGAGTTTGGGCGGACGGTGAACTAAAGAACCCACCACCGATAAGACATCGACTGGCTTGGGATTCCCTTCCGTCACCGCGCGTCGGACCTCTTTAAAAGTCCCGCTGGTAGTAATCAACTCTTCTATTTGAAGAACAGTTTCTCCTTCCGGAACAACCGCTCTTCGCCAGACCATTTTCTTCCCGGCCTGGTCAAGTGGGTCTTTTTCCACAAAGGAATGAACCGCACCGAGAGCTTTTGCCACTTCATAAGAAAAAGTGATGGCCGCATAAGGCGAGCCAATAACCCAATCTACCGATTCTATGCCGTTTTGCCGCAATCTTTTGACGAGCTGCTGAGCCAGAATTTCGCAAAGATTGGGATGGCACAAAACCCGCAGACAATCAAAGAAACCATTGCTACACATTCCCGAGGTTAACTCGGCGTGTGGTTTTTGCGGGTCGCCGTCGTGAAGCCAAATGGCGTCGCAACGGTCAAACCAGTCCAAAATAGTTTTTTCATCCATAACTACGCCTTCAAAATCCCGTGGGTTCGGAAAAAGGTTAATCATTCTTTCTCCTTTCTTTCTTTATAAAACGCTATCTATCTCTTCGGCGATTCTCTCTGCCGCTTTAACCGAGGTACCGATTTCTGCCGGCGGTTTTGTAATGGGGCGTCCGATTACCAAGTAATTGACGCCGGCCTTGATTGCTTCGGCTGGCGTCATAATCCGCTTCTGATCTCCGACCGCTGCCCATAATGGCCTGACGCCCGGGGTAGCCACCAGAAATTCCGGCTGACAGTATTCCCGGATACCGATAATCTCCTGTGGCGAAGCAATAACGCCGTCAAGGCTGCATTCTTGCGCCAACCAGGCAAGGTGCCGAACGACGAAATCAAAGATTTCTTCATTCTGCGCATCTTTCAACTCTTCAGGGTCGGCGAAGTTAATCGGCTTTTTAATGCCGAGTTCTACCAAATCGTCGTAAGTAAGGCTGGTTAAAAGCGTTACGCCTAGAACAAGGGACTGATGATCTTGCCCTAGAATTTCTTCAACTGACTTTTTCGCCGCCGTCATCATTGCCCGTCCACCGGAACAATGGACGTTGAACATTTTCGGCCTTAATCTGGCAATTACCTTGCTTACGCCGCTGGCCGTGTTAGGAATATCGTGAATTTTGCCGTCCCAAAAGAGACGACCCTTAAGCAAGTCAAACAGATAACGAATTTTCCTGAGTTTTTCAATAGCCCCTTCTTCCGGGGGCGAAATCAACTGTTCAATCATAGCGTAAATGAACTCCAAGCCGATTTTGAAACAACCGACCTGATCCTGGAGTTCTTCCACAATAGAAATCGCTTTTTCCGGCGTATCAACATCTACCGCCACAATAATTCTGTCTTTTGCCGCCATGCAAACACTCCTTAATAATGTAAAAGTACAGGGAACCAAACCATCCATAGTTTGGTATAGTTTAAACTAATATATAATTGAAAAATGTCAATGAAAAATTATTTTCTTCCAATAATTGCCATCATTGTTTTAATTTCCTTCGGTTTTTC
>CAZDIG010000024.1:0-9463 GCA_964505465.1 uncultured Candidatus Saccharibacteria bacterium
ATCGGCGTCGGGGTTCTCTTGGTAGAAAGTTCTAACTTTTTCCAATAAACACCACCATAATATGGACTCAAAAAAACTCGGAGATTTAGGAGAAAAAATTGCTTGCCGATATTTAGAAAACAAAGGGTATAAAATTTTGGATAGAAATTATAAAAGAAAATGGGCATCAGGACCCCAAAAAGGCGAGATTGACATTATTGTTCAAAAAAGCGGGGTTATTTCCTTTGTCGAGGTAAAATCCCTTCGCTCCGCTCAGGGCGAGCTCTATTTACCGGAAGATAAAGTTGATTTTAAAAAACAGAGAAAATTGATACGGCTGGCGGAAAATTGGCTTTCTGAAAGAAAAACTCCCCTGGAATCAAAATGGCAGATTGACGTAATCGGGATTTCAATTAATCCCATTTTAAAGAAAGCTAAGATTCGGCATTTTAAAAACGCGATTTCTTTATAGTGTTGACCCTGTTAAAAGTCTACCACCCTTAAAGTGATAAAGATTAAAATAATAACTTAATATTGATACTGTGGCAACGCACGAATGTGCGTTGCGGAATTACCGTCCCGTAAACTTCTAACGGGGTTGACAGACCTATTTTTTTTGTTAAACTGAAAATAGATTTCTAACCTGAAAGAATTTTCGTCCGTTTGAACACGGACAATTTTTTTAAAAAGTTCTAAATACTGATTCTTTATAACTTAGATATTAGAATTTAGAATTTCTTATTTATGGATCTGAAAATTTTTACAAGCGCTTTAAATCAAATCGCTCAAGAACGCGGAATTCCGCCCGAGAAAGTTTTAGAAACCCTTGAAGACGCCATTGCCGCGGCCTACAAAAAAGATTACGGCAAAAAGGGCCAAAAGATCAGGGCAAAACTCAATCCCACGACCGGCGAGGTTGATTTCTGGCAAATAAAATTGGTGGTTGAAAAATCGATGATTTATTCGGAAGAAGAACTTGAGAAATTAAAAGAAACCAAAGAAGTGAAGGAAGTGGAAGAAGGTGAAGAAACGGAAAAAGAAAAAAAAATAGTCTTTAATCCCGAAAAGCATATTGTGTTGGAAGAAGCGAAGAAAATGGAGCCGAAAATTAAGACCGGAGAGGAATTGCAAATTTCCTTGACCCCCCAAAAAGATTATGGCCGAATCGCCGCCCAAACGGCAAAACAGGTGATTTTGCAGAAGATCCGCGAAGTAGAAAAGCAGACGGTTTTTAATGATTATAAATCAAAAGAAGGAGAGATTATTTCAGGGATTGTCCAGCGGATTGAAAAAGGTAATGTTTTGGTTGATATTGGGAAAACCCTAGGAGTGCTAAAAAGGGAAGAGCAGGTTCCAGGCGAATTTTACCGCCCGGGCCAAAGGATGAAATTTTATATTTTACAGGTGGAGGAGATGCCTAAAGGCGCCGCCGTTATTTTGTCGCGGGCTCACCCGAAATTAATTTCCAAGCTTTTTGAGTTAGAGGTGCCGGAAATCTCTTCTGGCTCCGTGGCAATTAAATCAATTGCCAGAGAACCGGGTTTTAGGACAAAAATCGCGGTAGTTTCTGTCCAACAGGAGATTGACCCGATAGGTTCTTGTTTTCCTGGTAAAAGTTTAGTTTTGATGGAGGATTTTACTCTTAAACCAATTGTTCAATTATTAAAAGGAGAAGCAGTGCTTACCCATTTAGAAAATCGGGAATTGATTACAAAAACTTATAAGAGAATATGGAACGGAACTCTTGTGAGTTTTAAAATTTTTGGAGTTCATAAAAACATAGAAGTTACTAAAGAACACCCCTTTCTATTTACCTCTAACTACGAAGGCAAGATAGAATTTAGAGAAGCTTCAAAGATCAAAGACGGGTATTTAGCAATTCCGATTTTTGATAAATTAATTTTTGATAAAACCATTCATCATTTCGAGAAAGAAAAAGATTTCTTATGGGTTCTTGGTATGTATTTAGCTGAGGGTTCTTTGGATCAAGCTGAGGTTAATTTTACTCTATCAAAAAAAGAAAAAGATAAAGCATTGAAAATTAAAAAAACAATGGAAAAGTATGGAGGCAAAGTTTTTATTAGAGAACCAAAACATCGTCCCTCGGTTCTTGCGGTTATATTATTTGGAGAATATTGGAGAAAATTATTTAAAGAATTAGGCGGGCAATATTGTGACAGAAAAATAATAAATTCAAGATTAATGTTTTTAGAACCTAAATTACAATTAGAGATTTTTAAAGGATGGCGGGATGGAGATGGCTATTTAGATAAAAACAGAAATAAAACAGTAATAGTTACCACATCAGAAAAACTTTTATGGCAAATGTATTACATTTTATTAAGAAATAAAATTAGAGCTAATATGCAAAAAAGGAAAGAGAGAGAAGACCGAAAAGAATCCTATGTTTTAGAGATTGCTCATAACAAAACAAAAGATTATCGAGGTTTTTTTAAAAACGGTTATTATTTCTCACGAATAAGGAAAATAGAAAAAGTTCCTAGTTCTGCAGGTCGTAGAGTATATAATCTTGAAGTTAGTAAGGATAATTCTTATATAGTTCATTCAGTAGCTGTTCATAACTGTGTCGGTCAGAGAGGAACTAGAATTATGGCGGTAGTTAACGAGTTAGGAGGAGAGAAAATTGATGTTGTTGAGTGGAAAGAAAACCCGGAAGAATTCATTGCCAACTCCCTATCTCCAGCCAGGGTTTTAGAGGTGAAGACTGATAAAAAAGGAACTGCTTTAGTGCTGGTTCCCGAAGATCAGCTTTCTTTGGCCATTGGAAAAGACGGGAGAAATGTAAGGCTGGCGGCGAATCTGACTGGTTGGAAAATAGATATTAAATCAACAACAGAAGAAGAGTTGGCCGAGAAAACAACGGCTACCGAAGCCGTAGAAGAACCTACAAAAGACGAAGGAGAAAAAGCAGAAAAGAAAGAACCCAAAGAAAAAAAGGAAACTAAAAAGAAAAAAACTAAAAAATAAAAAGGTCTTTTAAATCATACTTTTAAAATTAAAAAATATGATATCTCTTATTTTTCCTATCATTGTTTCTCTTTTAGCCATCCTTTTTGTTTTCTCCCTGATAAAAAAGATTAAACAATTTCCTTCGGGGGAAAAAAGAATGGTTGAAATCTCTCAAGCCATTAGGGAGGGGGCAATTTCTTATCTGAAGAGGCAATACAAAACCGTTGCGGTTGTAGCGGTTGTTTTATTTTTTCTTCTCTGGTGGGCTTTCAATTTAAAAACAGGTCTCGGCTTTTTAGTCGGAGCTGTTTTTTCCGCGACATCGGGTTTTATCGGAATGCTTATCTCCACTCGAGTAAACGTCAAGGTAGCCGAAGCCGGGAAAAAAGGACTAAGGCCTGCCCTGGATTTATCGGTAAAAGGCGGTTTGGTTACAGGCTTATTGGTTGTTAGCTTGGGGTTATTAGCGGTATCCCTGTTTTATATTTTAACTAAAGACTTAAAAGCGTTGATTGCCCTGGGCTTTGGTGGCAGTTTAATCTCGGTTTTCGCCCGGCTTGGAGGAGGTATATATACTAAAGCTGCCGATGTCGGGGCAGATTTGGTTGGTAAAATAGAAAAAGGAATCCCTGAAGACGACCCCCGCAATCCAGCGGTGGTGGCTGATTTAGTGGGAGACAATGTCGGAGATTGCGCCGGAATGGCGGCCGACATCTTTGAAACCTACGCCATAACCTCCATTGCAACAATGATCTTAGGTGAGTTAATTTTTCCACAGAATCCTCAAATTATATTTTTACCATTAATTTTAGCCGGCATCTCAATTTTATCTTCTATTATCGGAAGCTATTTTATGAAACTGGGGAAAAAAGAAAATATAATGGGAGCTTTATATAAAGGGATAATGGTCTCCGCCCTATTATCTGCAATAGGTTTTTACCCGGTGATTAAAAGATTTATTGGGAATCAGTCAAATAACTTTTATCTATCTTCTTTGGTCGGTTTAATACTCACAGCGGGAATTTTTGTGATTACCGAATATTACACGTCAAAAAAGTATAGAGCGGTGAAAAGCATTGCCGAAGCTTCGCAAAAGGGCCATGCCACGAATATAATCGCGGGGCTGGCAGTGGGAATGAGGTCTACCGCCCTGCCCATCATTTTAATTTCAGTTGGAATGATAATCAGCTTTGAGCTGGCTGGAATTTACGGAATAGCCTTGGCCACAATGACAATGCTTTCTTTAGCCGGGATAATTGTCACCGTTGACGCTTACGGCCCTATTACTGATAATGCCGGCGGAATTGCGGAGATGTCTGGCCTTTCCGAGGAAGTCAGAAATGTTACCGACTCTTTGGATTCTGTCGGAAATACAACGAAGGCAGTTACCAAGGGGTACGCCATCGCCTCGGCGGGCTTGGCGGCTTTAGTTCTTTTTTCCGTTTATACTAAAGAATTGGCTGATTTGGGCGGGAAAGCCAACTTCCTTTTAGAAAATCCGCGAGTGATAGTCGGTCTTTTTATCGGCGGTTTGCTGCCCTATCTTTTCGGCGCAATAGCAATGAGCGCGGTAGGCAGGGCGGCCCAGAAAGTAGTTGAAGAGGTTCGTCGGCAGTTCAGAGAGATTAAGGGATTAATGGACGGAACAGAAAAAGCTCAATACGGAAAATGCGTGGATATTGTTACTAAAGCCTCAATAAAAGAAATGATTATTCCTGCTTTGATTCCGGTTTTGTTTCCGATTTTAGTCGGTTTTATGCTGGGGCCGGAGGCGTTGGGAGGACTTTTGCTGGGAAGCATTATCACCGGTCTTTTTGTGGCTATTTCAATGACAACCGGCGGAGCCGCTTGGGATAATGCCAAGAAATATATTGAACAGGGGAATTTCGGCGGTAAGGGTTCTTTTGCCCATCAGGCGGCCGTGACCGGAGATACTGTTGGCGATCCATACAAAGACACAGCGGGCCCCGCCATCAATCCAATGATTAAGGTGCTTAATGTGGCCGCTTTGCTGATCGTCGGATTTCTAGTTTAACTCCGCTCGGCGATAAATAATTTCTCCA
The DNA here is from genome assembly GCA_964505465.1 of uncultured Candidatus Saccharibacteria bacterium. Lineage (GTDB taxonomy): Bacteria > Patescibacteriota > Minisyncoccia > Minisyncoccales > Staskawiczbacteraceae > CAZDIG01. The sequence continues at coordinate 5,013 of CAZDIG010000024.1, forward strand.
CTAAGCAATAAGCCCCAAAGTACCGACACTCAAAATCCCAGCGAGATTTTGGTGTCTACGTTCTCGGCCTGTTGTCCGCCTCGGGCGGAACCGTGCCAACAGGCCTCCGAAAGTTACTTTGAAACTTATTGCCTCGTTTGAATTAATAAATATTATGGAATCATCAATAAAAAAAATCCCGAAGTCTCAAGTTGATTTAAAGATTGAGATTTCTTCAGAGGAATTCAATGGTTTTATTGAAAAAGCGATTTCGGCCTTAGAAAAAGATTTAGAGGTTAAGGGATTTAGAAAAGGCAAGGCGCCGAAAGAAATAGTTGAAAAGGAAATTGGTCAAGAAAGAATTTTAGCGGAAGCCGCTAATTTAGCGATCAACGAAAACTATAAAAAAGCGGTTTTAGAACAGAAGCTTGAGCCGATTTCTCAACCGGAAGTTAGTATCCTAAAACTGGCCCGGGGCAATCCTTTTACTTTTCAGATAAAAGTCGCGATTCTGCCAGAAATAAAACTAACAGATTATAAAAAAATTGCCTCCCAAGTTGAAAAGAAGAAAATATCAGTTAGCGAAAAAGAAACTGAAGACGCCCTGGTTTGGGTTCAGAAATCCAGGGCAAATTTTACTCCCCTCCAAACCCCGGCCAAAGAAGGAGACTTTATTGAGATTGAGTACCAAAGCCCCCAAATAAATTCATCGCAAAAAATGAAAGACGTTTTTTCATTGGGAAAGGGGCAATTTCTCGCCGGTTTTGAAGAAAATTTGATGGGGATGAAAACAGGCGACGAAAAAACTTTCTCTTTGTCTGCGCCGAAAGATTATTTTAAAAAAGAGCTAGCCGGGAAAAACATTGATTTCACGGTTAAAATAAATCTGGTTCAAAAAATGGAATTGCCCGAAATTAACGACGATTTAGCCCGCAGTTTAGGAAAATTCGTCAATTTAGAAGGGCTTAAAAAAAACATTAAAGAAGGATTGACGATGGAAAAAAAGGAAGAAGAGAATCAAAGAGCGAAAAACGAAGTTTTAGAGAAAATCAGCCAGGGAACAAATTTTGAAATTCCCGATATTCTGGTTCAGCACGAAGAAGAAAATCTTTTCAGGGATTTTAAACAAATGGTTGCTCAAAATCTGAAAATCTCTTTTGAAGAATATTTAACAGCGGTGCGGCAGACCGAAAAGAATCTTAAAGAATCTTTCCAAAAAGAGGCCCAAAAAAGAGTAAGACACTTTTTAATTTTGAAAGAGATAGGCAAGAGTGAAAACATTTCAGTAACCGACGAAGAAATCAATGCCGAGACAAATAAAACAATAAAAAACTACCCTCCGGATAAAGTAAAAAAACTTGACCTTCCAAGACTAAAAGATTATACTAAAGAAGTAATTTATAATCAGAAAGTTCTCCAAAGATTAGAGAGCTTTTCAAGATGATAACAATTAAATAATGCTAATAATTCCTACAATAGTCGAAAAATCTCAACGCGGTGAGCGCGTTTACGACATCTTCTCAAGACTTCTTGAGGAAAGAATTATTTTTCTCGTAGGTCCCATTACCGATGCCAACGCGAACCTGATAATTGCCCAAATGCTGTATCTGACTTCAAAAGACGAGAAGCGCGACATCAGGCTCTATATTAACAGTCCCGGTGGTTCAGTTACGGCAGGTCTGGCTATTTACGATACGATGCAATACGTCAAATGCTCGGTTTCTACCATTTGTATAGGTTTGACGGGTTCAATGGCGGCAATTATTTTAGCGGCGGGCAGCAAAGGGAAACGTTTTTCTCTTCCGAATGCCGAAATTTTGCTTCACCAAGTGGCTGGAGGAGTAACCGGAGAAGCGATTGAAATTGAAATTACTGCGAAACAAATTGTCAAACTCAAAAACAAGCTTAATAAAATCTTGGCTTATCACACAGGACAATCTTTAGCTAAGGTAGAAAGCGATACCGACAGGGACTTTTATTTATCGGCGGAAGAAGCAAAAAAATACGGACTCATTGACGAAGTGATAAATACGAAGTAAAAAAATCAGTAAAGAAAGAAGATTTTTAAACAATAGCTCACCGCGTGTAGTGAGCTTTTTATATAAATCTAAATCCCCTGCCAATCTTGTTTCTTAAACTTTTTTAGAGTTTTAAGAAGCAAAATTTCAGCAAGGTGTAAAATCTATGGAACAAATTTTTACAATTTTATTAACCACCCTATCTTTAACAGTCGGCGCAGTCCTAGGTTACTACGCCCGCCAGTCAATAGCAAAGAAAAGGGCGGGAACAATAGAGGCAAAGCTTAGGGATAAAATATTAAAAGCCAAAGAAGAATGCAATGTTATCTTAAGGGACGCAAGAGAAAAAGCGGAAAAGATTGTGTCCCAAACCGAAGCAGAAAATGACCAGAGACGAAGAGAGCTTTTAAGGGGTCAGCAAATTCTTCTAAAAAGAGAAAATCTTTTGGAAAATAAAAATTCTCTCTTTGAAGAAAAAGAAAAAGAATTTAAGGAAAAGGTTGAAAAACTTAGAAAGATAAAAGAAGATTTGGAAAAATTAAGAAAAGAAGCAGAAGATAAATTAGAAAAAGTTTCCGGGCTTTCTAGAGACGAAGCAAAAAACGAACTTCTTGAAATCATTGAAATTAATTACCAGAAAGAAATTACGGAAAGAATGAGAAAATTGGAAACAGAAGGATTAGAAAAAATTGATAAAAGATCCAAAGAAATTCTGGCATTAGCAATCCAGAAAAACGTTCTTCCGCAAACTCAAGAATTGACCACAACCACGGTTTTGCTTAGCAATGAAGATATTAAAGGAAGGATTATCGGTAAAGAAGGAAGGAATATAAGAACTTTTGAAAAATTGACAGGAGTAGAGGTGATAGTTGACGAAACGCCCGAAGCTGTAGTTATTTCGTGCTTTAATCCAATCAGGCGTCAGATTGCCAAAGTCGCCTTGGAAAAACTGATTCAGGACGGCAGAATTCAACCGGCTAAAATAGAAGAAAAGGTTGAAGAGGCAAAACTAGAAATTACCAACAAAATTAAGGAAGCGGGAGACAAGGCGGTTTATGAAACCGGAGTTATCGGATTGGACGAAAAACTCGTCCAGCTGCTTGGAAGACTATATTTTAGGACAAGTTATGGACAAAATGTTTTGCTTCATTCAATGGAGGTGGCGCTTCTGTCCGGGGCGCTGGCTGACGAGCTAGGCGCCGACAGTCAAGTGGCGAAAAGAGCCGGGCTTTTGCACGATATTGGCAAGGCGGTGGACCATCAAATTCAAGGCTCCCATGTTGATATCGGCGTTAAAATATTGGAAAAATTTGGGGAAGATGAGAGAATTATTAAAGCAATCAAGGCCCACCACGAAGAATACCCCGCCGAAACCATTGAGGCCACTATAGTGAAAGTAGCCGATGCTATTTCCGGTTCCCGCCCCGGTGCGAGAAAAGATACTTTAGAAAATTACCTCCAAAGATTAGGCGAATTAGAAAATCTCGCTCTTAAATTTTCTGGCGTGGAGAAGGCCTACGCTATTCAGGCGGGCAGAGAAATAAGAGTTTTTGTAAAGCCGAACGAAGTTGACGACTTGGCCGCAAAAAATTTAGCCCGCCAGGTGGCAAACAAGATTGAAGAAGAATTAAAGTATCCCGGCGAGATTAGGGTCGTTGTGATTAGGGAAAACAGGGTGGTGGAATATGCCCGGTAATACAACTTCCAGTGCTCTGCGAGCAAACTTTGGTTCTGGAAGTTGATATACCGGGTATGCGAGATAATCCATTTTATTGAAAGCGTTGATTTGTGTTATAATGTAAGAATCAAAGGTCGATTTCTATCTGTCTATTTCAGACAGGATTTGTACAAATCAAATTTTTAAAAAAATGGCAAAAACAACAAAAGGAGATTTAATCGTAGCCGTATCAAAAGCGGCAAAATGTTCAAAAAAATGCGCCGGCGAATGTTTAGGCACGATTTTGAAAGAAATTAAAAGTTCTTTAAGCAAAGGTAAAAATGTTGTTTTGACTGGTTTTGGAACATTTAGAGTCGCGAAAAGAAAAGCCAGGATTGGTCGCAATCCCCAAACTGGAAAAACAATTAAAATTCCTGCCAGAAAAGTGCCAGCTTTCAAAGCCGGCAAAGATTTAAAGAAAGCGGTAAGGTAGTATTTTCTTAATAGACGCAAAAACACCGTCTTCTAGCGGTGTTTTTGCTGGACTTCGTTGAGCGGGTAACGGGATTTGCACCCGTGCTCACCTTTCACTAATTCTGGAGCGGGATACGGGGGTCGCACCCGTCTTTTCACCTTGGAAGGGTGACGTTGGACTGCTCAACTAATCCCGCACAAGTTAGTGAAGGGTCGTGTTGCTGCTACACCATACCCGCAACGTACAAATTTCTTTGAAATTTTACGTTGCTGAGGCGTTTAAATTTTGCAAAAATTTATTACGCCTCGCAAATTTAACTTAG
>CAZDIG010000025.1:0-9036 GCA_964505465.1 uncultured Candidatus Saccharibacteria bacterium
CCACCAACTTATGAATTCTGGTAAATTCCTTAAAATTATTCATTGGACTGTGCATTCAAAAATGAAAATGCGGCAATACGGCCTTTCCAAAACCCGGGTATTGCGCGTCCTCTCCCAACCGAAAAGAGTAGAAAAGGGGATAGTGCCAAAAACCATCGCGGTAATGCAGCCCGCTTCCAGAAAAAAAGAATTCGGGGAAATCTGGCTAATGTATCAAGACAAGAAAAGCATAAGAACAATTATTACCGCCTGGCGATACCCCGGTAAAAGCCCGGTCGGCGAAACTATCCCTATCCCAGAAGATATAAAGCGATTCTTAAAAAATTATAATAATTATGAATACTAACAAAATTTTAGGTTTTATCTTTCTGTTTTTGGGAGTTGGGATAATATCTTGGACTGTTTATAATTCTTATAATATATTTACAGCCAAAACTATCCCTCCTGAGATTTTTAAGACGACGGAGTCAGCTCTTCCCGTTTCGCAAAAGGATAAAACGGTTGATTTACAGCAGGAAGTTGAAAAGATGCTTCAAGAACAGTTAAAAGGAATGTTGCCAGCCGATTTTTTGCCTAAAATCTTAAATCTAATGGCTTGGTCAATAGGGGCCGGCGTTTTGATCTTTGGCGGAAGCCATATTTCTGGCATTGGAATTAAATTATTAGCGAAAAACTAATGATTGAAGTCGCTCCAAAACAAAATATTATATCTCTCTGGTTTTTTTGGTATTTTTATGAGATGTCCGGCAGGCTGATTAAAATATGGAAGAATTTTCTGCTGTTTAATTTGGAATATTTTTCAATTCCCGCGCTTCTAAAAACCTTGTTTTCGCCCTGGCGGAGGTATATCTGGATGTACCCCCGCGGTTTTGATGTATGGGGGTATTTAGAAACATCTCTTTCTAATTTAATCTCCAGATTTTTAGGGGCTTTGTGCAGGATTTGTTTGATTATAACGGGAATAATTTTTGAGGCCTTTGTTTTTGTTCTTGGGTTAATTATTTTAATCACTTGGTTGATATGGCCGGTTTTATTATTAATGGGCCTTTTGACGGGATTTAATGTTTTGTAAATTATGTTCAACTTTAATTTAAAAGAAGCGGCTATCTTCCGGGCAGTGAGACTGGAAAGAATCTTTATTTTTAAATACGCCCGGTCTTTTGCAAAATTATTCTTATTTTTGTTTCTTTTTTCCACCTTTTTGTTCGTACTTTCTTTTGTTTTATCAAGTATTTCCAGAGATTTGGCCTTTAGCGGATTAATTTTCTTTTTGGTAATTGCTATATTATTTTGGCAGGTCCATCTTTTTCTAAATTCCAAAATAAGGAATCCAGAGCTGGTCTTTCCGATTTCGGAAGCTTTATCAAGATTGGACGAAATAAATCTGGCGGAGTTCTTGAATTTAGAATCGGCAAAAATTGTTTTAGAAACAATTAAATTTTGCAAAAAAAGAAAAATTTGCGAGGTTTCTGCCGAAACCCTTCTTTATATTTCTTTGAAAGAAAATTCGGAAATAAATTATATTTTCGCCCGTCTTGGTTTTGACGTCTTGAGTTTTCAGGAAAAATTGAAAAATTCCTTAGAGAAACAAAAAAGAGATGAAAAGCATGCCGAATCTTTTTCAGAAGATTTTCAGAGCGCAATAATCACCGCCGCGGAAAAAACTCAAGAAATAAAACATGAAAGAATCGGCCCTCGCGAGATTTTGGTTGGGATTTCAAAAACAGATTTCTTTAAAGAAATTTTAATTGAATCGGAGCTTGGGCAAGAAGATATTGAAAACATTGTTCTATGGCTGGATTATTTAGAGCATCGGGCTGAAGAGAGAAAAAGGTTTTGGGAATACGAAAATTTATTAGCCCACGGTTCCATAGGAAGAGATTGGGCGTCGGGATACGCGGTTACTTTAGACAAATATTCTATTGACTGGAGGGAAATCGTAAAAAAATGGGCATTTAAAGCGATCATTGGCAGAGAGAAAGAGCTGGAACAAGTTCAAAGGGTTTTAACGCGGCCAGAGATTAATAACGTTTTGCTTGTTGGGGAGCCGGGTTCGGGAAGACACAGCGTAGTTCAAGCGCTAGCCAGAAGAACTTATTTAGGGAGGAGTAACCCCGAGTTAAATTACAACAGGGTGATTGAATTAGATATGGTTTCCTTGTTGTCTCAAATTACAAACCCGGAAGAGGTGGAAGGCATTTTGGACAGAATTTTTCAGGAGGTTGTTTCGGCTGGAAATATCATTTTAGTTATTGATGAATTTCATAACTATATTTCTCTTGAAACATTCAAACCGGGAGCGATTGATATCTCCAGCGTCATCGGTAAATACTTAAAATATCCGGAATTTAAGTTTATAGGCGTAACCAACTATTCCGGCCTTCACACCAAAATAGAGCAGAATCCTTCTTTGCTTCAATTTTTTGAGAAAGTGGAGATGGGCGAGCTGTCGGAACTTGAAATAATCAGAATTTTATCAAACCACGCCTTAGGATTAGAGCAGAAATATAAAATTTTAATAACCTATCCCACGATAAGAGAGGTTATAACTTTAGCAGACCGCTATCTTCCCAATATTCCTTTTCCTAAAAAAGGCGTGGATATTTTAGATGAATTGGCTGTTTATGTCGGCCGGGGGGCTAAAGAAAAAGTGGTTTTGCCGCATCACGTTGCCAAGATTATTTCGGAAAAAACCGAAATTCCCGCCGGGAAAATAGAATTTAAGGAAAAAGAAATCTTGCTTAATTTGGAAAATTTAATTCATCAGAGAATCGTCAACCAGGAAGAAGCGGTAAAAGAAGTAGCGACGGCCTTAAGAAGAGCTAGAGCCGGCATTGCCTCAAAAAAGAGGCCAATGGGAACATTCTTATTTTTAGGGCCAACAGGCGTGGGGAAAACCGAAACCTCAAAAGCGTTAGCCGAGATTTATTTTGGAGGAGAGCAAAGAATGATACGGCTTGATATGTCTGAATTCCAAGAAGTTAGGGATATTCCAAGATTAATCGGGGCTCCGGGCCAAGAAGGGCTATTAACCACTCCCGTCAGAGAAAATCCATTTTCTTTAATTCTTTTAGATGAAATTGAAAAAACCCATCCCAATATTTTAAATATCTTTTTGCAGGTTTTTGACGAAGGTCATCTCACCGACGGACAGGGGAGAAAAGTTGTTTTTACTAATACTATAATTATTTGTACCTCTAACGCAGGCGCACAAATTATTTGGGAGGAGTTAAAATCCAATAAAAAATTGGCCGAGATAAGAGGTAAACTCTTAGACTACTTTTTTGAAAAAGGAATTTTTAGGCCGGAATTTATTAACCGTTATGACGCAGTTGTTATTTTTAATCCCTTAACTAAAAATAACCTTTTAGAAATTTCTCGGCTTATGTTGGGCTCTCTGCAAAAAAGTCTTAAAGAAAAAGGAATAGAGCTTGTAATCACAGAACCCCTAAAAGAAAAAATTGTTGAGCTTTCTTACAACCCCGCGTTCGGGGCGAGAGAAATGCGGAGAGTAATACAGGACAAAGTGGAAAATGTTTTGGCCCACGGCCTTTTAAGCGACCAGATAAAGAGAGGGGATAAAGTTGAAATTTCGCCTGAAAAGTTTGAATTACGCATTAATCCTTAAAGGTCAAAATTAAACAAAAATTAATTATGGACGAAATAAATTTAAATTCTCCGATTCCAACAAGTCCTGCTAAAAAAACAGGAATTATCTTAAAGATTATCGCCGGTATAGTCGTTTTAGGAGTGGTCGGAGCAGGGGTTTGTCTCGGAACAAGAATATGGGATCCTTTGTGGAATCCCTTCAGGCCTTCTCCTGAAAAAGTAATTGATGAAATGACGATTAATATGAAAGAAGTAAGGAGTTTGCATACCGATACGGAGATAAACCTTTGGTCTGAACAAGAGGCAAAAACAACTTCAGAAATTTCTTTAATAATTAATAATGACTCAAATCTTGAAGATTTGGACAACCCTAAAACTTCCGGGAGCTTTCTGATGAGGACGACTTCACAGGTAGAAACGGTTTCTCAAGGACCCGAGTTCTCTGTATCGGGAAAAATTAGATCTATTGGAGACGCGAGTTATTTTAAGATAGACGAAATTCCTTTGCAGCTGCAATTTCTTCTGGCCTTTCAGGGAATTAATGCAGATGAAGTCATCGGGAATTGGATTAAGGTTGATAAAGAAGGGTTGGAAAATTTGATGAAACAAAAATATTCAACCCCTCAAGGATTAGAAATTATTGAACAACAGCAGGAAGAACAGAAAGTAATGATAGAAAAGATACAGAAAATTCTGGAAGGGAAAAAACTATATTATCCTAAAGAGTTGCCAGATGAAGAAATTGGCGATCAAAAAACATACCATTATTTGCTCATCCTAAATAAAGAAGAAATAAAAAATATTATTCCAGATGTGTTGGAAATTATTTTTGAATCTGCGGGAAACGGTTTAATCGGCGACGGTTTTCAGAAAGCTTTTTTAATCGGCGGAATAACTAACTCTATTGAAGAATTCTTAAATAAGATTGGAGAGCTTTCGGCGGAAGTCTGGATCGGGAAAAAAGACCTTTTGCTTTATAGGGTTAGAATGGAAAAAGAAATGGACCTAAGTGAATTTGAGAAAAGCGCGAAAGGAATCATTTCTGTTTCTTTTGAGATTAATTTAACGGAGTTTGATCAATCCATTGTAATTGAGGCGCCAGAGAGCTCTATACCGTTTGAAGAAATTATCCCCAAAGAACCAGTTAGATTTCCCTTAACGCCAATTAAATAATTATTTAGGAAAAACACTTAAAAAGCCCCCTTAAGGGGGCTTTTTAAGTTCCACTAATTTATTTAAATTAAATAAGCAAAAATATGAATTGTGAATAAATTGTGGATAAAAATTACCACATTTTAGTGATTCCCGAACAAATTCATTAAATTTTACCCCATTTTCAGTTGGTTTGACATATGTATTTAAATGGGATAAAAAGGAATTAGATGGGAGATTGTGGATAAAGGTGGGAAAACTGCCATAACCTGTGGATAACTTCATAAAAATGAAAATATAGAAATTTATCTAAATACACACTATGTTTATCGGAGAATATACATATAAGCTTGATGAGAAAAAGAGATTGGCCGTCCCTGTAAAATTTCGTTCAACATTGGGCAAAAAAGCGGTTATCACCAGAGGTCTTGATGGCTGTCTCTTCCTGTATCCAGTAAAAGAGTGGGGGATATTGGCTGAAAAATTAAGCAAGTTGCCTTTAGCCCAATCCGACGCGAGAGGATTTATCAGAATTATGTTAGCGGGCGCGATGGAGGTGGATATAGATAGATTAGGAAGAATCTTAGTTCCAGATTATCTGAAAAAATATGCCAGTCTTTCAAAAAACGTTGTAGTTGCCGGTCTTTATAATCGGGTTGAGGTTTGGGACGAAAAGAAATGGCAGCAATACAAAGAAAGAACAGAAAAAGAAGTAGGGGACATAGCAGAAAGATTAAAAGAGTTGGGAGTATAAGAAATATGCATATTCCTGTTCTTCAAAATGAAGTTTTAAAATATTTCAATCCGAGACCCGACCAAAATTTTATTGACTGCACTTTTGGGGAGGGTGGGCACGCCTGGGCGATTTTAGAAAAGGTTTTGCCGAAGGGCAGAGTATTAGGAATAGATTATAGCTCGGATCTCATTGAAAAATTTCAAAAAGAATTTGCGGAAACAGAAATTGTAAAAAATTTATTTCTTGTTTGCGATAACTTTAAAAATTTAAAAAAAATTGTTCAAAAAAATAATTTCAATTCAGCAAGCGGAGTTTTATACGACCTTGGTACAGCAAGTTGGCATTTAGAAGAAAGTGAGAAAGGATTTTCATTTATGCGAGAGGAACCTTTGGATATGAGATGCGAAGCCGAAACAGAATTAAGCGCCGAAAGAATTGTAAACGAATTTTCGGAAGAAAACCTTGAAAAAATTCTGCGAGAGTACGGAGAGGAAAAATTCGCAGAAAGAATCGCCAGAGAAATTATCAAAGCGAGAAAAATAAATCGCATAGAAAGCACTTTTCAATTAGTTGACATCATTAAAAAGGCGACGCCTCTCTGGTATCACCACAGGAGAATTCATCCAGCCACCAAGACTTTTCAGGCCCTAAGAATTGCGGTAAATGACGAATTGGAAAATTTAAAAAAATCCCTGCCTCAAGCCGTTGAAATGCTTCAGAGTGGCGGAAGGTTAATAGTGATTTCCTTTCATTCTTTAGAAGACCGGATCGTTAAAAACTTTTTTAAACAAAAAACCAAAGAAAATTTAATAAAAATAATAACAAAAAAACCCATAATTCCAACTGACCTAGAGATGAAAATAAACCCTCGTTCCAGGTCAGCAAAACTAAGGGTTGCAGAAAAAATATGAATCACACAATCGCTTTAAACCCCTATATTTTGCTAAAGAATTTTACCTTGGGAAAGAAGATAAATTTAAAAATGTTTTGGGTTTTTAACTTTGTGATAATCATTTCCTTATTGGTTTTTTACGTTTTACAGGTTAATGAGATAACAAGAGAAAGCTATTTAATAAAAAATCATTTGGAAACATTAGAAAATCTTTCGCAGGAGAGCAAGGTTTTTGAAATCAATTTTGCTCAGAATTCTTCTTTAGAAAATATCAAAAAAATGGCTGAAGAATTAAATTTTGGAAAAGTGGATAGAGTAAAATATATCCAGGTTTTAGAGGGAGTTTTAGTGACGAAATAAGTTGATGAAAAACTGGAGAATCAATCTAATTTTTACATTTTTTGGTATTTTCTGGGCGGCGATTTTCGCCCGCTTAATTTTTCTCCAAATATTTGAAAGAGGATTCTATCAGGCCCAGGCGCTCGGACAGCAGATGAAATTAGAAGAAGTTGAGGGGCAGAGAGGAGAAATTTTTTTTAAAGGAAACACGAAAAGTTTAGCGATCAATAAAGAAAAATGGCAATTATACCTTTTACCAAAAGAGATTAAAGACAAAAAGATCGTCGCCGAAACACTGGCAAATATTTTAAATATCTCTTCCGATTCAATTCTTTTAAAGATTGAGAAAGAAAAGAATTTTTTAACTATAAAAAGCAAGTTGACAGATGAAGAAACTGAAAAATTGAAGAATCTAAACTTAGAAGGCGTTCATTTGGAAAAAGTTTTCGGCAGATATTATCCTCAAAATAATTTAGCTTCGCAGGTTGTCGGATTTTTGGGAGGCGACGGAAAAGGACAATATGGCTTGGAAGGGTATTATGATGACATATTAAAAGGAGAGATAGGCTATAAAGAAGAGGTAAAAGGATTTATTTTTTCGGATTTAGAAAACTTAAAACCGACAGAAAATGGCTCAAGCCTTTATCTAACGATAGATTACAATATTCAATTTATTGCTGAATCTCTTTTGAAAGACGCTGAGGCAGATTTAGATATTGAGGCCGGTCAGATTATTGTCTTGGAGCCCAAAACGGGGAAAATAATCGCTTTGGCGAATTTTCCGAATTTTAATCCCAACGAGTATTCAAAAGAAAAGAACTTTGAAATTTTCCAAAACGGAGCAATTCAGAAAATTTTTGAACCCGGTTCTTCATTTAAAGCGGTTACAATGGCTATTGCCTTGAATGAAGGAAAAATAACTCCCGAGACTACCTATTACGACAAAGGTTTTATAAAAGTGGGGGCCGAAACGATTTATAATTATGACAAAAGGGTTTATGGCCAGAAGTCAATGGCCGAGGTTTTAGAGAAATCTATCAATACCGGCGCGGTTTTCGCCGTCCAGTCAGTGCCCAAAGATATATACCTGAAATACCTTGATAAATTCGGAATAAACGAAAAAACCGGCATAGATTTACAGGGAGAGATTTTTTCAATAAACACCAATTTGAAAAACGGTAAAGAAATTAATTTAGCCACCGCTTCTTTCGGGCAGGGAATTGAAATGACGCCCCTTAATTTGGCCCAAGCATTTTGTGTTATTGCCAACGGCGGAAAATTAATAAAACCATATGTGGTAGAAAAAATTGTTGATGGAATCGGGACAGAGATAGAGACTCAACCCGTTATTTTAGAAGAAGGCATCCTTACCAATCAAACCGTTACCCAACTTACAACAATGTTAATTAATGTGGTGGAAAATGGGTACGGAAAGAAAGCAAAAGTGCCCGGCTATTATATCGCAGGCAAAACTGGCACGGCAGAGGTTCCCGTGGGAGGAAAATATGATCCGAATAAAACCATTCAGGGTTTTGCGGGATTTGCACCCGCCCTCAACCCCCGATTCGTAATATTAGTAAAACTAGATAACCCAAAAGTAAAAACAGCCGAATATTCCGCCGCTCCAGTTTTTGGAAAATTGGCGAAATATATTCTTGACTACTGGCAAATACCGCCAGATTATGAATAAATGCGATACCAATGATACTAATCTTCATACCAATTATACTAATATTCGTATCATTGGTATGCGATTCGTAGATTAGTATCGCGTTAAGCGAAGCGTTTATGAATTTTATAACAAAACTTATCTTCCTTTTACGAAAACCAAAACTGATTATTATTTCTGGGAAGGGGGCGACCTCTGCCGCCGAAGCGATTTTTTCGGTATTGAAACATTATTTTAAGGTAAAAAAATATACAGAAAAAATTCCGAGTTCCCTTAATATCTTTTCTCAAATTTTTATTATTAAAACCGATCTCGTAAAACCAAACTTTGTTAAAAAATTAAGCAGCTTGATGAATCTATCACAGTTGCCAATTTTTGTGGTGACGGGGGCAGGTGAAGCACAAAAAGAAATTCAAGAATTAGCCAAAAAGATACCTCCATTTGGACATTTGGTATTGAATTTTGACGACGAAACAGTCAGAAAATTAGACGATTTAACAAATTTAAAAGCTCTATCCTTTGGCTTTCAAGAAAAAGCTGATTTTTGGGCCAGCGATGTTCGTATAGATGGTGGAATAAATTTCAAGGTAACTTATAAAGGAAATATCGTTCCTTTCTGGCTGGAAAAAACGCTCGGAA
>CAZDIG010000026.1:0-8268 GCA_964505465.1 uncultured Candidatus Saccharibacteria bacterium
AAAAGTCATTAAATCCTTACTTTTTTTGACAAACTTTTAAAAATGTGATTCAATAAAAGTGTCATAGATATTGGGAAAATTCTATGACTTGCCTCAATGAGGCAGAAAAAAGCTCTTTTACTTCGAAATAAGGAATAGTTAAAATGGTGACCTCGCAATCGTTAGAACAGTTGTACTTAGGATGATGGCTTGTGGTGTTTTCGTTAAGAAGGAGGTGAAAGAAAAATGGCTAAATATATTAGGACTCGTGTTAATTTAACTCAAACAGAATTGAAAGGAGGTAAATGAAAAATGTCAAATAGAAAAATCAGAACCACAGTAGAATTAAGTGGAATAGAAGCCGAAGCATGGGTAGAAGATATCAATGGAAGACCGCATTTATTTGTGAAATATAGTAAAGAAGATGGTAAAGTATATGGAAAGTGGTGGAAATTTTTATTGAAAAATGATGTTGGCTTCTTTAAGATTCTTTTTGGTAATGAATTGTTAGGTACTTGTGTCAGCACTGGTAATGAATCAGAAGTAAGAGATTTGGGCAAATTAAATAGTATTAATAATGATGAGTATAGAACTAGTGATAATACATTTAAATTAAGATATGAATCTAGACGTTCTATTAGCACTCCTGAACAAATAGTTAGGAATTGGGTAGTTTATAAAGTAAGTGAGGAAGAATGTAATTATGCTACTCCTTTTTTTTGGGAGGATGATGATTATGATGGGGGGACTGAATTGTACATTCATGATGTAGGTGACGGACGTAAAGCCATTACTACTAGTGCCTCTCGTCCCTTTATACTCCCGGGGTTATGATGTCTGAATTTTGGGATTAGTTTCAAAATTAGATCAAGTTTATTTCTAAATAAGTTGGTTCTTGCTGACCAAAAAGGGCCGGAAGACATCGTCTTTCGGCTTTTTCTTTTTTAATACAAAACTTGCAGAGAATAGTTCTCTGCAAGTTTTAACATTTAAAAAAAACAAAAAGGGAGACTAATTCTCCCTAAGACGAACATGGCAAGATTTTAAAATGGTCTTTCCACCCCTCCCAAATTACTTCGCTACAACCCTTAAACAGGGTATCGCAAACAGCTTTAGGAAGTACAATTCTTCCTTGGCCATCAGGTTTTGCTGAAAATAGAAATTTCATTTTTTCGGGCGGAAGCTTTTCCGTTCCTTTCAATGAATATGCTAAAAGAGATTCTTTTTCTTGCTCATTGCTTTTATTAACCATCAGTAATACTTCGCCGTTAAATTCTCCCCGGAATCTTTCAGGAACAACAATTCTTCTTTTTCCGTCAATTCTCCTCCTCCATCGCCCAAAAAACATATTTCACCCTCCTTATAGTTGATGTCAATTTACCGCCTCAATTCTATCAAATTAATTAAATTTTATCAAGAACTTCCTTTAGTAGGCGATTAACTATTTCCGGACTTGCTTTTCCTTTTGTTGCGGCCATCACCTGCCCCACTAAAAATTGGATAGATGCTTCCTTTCCTTTTTTATAATCCGCTACCACTTTTTGATTTTTCTCAATTACGTCCTTTACAATTCTTTCGATTTCAGTCTCGTCGGTCACTTGAGATAATCCTTTTTCTTCAATAATATTAGAGGGGTCGGCTCCTGTTCTAAACATTTCTTCTAAGACTTGTTTTGCAATTTTGCTGGAAATTTTTCCTTCGAAGATTAAAGCAATCAATTCCGCAAAATTCTCCGGCGTGATTAAAAAATCCTTACTGGCGACCGAAACGCCCCCTAAAAGCCCCTGAAGATCAGAAATAATATAATTCTTCGCCAAATTTATTTGAGAAGCAAGTCTTTCTTCAGAAAGCCCGGGTTCAAACTCGCTAACCACTTGCTCAAAATACTCGCTTAAATCTTTATTATAGACAAATATATCAATGTTTTTTTCATCTAAACCATATTCTTCTTTAAACCTTTCCTTTTTTGCTTCCGGCAACTCTGGAATTTCCGCCCGGATTTCATTTATAAAATTCTGATTAAAATAAAAGGGCAGTAAATCGGGCTCAGGAAAATATCTGTAATCATGCGCCTCTTCTTTTTCTCTCTGGCTTACAGTCACCTCCTTATTTTCATCCCATCCCCGCGTCTCTTGAATAATTTTTTCACCGCCGCCTAAAAGCTCTGATTGCCTTTTAATTTCGTATTCCAAAGCTCTTTCTACGCTTCGGAAAGAATTAAGATTTTTAATCTCCACCTTTGTTCCTAATTTTTGGTCTTTGCTAAACCCCGCACCAGCCCCGCCCTTTTCCGAAAGGGCGGGGCGGTACGGGGCAAGGCTGATATTTGCCTCTACTCTCATTTGCCCTTTTTCCATATCAGCGTCTGAAACATTGAGGTAATGTAAAATAATATGGAGTTCTTCGGCAAACTTTTTAGTTTCTTGAGCCGATTTTAAATCTGGCTCCGTAACTAACTCCATCAAGGGAATTCCGGCCCTGTTAAAGTCCACCAAAGAATAATCTTTTCCTTCCGGGTGAATCAACTTCCCAGTGTCCTCTTCTAGATGAATCCTTCTTATCCTTATTTTCCTGCCATTAACTTCTAAAAATCCTCCGTTACAGATAGGAAGTTCATATTGACTAATTTGATAACCTTTTGGTAAATCTGGATAAAAATAATTCTTTCTGTTAAATCTGGAGGAATCCGCGACTTTACAATTTAAGGCAATTCCCGTTTTTATCGTTTTCCTGACCGCTTCTTTATTAATTACCGGCAAGGTTCCCGGATGCCCCATACAAATAGGACAAACATTAAAATTAGGACGTTTTTCGTCTGGGTCGTTCGGGCAAGAACAAAACATCTTTGAATTTGTTTGAAGCTCAATGTGAATTTCCAGTCCAATTGTTGGTTTATAATCCATATTTAAGTTATTGCTTATTTTTGATTTCTTTAATGATTATCACCCCGTAACTCGTTCCGATAATGTCTGCACCTGCCCCAACCATCATTTTAAGATCGTCTAAACTTCTAATGCCCCCGGCCGCTTTTATCAAAAGGCCGGGAGCCGATTCTTTTATTATCTTTAAATGCCGTGCTTTTTCTTTGAGTTCTAACCTATCCAAAGGGTCTTTCTCGGTCGCAGTCTTCACGCAAAATGCCCTTGCTTTTTTTACTATTTCTGACGCCTTTTTTATTTCTTCATTGGTTAAGTAGCCGGAGCCAATGATTACTTTAGTTGGTAAAACTTTGGCGATTTCCGTAAGATCTCTCAAAACCTCGTCGTACCTCTCGTATTTCAAATCAATAATATTCATCACCACATCAAGCTCGTCGGCTCCGTCTTTTCTTGCACACTTAGCTCTCTGCATTCTTTCTTCGTGGGAAGAAATTCCCATCGGCGGGTCAATAAGAACTACTGCCTTAATATTCGTTCCCTTTAACTCTGTTTTTGCCAATTTTACCCATTCTGGATTTACGCAAACGCCGCGGAAACCATAAGTCCTTGCTTCAAGACAAGTGTTTTTTATGTCTCCTTCGGTTGCGGTTTTTCTTATATTTGTGTGGTCAATGATTTTTGCTACATTTTTCATAATTACAAGTGAGGAAAAAACAAAAGTTTACTTTTGTTTCGACCGAACGACGTAATTATCCCTAGGGGCATAATTACAAAATACCCCTTTAATTTCTTCAAAAACTTCTCCAATCGATTTTTCACCGTTTATAATTTTAATCTGGGGAAATATTTCAATAATTTTTTTGAAATTTTTATAAACTTTCTCAAATTTTTCTTTTTCTTCAAATAGAGTCGTTGCTTTTCCTCTTTTTTCAATTCTTTCCAGACAGATATCGGGCCTGACATCTATAAAAAATGTTAAATCGGGCATTAAAAATTTATTGTTTATTTTGATTAGCCAGCTTAATTCAACATCAATGGACCCAAAAGCAAAAGAGGTAAAAAAATACCTGTCAGAAATAACAATCTTTCCTCCTTTCAAATTAGGGGTGATAAAATTATTTAAATGTTCTTCTCTGTCTTTGGCAAACAGGGCTTGGAGTTCTTGGGGAGAAACCTTCTTTTTTTTATCAAGAATATCCCGTATTTCTTGGCTAACCGTGGAGGTTTTAGTGGCTTCTTTCGTTTTTACAACATCATATCCTTTCTCTTTTAAAAAATTTTCTAAGAGTTCCGCCTGGGTGCTTTGTCCGGAACCATCGAGTCCTTCAAAGACAATAAACTCTCCGGGATAATCATTTTTTTCCATAAAATAATTCTTTATCTTGAGTATACTTTAAATCATTTTTTACAGCAATTTCAGCCTTTTCCAGCTCCACGCCAAGATCAAAGGCATGAGAAATTTCAGAGATAGCTTCGGCGGTAATAAGTTTATAGTACATTTTCATCGCTGCTTTTTCTTCTTTTCCGTTTTGACGAAATTCTTGCAAAAACTGGCCTTCGGGAGAATAATGTTTTAAAATTATTTCACCGTTTTGGGTATTTATAACAAAATAGCCTCTTGGATCAAGCGGATTTTTAGAAAGAGTGTCGCCATATTTTTCAACTATCTCTCGGGCCACCTGCCATTCATTATCGTAGATATGGGCGCAATTTGAAAAAATTGTTAAAAGCCCAATTTCTTTTGATAATTTTTGGGCGATGTGTAATTGAAGACGGCGGAGGCCGAAAGCGTTTAAAACCCAACCCGAAAACATAGCATGGCTTCTAAAATAAGCTGTTAAGTTTAATTTATTTTTGAGGGTCGTTGCCTGCACCAAGCACATACACGGTGCCCGGGAGGCCTTATGATCGTTAGTCATATCAAATACAACGGCTAAGGCGGCTCTGTCGCTGGGATATTTTTTCAGATATGGAATTATAACTTCGTCCACCTGATTAATCCCTTTGTAGTTCCAAAGCCTTTCTCCATATGTATAAACTTCGTCCCCCTTCTCGCCCTTCATTACGCTGGCTTGGTATTTGTCTATATCCTCTTTACTAACCCGCAGATAAGGAAACATTTTAGGAAAGAGAGGGTTTTCCTCGCTGACAACGGCGGCAATATTATAAATTTCTTTAACCTCGTTTCCATACCAGCTTTTATTAATTGCTCCGAATTTCAGAATTGTCTTCAAAATCCTAAGCCAGGCGCTCCCAATATACTTATCGTTTATTTTAAAGACGGACCCCTCGTTTGGAAAAATCGGAATATTTTCTTCTTTGTGTTCCGGAAATATCTTGGGGGCGCCAAATGGTCTGCCAATTGGCTGACAGGAGTTTATTTCTTTAACTATCCTATTGACGTCCGAAACACCCCTTAAATCTTTGATTTGAACGCTTTTACGTAAATTTTCTAAAAATTCTAACGGTATTTCTTTGTGAATCAAGGAAAAACTATTGTCTTTTATATTATAATCTTCGTCAACCCCTTTTTTGAAAAAATCAATCAACGCCCCACCGCTCCCCGAGTTGTCTTGCCCGCAAATAATCAAGTAACGGATTACGGGATTAGCTATAATGTTTCTGATAACATAATTTATTCCATCTTTTGAGTAAAGCTGTCCGACCACGGAAAAAAGTTTTTTATCTAATTTCTCGGTAATTTTAACCACAGGAGTCCAAAGAGTAAGAATAGCGACTTCGCTTTTGGGATTGCCGAAAACCAGATTGTCTTTGTAATAAATCGGCCAATTTGTGATTGCCATAAAATATAATTAAATCTTAATAATTTCAATTCCTTGTTTTTTTAGCACCCTTTCGCCATCAAAGAAAGCCGACCCCTTGGAATAAACCAATTTTTTAATCCCTGCCAGAGCCACTAATTTAGCGCAGGCCGAACAAGGAAAATGCGTCACATAAAGCGTGGTATTTTTTAAAGAAACGCCTTTTAGGGCGGCAGCGGCAATAATACCCGCTTCCGCGTGAGCGACGCTACAAATTTCCGGGGATTTACCCGGCGAAATTCCGTCGCGCACGCATCCGATTTTATAACATTCGTCATCAAAGGGCATCATTTTATTGAACGATCTTAAAATAATTCTATTATTTTTTACTAAAACTGCTCCAACCTGGCGCCACCAACACTTTGAGTTCTCCGCTTCCTTTCGGGCCCCGTTTAGAAATTTTTGGTGTGTCAATAATTCTTTTTTATTCAATAATGATTTTTTTCCCTTAAATTGCACAACTTTGGTATTTTGCCATCTTAAGCGAATATCATAATATTGAATTCGTTTTTTATACTTTTTACCGGACAAAAACAGGTTGCCAAAATCTTCGCTCTTTTCTCCTTTAAGTATGATAATTTTATCTGCGTTTATCTCGTCTAAAATGATTTTTGAAAAGTTTTTTATATCCAATAAAAAGATTTTTTTTATCGGAAGGAAGACTTTAATTATATTTTTTGCCTCGTTTAAGGGAATTTTCCGGATATCGGGTTCAAGTTTTGTCATCTTTTCAATAATTCTGTTATCTAAAAAACCCAAATAAAAATGGGTTTTTTGCAATTTTCCTGATTTAATGTCGTCTCTTATCTTATTGAAAAAATTAATATAGCCCTTATGAATAACGGGAAACTCGCCTATGATTAAAATATTTTTATGTCTCTGTAAATCTGCCATTTTTAAAGTGTCTTAAATTATCTTTTAGCTCCCCAATTAGGTCTAGAATATTCTGGGCAATTTCTATCTTGTTTTTTGAAATATTATTTAAGCTAATCCATTTATGGGCGGTAACATCGTATTGGGGTTCGTGGGTTTCCATATGTTTAATTTCGCCGCCCTCAATTTCACAAAGAAAGTTAAATAAAACCACTATCGCATTTTCATATTCATTTTGCCACCTAATAGTGGGCTTCAACGTTTTAATAACTTTTATTCCAAGATTTATTTCTTCTTTCGTTTCGCGAATGGCGGTCTCTTCGGGAGATTCATTTTTTTCAACTTCTCCGCTTGGAGGAGACCAAAAGTCTCTATCTTTTTGTTTGACAAGTAATAATTCTTCCTTTTCGTTAAAACAAAAGGCTATTGAAGCCATTATTACAGGGTGGGTTGGCCATTTAATTTTCTTCATAAATAGAATTATCCAATTGGAAAATGCACTACTTCGGCTTTTTTAGCGCCAATTTCGGGAACAATTATATGAAAATGAAGATGATTCACTGTGGCACCGGTATAAGCTGGTTTGCCAAATCTTAGAATTAAAGCTCCTCCTTTTATCTTGTATTTTTTAATTGCCCAGTTTGCTAAATTGGCGATGGTTTGAAAGTCAGAGGTTTTTAGGTCGGCAAAACTCTCTTTGTGCTTTTCTGCAATAATTAAAAGATGATGCTTTGTATTTTTGTACGGCCAACTGCTTTCCGTTATAAACCAGCCATTCTCCTTTTTTAATATGGGCCTCTGGTGATATTTAAAGTTCTTTTTGCAAAAAGGGCACTTTTTTGTTTTAGCGATGGTTTCTAAAACATCTTTATATTCTTTGGACCTGGCGGATCGCAGGTTTACAAAACCATTTTTCATAATTTCGTGTGATTTAAAAGATGCTCCAGGCGTTGTTTAAATGTTTTTTCAATAATATCGGTGGTTGATGTATTTTTCGCCTGCCGCGGCAAGATTTTTAAAAGTCCGCAATATTTCGCAATCTGCTTTCGTTGCGCATCGGGATATGTTTCTTTCGTTGTTGCGATAAAAATATCGGGCTTTATCATTTTTATTAACTTCATCTGCCAGGAGCCCTTCTTATCAACATCGTCTATCAATATTACGTAATCCACAAAACTTTGGTAACTTAACATCTCCATTCTTTCGTCTTGAGGAATGACGGGCCGCAAGGGGCTTTGTTTATAAATTTTTATTGCTCTGTCGCTGTCAACGCCAACCACTAAGATATCGCCTAATTTTCTAGCATTATGCAGATAACGCACGTGTCCTATATGCAGCATATCCCACGAGCCAATAGTGCAAACTATTTTTTGTTTCAGAGTTTTATGGGCGCTAATTATTTTTGCCAATTCTCTATAGTTTAAAATAATTTTGCTATTTGTGTTAATCATAATTTTTCAAAACACACATATATGATTGTATATGTGCGTATTTTATCGCCTAAGCTCCGGGGGAACTTCAAATTTCCATTCCACCTTGTCAGTCGGCTTTATTATTTTTCTGTCGGCGGAAACATCGCCGATTTTACCGTTAACCCAATATTGCCAATATTTATTATCTTTACCGTTTTTGAATCCATTGATACTCTCCACAAGAATTCCAAAATCGTGTTGAGTGTTATTTATTTCAATATTTCTCTTGCCCGTCATTTTTTT
>CAZDIG010000027.1:0-7710 GCA_964505465.1 uncultured Candidatus Saccharibacteria bacterium
GCCTCATTGTTGGGAATAAAATTATCTCCCTTAAACTATGAGAATCGGTTAGTAGAGCCACTAATCGGTCAATCCCCATTCCAAAACCAGCAGTGGGCGGCATGCCATATTCTAAAGCCTCTATATAGTCTTTATCCATTCTTTGGGCGTCTTCAACTCCGGCGATAAAAAGTTTTTCTTGTTCTTTAAAATTTTCGCGCTGTTTTATAGAATCGTTCAATTCTGAATAAGCTTTCACTATTTCCCAGCCGGCGATTATAAGCTGAATGGAGCCTAATTTCTTAGGATCTTCATCAAGTTGTTTAGCTAAGGGAATGCTCCTTTCGGGGTGATGAATTATGAAGGCGGGACCCCAGATTTTGGGGAGGCAAAATTTTTTATAAATCGCATCTTCTAGCTGGAATTTTGTCATTTTATTATTTACCTCTACTCCTAATTCTTTTGCTTTTTTAAACAATGCGTTTTGATTTACGGTTTCTATATCTATTTTTGTGTAATTTTTGATTAGTGTTGAGTATTCAATCCTGGGCCAAGGACTTTTTAAATCAATATCTTTATTCTCATATTTGATTTTTAACCCGCCGGATAAATTTTTAACAACAGTTATAAACATTTTCTCTATAAATTTCATCATGTCTTTATAGTCCGCGTAAGCCCAATAAAACTCCATTTCCGAAAAATCCGGATTATGCGATCTGTCAACCCCTTCATTTCTAAAGCACTTTCCAATTTCAAAAACTTTTTCAAAACCTCCGACGATTAATCTCTTCAAATAAAGTTCGGGAGCGATTCTTAAATATAAATCAATGTCTAGCGCGTTTAAATGGGTTTTAAACGGTTTTGCTTCCGTTCCCCCATAGATGGGTTGTAAAATCGGCGTTTCAACTTCCAAAAATCCCTCTTTTTCTAAGAAAGACCTAATTTCTTTTATAATCTTTGACCTAATCTCAAATTTCTTTTTGATTCCCGGGTTAAAAATCAAATCTAAATATCTTTTTCTATATCTTTCTTCCACATCTTGAATCCCATGCCATTTTTCCGGCAAGGGAGACAGGGACTTTGTCAACATTTTATAGTCGCTCGTCTCAATTGTGTTTTCTCCTTTTTGGGTTTTAAATAAAATTCCTTTTACCTCAATAAAGTCGCCGACATCAAAATTATCCAAGAAAAATTTATACCCCTTTTCCCCTACTCCATCTTCTCTTAAATGAACCTGAATTCTGCCCGTTCCATCCTCTATGTCTAAAAAAGCGGCTTTCCCGTGTAATCTTTGGGCCTTAATTCTACCCGCTAGGATTATTTCTTCTTTTGCCGCGGAAATCTTTGAAAAGCCCTCAAGCGCCTGAGAAATTTGATGAGTTCTTTTTGTTTTTGCGGGATAGGCCAAAAGTCCAGCTTTTCTGATCGCCTCAAGTTTTTTAATTCTACTTTTTCTGATTTCGTCAATTTGAGCCATTTTAGTTTTATTATAACTAATTTTATAGTATTTTATCTTTTAGGTCAAAAAAAAGCCCGCAGAATTGCAGGCTAGAAAAAGGCCACCTCATTACTCGTCCTCATCTTCGCCATCAGATTCATCGTCAGAGGAGCCCAAGAGAGCCTCAATGGGTTCGGAGAAGCTCGGTATTTTAACCGGCGGCTCTTCAAATTCTACCCTAATAACATAACCGCACTGAAAACATTTTGTTCTGACAAAGGGCAAAGTATCGTCTATTTCAACGGAATTGCCACAACGGCATCTTATTTGAGTCATATCTCTACCTCCTTCAACCTTAATTATAAAGAGCAATAGGTTTTTAAATATTCTTTCTCATAATAATCCTTAAAATTTTTTAAGTCAATCCTTCTCGGTTTAGCGGGAAAAATACCAATTAAGAACCTCTTGCGCGACAGGCAAAGTGGCCGATTGTAATCCTTCCACTTCTTCAATCATAACGGTTAAAACTATTTGTGGATCTTCGTAGGGAGCAAAAACGGTCACCCAGTGATGAAAATAATCTTTCTTTGGAGTTTCGGCAGTTCCTGTTTTCGCGGCTGCTTTAACCGGTAAATCAATTAAAAGACGCGATGAACCATCTGTAACCGCTTGCCTCATTCCTTCTCTTACAATTTTGAGATTTTGTGGATCGGCAAAGTTTTCTCTAATGATTTTGGGCTTTATTTCTTCTTTATTTGATATCGCTTCTGTTGTAGTGGCATATGTAGTGGCATAATTTGTAGACGTTGAGGTGTTAATAATATAATGAACAACCTCCGGTTGGTATAAAGTTCCGCCGTTGGCTATTGCCGAAAAAGCCGTAGTTACTTGTAGGGGGCTTACCCTGATATAACCCTGTCCTATTGAGAGATTATATGTGTCGCCAATTGTCCAGGCTTGGTTGGCGGTATCCTGAAAATAACTTTTTTTCCATTCGGAATCGGGCACCCTGCCCTCAATCTCGCCGGGCAAATCTATGCCGGTTTTTAACCCCCAATTAAAAAGAGTCAGCCATTTTTTAATCTTGCTATCGCCTAGCCCTTCAAATATCTGAGGCAGCCTTCCGTCGGCAAAATTCGGCTTGATATATCCTCCGCCAACCATATAAAAATAAGGATTTACGGATTCCGCTATAGCCCTTCTTAAATCCGTCCAGCCGTGAAATTTCCAGTCGCTGTAGCATTCTTTTTCGCCGCTATACCTATTAAACAGACAAAGCTCAAGGGGGCAGTATAAATTTTTATCCGGAGAAATTATATTCTCTTCAAGGGCGGCAGCGGCTATTAATGGTTTTATTGTAGAACCCGTTAAATAACCGCCGGACACAACCCTGTTTAAAAATGGTTTTAACTCGTTCGTCTGAAGTTCTTTCCACTGTTCTGGTGTTAATGGCAGATTAAGTAAATTATTGTCAATAGCAGGAAGTGAAACTAAGGCAAGCACTCCGCCAGTTCTTGGATCCAAGGCTACTGCCGCCGCTCTTTTACCTCCGACTGCTTTCATGCTTTTTTCTAAGGCTTCAGCGATTTTTGTTTGGAGGTCGGAGTCTAGATAAAGAATTAAGTTTTTTCCCGCCTCCGGTAATTCTAATAATTTCTCCGATTTTTTATTTCCAAAAGCGTCTTTCTCTACTTGGATTTTTCCCGGCCTTCCTCTTAAATAGTCTTCGTAAGATCTTTCCAGTCCTGATTTTCCAATAGAATCACTAACCGAGTAGTCTTTAAAAATCTTCAGTTCTTCTTTATTTATTTTTCCTGTATAACCGATTAAATGAAAAAACAAAGGGCCTGAAAAATAATTTCTGATGACATTTTTCTCAATTTCACAACCCGGGAATTCATTAATTTTTGCTTCCAACACAACCAAGGTTTCGTGGGAAAGATTATCCGCGACCAGAACCCTCGATCTTTCTGATTCTTCAATTTCTTTTTCTAAAGTTTCCGGATTCTTTCCAATAAGCCCGGCTATCTCTTTAATTTTTCTCGCTCCCTCAAAAGGAGACAAAAAAAGATCTCTTTTATCGCAAACTAAATCGAAAGCCGGAGCGTTTTCAGCGAGGGGTTTTAAGTTTTTATCGTAAATTATCCCTCGTTCTGGTTTAATTAACAAAATCCTAGTTTTATTGCCCTCGCTTAGAAGACTAAAATTCCCTCCTTGGATTATTTGAAAATGAAAAGTCTTGGCAAAAAGGGCGAGAATTATAAATAGAAAAATTCCGAAAATAAATTTTGTTATTTTCTCACTTAAGGGAACTTCCAATTTTTGTTCTGAAAGACCCAACTCCTCCTCCTTTTTTCTGGCCAGCTTGTCTAGGAAAATCTCATGGGGCTCAATGTCTTCTTTGAGCTGGCGATTTACCTTATATCGTTTGTTTTTCTCTGAAAAAATCATGCTGTTTAGCTATTTATCTAAAAAAAACTATCTTTCCACACAATCCTGCGGGCAATTTCTTACCTCAATCGGTCCATCACAGATTCCATCACCGCACCTGCCTTGCGCTCCTCCCTCAGAACCATTTTCTAGATCTCCACAATCCTTTGGACATAAGCCAGTTTGTTTTTCTAAGTCATCACAAAAACCATCTCCGCATTTTCCCTCTTGGAAATCTTCTTCCGGCGGGTTGTAACCGTTACCAGAATTATCTAGATTTGTACCAATAAAAATCGGGCTGCTATCAAGAACAACGTCAGAAGCGTCCATTATCTTTTCGTTACCTAAATAATCGGTTACTTTAACGGTTCCCGTAATAGAAGAGGGTAATTTTCCTTTGTCATCACTCCAAGCAATATAGACAATATCGCTCTCGTTACTAAACCTGAAAACATTTTCACTTATTTCCTCAACGCTGGTTTTGTCCTGGACTTTTGAAGCAAGCGTCTTGTAAGCATAAAATGCTTTTTTCTTTGTTCCTTTTTTAATTCCATGCTCAATATCGTAGCTCCCCGCCCCATTATATATTAAACCGACTAAATCGAAATATCCTCCTTCTTGCCCCTCAAAACCGAATTTGTGTATATTTATAACGCTTGTCCAAAACGCTTTTGTAACACCGGCATTGAAAAACTTAACGTAGAGTTTTATCAGCATCTCGGCCTGAAACTCTTCTGATTGAAAGGGCAGAATATTTTGATCCTTTGGTTTTCCGGAATAAGTGCCAAATTCCGTGCTTACCAACTCAATATCATAGCTATAACCTGTGTCAGAAAGCAGTTTTTTATAGTCATTAACGGCTCTCTCCGCTCTGTCGTAATCTCCATCGTCAGTATAAAGATGCACATCAAAAACATCAAATGGTTTAGAATCTGAACTTTGTTTTTTGATTTTCTCTAAAACCTCTTCATAAAAATCATAATTTTCACTTGAAGAATCATATTGATTACTAATGCCAGCTAGCACTATTTTACAATCACTGCATTCATCTTTTATTACTTCAGCTGCTTCCAGAAAAAATCTCACAAAATCGTCAGCCGTATAACCTCCTCTCTGCCACATCAAATCCGGCTCATTCCCTATTTGCCAATATTTAATGATATCTTTTTTATCCCGGATTAATGCCCTTAATTTATTTTTGTAGTCATTGTAATTTGCGGGGGGCCCCGGCGGCATCGGCCTTGGGTCACCAATAATTTCAAATCCTGAATTATATAACTCTGCCATAGGGGTGAATATCTCCTCAAAATTATCCTTTATATACCAAATAGAGCATCTCGCGCCCCTAGCCCCCAACTCCAATGCGTAGCCGATTTCGTTACCAAACTTATTATTTTTATCAATTTCCATAAATCCCATCATAAAACTCTGCTCTGTTGTAATCGAATAACCATACTCTAAATCTTGCCCTGAATCTTTAGAAAAAAAGCGGGTTTTTAACAAAATAATTCCAGCAATAATCAATATAAGTATTGGAATTATTATAATAATTACTTTTATCATTCCCCTATTTTGCTTTGTTGTTTCTCTCATGGAAGTTTTAAAGAAAGCCATTTAAATGAATAAAATAGGATTACTGCTACACCCAAATTGTATCCGATAATCGTTAAGAAGGAAGTTAAGCTAAATTGAAGGGGTATAGATTGAAAAAAAGTAAAACTAAGTTTTAAAGATAAATCGTAAAAAATTAAGCAAAAAATAAAAAGAAAGATAAAATAGGCGGCCGGATAAGGATTTATGGGCTCTTTCAAAATACCAAGGACCTTTCTGATAAAAAAACTTATAATTAACAGGATAGCAATTGATAAACCAAAAAAAGAACCTGAAAAAGCATCTAAGAAAAACCCGCCGGCAATAGCTGGAAAAACTCCCGTTATTTTGTTTACCTCTCTTGCGCCGGTTGAAAAGAAGCTCAAAAGACAGACTGAAATTAAGATGAGGTTAGGGGTGATTCCGGAGAGGCTAAAATGAATTAAAAAACTGCTTTGAATTAGAGCCAGAAGATAAAAGACGATAATTAGAAATAAAAATCGTCTCATTGTTTTAAATAGTTAGTGATAATAAACACAGATTCTATTTCTTTGAGGTTAAAAAACGGCTCTATCTCGGCGGTTTGGAATGGTTTAGCGCCCCCCTTTTTTACCTCTTTTATTGTCCCCACCAACAATCCTTTTGGAAAAACCCCCTCCATTGTTGAAGTTATTAAAACGTCTCCCGTTTCTATTTCTGATTTTAAGGGAATTAAATCAAAAAAAATGTTTAAATTCCCCTTTCCCTTAACCACTCCGTAAATTTCTTTATTCTGAACCTTAGCGTCAAAAGCGCTTTTTGCGTCAGAAATTAAAATGACTCTTGAAAAGTTTTCATAAACCTCGTCTACTCTTCCTAAAAGCGTTTTTTGCGAAGAAATTACCGGAAAACCATTTTTTATCCCGTCTTCCAGACCCTTATTAATTAAAACATAATCTCTTGTAATGTCTTTCCCAATAATTTTTGCAAATTCTAACTCAAATTCTTTTTCTAAACCTACATTCAGGGCCTGTTTTAATTCCTCGTTTTCTTTTTTTAATTCTTCTAAGGAAATAATTTTATAGAGGAGTTCTTGGTTTTCGGCCCTTAATTCATTAACCTCTTTCTTTAATCCTTTTATATTTATAATTATTTCAAAAAAATCAGAGGTTTTATCCCCTATTTGCCAAAAAATCTTTTGAATTGGCGAGGAGATTAAATAAAAAAAGTTTCTGGTATTTTTCTGGAAGATGTTAAAAAAAACAATAATTAAGCTGAAAACAATTATTCCTAAGATAATTTTCTTTAGAAATTGGCGCTTTTTAGAGACAAGTTTCATGGCAATCTTAAATTATTCTAACTTAATTTAGACTAAAATAAAAGCCGGAAAATATACCTTTTGAGTTTTTCACATTTTGGGTATTGACCCCGTTAGAAGTTTACAATTGACTAAGGGAAGCCATACGAATTTCTTATAAACACAGTTTTTCGTTGCGACAGAATGATTAAATATTCTGTCGCCATCAAAGTTTGTGGTAAACTTCTATACGGGGTATTGACAAGAGTTCTTGGATATATATAATATTCCTAATGATAAAAAATGGTCGAAAAAACATTACGATTTTCCACCTAAAAAACTTATTAACTATTAATATCTACAGCCATGTTGTACGGTAAACTGCATCATGTTTTTTCTTTCCAAGATTTTGATGATGAATTGTTTGAAGATTCGGATATTGACGACGGAGAAAACAATGACGATAAAGTAAAATCACCGGCCGATAAAGAGGGTTCGGAACCAAAAGAAGACGATTTGAAGGATGATGATTACTGGAAAGAAGAACCAGACGATTATAACTTAAACGAGGAGCTTGAAGAATAAGTTCCGATTTATTTTGAAATTAAAAGCCCGCATATCAAAATTGCGGGTTTTTTGTTTTTAAAATAAAAGACCCTTTGGCGGCGGCTACCTACTTTTGCAGGTAAAACCCACTAGCATCGGCCTCGGAGTATTTCGCCCCAGTAGCAGAGCGAAGCTCGCTACGGGGCATGCTTCTGTGCAAAGCCCCGTACCAAACAAAAAAATCGTATCCAATTCACGGGGGCTACCTACTTTTGCGAGAAATTCTCACTAGCATCGGCCTCGGTATATTTCACTTCTGTGTTCGGAATGGGAACAGGTGGAACAATACCAGTATAGCCCCCAAGAACTAGATACGATTTTTCAAATTTTTTGTTTTGGTGCGGGGTTCGGAATGGGAACAGGTGGAACAATTCCAGCCTGCCCCGTAGTG
>CAZDIG010000028.1:0-7028 GCA_964505465.1 uncultured Candidatus Saccharibacteria bacterium
AATCAGAAACGATAAGCGAATGATAAAAATAGCGTCGCGCCCCGCTTTGCGGGGCACGAAATTCGGCGGAAAAGCGAAGACGGGAAAAAATTCCTAGTAGATTACTAAGGATATATTTAAAAATAAAAAAGAACCAATTTTTTCAAACTTTGCACGCTCGTCTTTTACATTAGAAAGTAAATTTACTTACTTAAAGCAGGATGTTCCCAATAACTATCTGCTATTTTTGATAAATTCTCCTTAAGAAAATTGTCCCAGTCGATTCTCTCCCAAGCTTGTTTCGTTACTGTCACCAACATCACTTCGTCAATTGATTCTTTGCCATACTGGTCTACTAATGGAAAATCTGCTGCGAAAATAAGATATTTTATTTTGGGGTCTATTTGAGAAGGTAGTTCTTCCAATAGTTTTGTAATATCCGTCCACATTCCCCTGCGAGCTAAGTTGGTTGTAAGGTTTTCATCAGCCATAAAAACAATAAGTGCCTTATCATCTTCTACCTTTATACCTCTTATTTTTCTTTTTCCCATATTTGTTTTTTCTCCCAGTATTTGAATAGCCTTTTCTTCTATTGTTCTCTCTGGTGTTCCAGTTTGAGTTGTGTACTGAATGACTTGAGAAGCAGAAGAAGATGTTGATTTCTCGCCTCTATCGGTAAGCACAATTAGGAATATACAAAGGGATACTATAGCAATTACTGCAATTATCCACCCTTTCTCTTTCTCTCCCCATTTTTGTTTTGGTTTTGTTTCGTTGTTTTGTTTTTCAGAAGAAGTTGTTTGAATCATATTATTCTATTTCTTTTTTAAAGATTAAAAGCCCTTTTTTCATTATAAGTTGTTTCCCAGTGAATCTTGGTTCTTCAAACTGGGAAGTCGGGACTATTTCTATAAACTCCCAGCCTTCTGAACCGAGTTGTAAGAGAAATTCTTTTATCTCTTTTATCGTTTTTTCATCATTGAAATCTTTAGCGTCGATGCCTTCAACTCTGTATTCTATTTTTCTCATAAATTTTAAGTTTAATTTGATTTTTAATGCTTTAATGCCGACCTTTTGATGGCGGAAAACACAAAGCTCGCCGCCAGCGATGGCCTTGCGGCCACCCATACCCCTTTCGAGATATGACCTTCGCAGATGCTCTGACGACGAGCTTAATATCTGCGAAGGTTTTTGTGCCATATCTCCCAGAAAATCTGTGAGGGTTAGGCAATATTAATTGTCATTTTTATTATATATTATCCTTTCTTATTTTTCCAGATACAGAATTTTGTTTTTAATAAACAACCTGCTTTTAAAACAAACCAAAAGTTCTCGTTTTTCCATGATCGAGCCGTCTTTTAAGATATATTTTGCATAGTTTCTGATATTTATTTCTTTTTGTTCCTTCTCTTTACTATTTAGTCCTAAAACCTCGGATTGAAATTTATGATATCTTTCGATCTCTTTTTCGATTTTTTCACGCATTCCAAGTTCATCTAGATTGATCTCGTCAATAATTCGTAGGAATTGTTTTATCAATTCTTCTTCTCGAATGTAGGGATTTTTACAATGTAAATCTTTCGATCTTGTACAACCATAATATACATATCTAACAGTTGTGCCATCTTTCAGTGTCTTAAATTTTTCTTCTGCTGTAATACCTGATCCACATAGCGCACAGGTTATTAATTTGGTAAAAGCGAATTCTTTCGATTCGCCGTGAGTAATTCGATCTCGTTTGAGTTGTTCCAGTGTTTTTTCAAATAACTCATGGGTTATAATTGGTTGATGTTTACCAGTATACCAATTTTCACTTCCGACTGGATATTCAAATGTTCCATAATAGAAAGGGTTTTGGAGGATTGTATAAACATTACTAAGAGTAAGATTTTTGTTACTAGTTATTGTTCTGAAATTAAGATCAAATTTTAACCAGTGATAGATTTTTCTACCGCTCCATTTTTCATAAGCTACTTTTTCAAACATTTGCTTAATAATGGGAGCTCTTTCTGTATCTATTATAACCTGACATTTCCTATCGATTCTTTTTTCATTAAGATAACCAGTTGGCGCTGGCCCAGGTCTTAATCCCATTTCACATCTTACTCTTAGGCCTCTTTTGACGTTTACACTTTTATTGTCGTTTTCTAATTTGGCCTGACTACAAAGAATCATCAATAGGAATTTCTCACTGGGAGAATTAGTGAATCTTTGACCATAGGTTCTTATTTCAGTTAATAACTTTTGGTCCATTAAATCGACTAAAGAACCCAAATCTCCTGCATTCCGGCTTAATCTATCAGGTGCCCAGGTGAGAATACCATTAAATCTACCCCTTTTGATATCTTGGATAATTTCATTAAAAACCGACCGCTCACCAGAGTCTTTGGCTGAGTGGGCTTCCCGACGTATATCTATCACCTCCAGGTTCTCCTTTTCGGCTATTTGAAGCATTTCCTTTACTTGTGAGTCTAAGGAAAGGACCTGTTTTTCGTCAGATTCGGTTGACTTCCGGGCATAAAGGCAATAACGGGTCTTAATCTCTGGCTTTGCTTGATTGGTGCTTAATTGGGCTGTTAGTTCTTGTTCCATAGTCTTGTGAGCCAAAGGATGCCGCAACCCTTCTAGCAAGTCCAGAGTGCTTAAGTTGATAACTATTATGAGCCCAAATCCTTTAATTCTGCTTTTTAAGCCCCTAAAATTCCATATCCATTATATTTCCGAATATAGTCTCCTGCGGTTCCACATCCTCATCTGTCCAATGACCACACTCAACACGAGACATTATTTTGAGAATCAAGATAGTAAAAGCATCTGCTAAATCATCGTGTTTTTCACTGCCGAAATTAAGAAGTTGTAGTCGCAAATCCTTTAGTCCGTCTTTCGGGAAAAATATTTTTCCGGCTTGCATCGGCGAGGCAGCAATCATAAGCCGTTCTCGTTTGTTCATCCCGGCTACTTTGAACTCTTCAACTGGTATACCCGCACCCTTTAACTCTTGAGTAAGCCATTTCTGGATACCGACATCCTCTATGATTACTGTTGCGGGATAATCTCCTCCTAGCGTTTTTGAAAGCAGTATTGCCTGATCTTTAATTCCATTAAATCGCAGCTGTTTGTTTATGGGATTTGGGTGAATGTAAATTTTCCTTTCCTCTCCGCTTCCGAAAACGCTCGCTACTACCATAGCAGTGTAATCTGCGTTTTCATTGTCTGATCCCGCCGGGTCTACTCCGATAAACGTTCCAGTATAATCGCTTCCTCTTAGATTTGGCATTACGGAATATTCTTTGAACCATTCCTTAAGGATTATCTGATTTTCATCTGGAGCATCTCTGAGAAGATATTCTCTCTGCCAAATTATTTCATTAGCAATGCTTTGTTTCAGTTCTTTGATTGCTTCTAAAGAAGTAAATTTCCCCGGCCAAGCGATAACATTATCTTTGTCAATAAGAGGGACGCGGAGAAAAGTTCCTTTCATCTTTTTTTCTTCAATTCTTTTCTCGAATCGGGAAAGAACCGAATCTTGATGAAGAAAATTGCCGAGAATGATTACTTTAGTGTTTATGTCACCCAAAGGCAAAAGTTCCCCGGTAAACCAGTTAAAAGTCTTGTTGCGTCCATCCTGGTTTTTGATTGAATTGGAATCTTCAATATCGTCGGCAATAATAAGGTCGGGACGGTAAGGCCCTTCTCTCAGACCGCGAATTCCTTCTTCAGTCGAAATGGCAGTAATACGCGCCCCGTACTTATGGACTATAAGAGTGGTTGCGTGCCAGCGGTCTTCTCTTTCCTCAAAGGGACCGAGATTTTCACTCAAGAGTTTATTCTCTTCAATTTCCTTACGGATATTCATCAAATGATCTTTCGCTCTTTGCTGCGTCTGGCTCGCGATGACAACATGTTTCTTTTGAGGCGTTCCCATAATTGACCACAAGGCATAGGACGTATTCAGGATTGTTGATTTCGCCGAGTTACGGAAAGTCATCACCCCGGCGAATTTTATTTTCTCGTCTTGGCCAATCCCAAACATTTCATAATGAACTGGTGCAATCGGATACTTAATATAGCGGCCGAAATAGATGTAGAAAAAATAAAAGAAACTCCGTCGGGTAATCTCCGTCATCGCTCTTCTATCCTTAAGAATCCGTTTTAGAATCTCGGGGTCTATTTTGTTCGGCATATTCTGAAGTGTTTCATTCATGATTTTGCTGAGTTTGTTTATTTTTTAATAAACCGGCTAGCTGGAGCGCCTTTTCGACCAATTCTTCTTGTTCCAGAGTTAAGGGTTCTTCTTTAACATTAAGATTGCCGGTAACCTCGACCTTACTGGTATATTTCGGATGGTGTGACTTCAACCATAATTGTATGGCTGGAAAATTTTTATCTCGGATCAAAGAAATCAACTGTGACTCGCTCTGTTCCGTAATAAGCGTTTCGCCCTCAATAATGGCTTCGTCAGTAGTTTTTTTAAATTCCTCGTCTTCCTTTCTCCAGCGATAGTAAGTAGCACGGCCTACGCCGACCCTTTCGCACGCGATCTGAACGATCGGCGTTTTTTTTAGCTGCTCAATCAGTAATTGTTTTTCTTTTTCAGTTTTCATAGTTTTTTGGCTTTTTGATTTGTTAATTTTTCCCATCTTCTTTTAATCACCTCACAATACACAGGAGATTTTTCCATGAGATAGCATCTTCTTTTCATTTTCTCTGCGGCGATAAGTGTCGATCCACTTCCGCCGAAAGGTTCTACAATTAGGTAATCCCTTTTAGTCAGAACCTTGATGTAGGGGATAAGTATCTCTATTGGTTTGGTTCCGAAAATTATTCCTTGACCCGAATTTTTCTCATCCGATGCATGAAATTCGATGAAATCAGTTGGACAAATTTTCTTTCCTCTTCCGTAATTTTCCCATTGTGGTTTACCTGATGTAGCATAAAGTGCTGTTTCGTATTCGTTCTGGAGCAATTCTTTTTCCGCAGTGATATTCAATTCTGCTTTTTTATCTCTTGAGGTTGCAACCATAGCTATGTCGTGCTTATTGAAGAATCTATATTTTGCCGCAAATCCTTGAACGCGGTTAGATAAATGCCAGACAATCATATTCCTGACTTTCCAATACTTTTCCATTTCACCCCATATGGTCCTAATATTTTTCCAGTTTTCAAAACAGATAATACTGAAGTTTTCATTTTGGATTTTGTCTATGTTTGCCATCCACTTTTCTGTGAAATCTGGTGGTAAGATATCTGTTTCCAAATATCTCCTGTCTCTTTTGTAACCAAATCCTTCGGTTGCTTTTCCGCATTTCTTTTTTCCGTGAAGATAATCAAGCAGATAAGGGGGATCGGTAAAACACAAATCGGCTTTTTCCCCATTCATTAATTTCATCATATCTTTTTCAATAGTTGAGTCCCCGCACATCATTTTGTGGGCACCTAACCTATAAAGATCTCCTTTCTGGATTTCTATTTTCTCAATATTTAATTTTTTCAATTCTTTTGCGAGATCAAATTCTTCTGGGATGTCTTCTAATTTAAATACTTCATCAAGATCTTCACTTGAGAATCCAAGATCTGATAGAAAGGTTTCGTCAAAATTAGCTAATAAATTCCAATCCCATTCTCCTGTGTTTTTGTTAAGGCGAAGATTCAGCTCTTTTTCACGTTCAATATCAGGAATATTTATATAGACAACCGGAACCATTTTTATTCCTAATTCCTTTGCTGTGGTCCAGCGGAAATGACCTCCGATGATAATATTGTTTCGGTTGGAAGCTGAGTTAACGACAAAGGGATCAACTAAGCCAAAACGACGAATGCTTTCTTTCAGTTGCTCAATTGCTTCTTTACTCCATGAGCGTGGATTATATTCCGATGCTCTTAGTGAGTCCGTCGGAACATATGAAATATTTAATCTTTGTTTAATTGTTTTTTGCATATTTTTGTAATTTAATCTTTATTATCTAATTTTCTTAATTGCAGTTCGCCAACATATTGGAGCCACAATCTGATCGCACTGGGATTGCCACTCTCAGCTTCTCCACGAAGCGCGTTAATAACATCTGAAAGTCCTTCCTGTTCGCGTTCAAGAATTATTTGGCGAATTCTGTCAAGGAACTCAGGTGTTTTTTTCCAGTCTGTCAGCGTATCTTCGCTTACTCCGAATTCCTTCGCGAATTCGCGCTGTGTTTTGATTTTCCTCAACACTCGAGGCGTCGCACAAAACTGGACAAATTCCGCGAATTCTCCGATCAGTTTTATTGATGGAGGAATTTCGCAAATTTCGGATTGAATCGGAGTGGGTATGAGATTTTTTGTTTCCATAGATTTAATTATTATTATTTATGATTTCGACTAATAAATAAAAAACCAGCTATTCAGAGCTGGTTATTACCGGAGGTCAATAAAGAAGACTTCAAGTAAGCACAATTATTGCTTTCGGCAATAACAGCCCTTAAATCCTTCCTCTTTTTTGACCACTGCCTAACGATGCGTTAGGAGAAGGTCTTATTAAATTGTATTTATGTTCTTATTCTTACGCTTTAGTTTATTTAATCATTTGGATAAATATTAAAAAAGAACCCGATCAAAGGCTCCTTCCTTTTAGTAATCGTTTAGATTTACTAAAAACCTTTTCTTCTCCCTTCCTATAATATTTAATTCCTAGCTTAATTATAGCGTTTTAAAATGAAAAGTCAACAGCTTAAGCCCGAAAATTCTTATAATTGACGTGTTTCAACTATAGGGGGTAGAATAAAGGTATGAAAGAATATACATTGGCATTACCATCTGTATATTGTGATTTAACAAAGGCTAAATTTGGCTATTCAAATTATTTTATTTTAGGCGCACTTTTAGTGTCTTGCTGTAAAGATATCCAGCAAGATTTATGGAATGCACGAATAAATAGAAAATTTTATGAAGAACTACATTTCTCTAATCTTTCAATAAGAGAAATCAAAAAATTACAAATTATTCGTGATTTTTTAGATATCTTTATAAAATCTAAAAGTTGTTTTAGGTGTTTAGTGATTAAGGATGATAAATCT
>CAZDIG010000029.1:0-6885 GCA_964505465.1 uncultured Candidatus Saccharibacteria bacterium
ATAGCAATCAGGATAATAATTCCAATTACTCGCCAAGTGATTTCTCCGCCGGCTGCAAATTTAACCGCCAAAATATCTTCGGTTATCCCGATAATAATTCCGAAAATCAAAAATTCAAATATCACCTCAACTTTTTTAGAATCCATTTATTTTTTTAAATAATTATTAGTTTATTTTAATATTTTTTTAACTAGATGACAAGCACTAAAATAAGCATATATGAGATTTTGTTTTTTAGTATTTTCTGCTAAAATGAAATAAACAAAACAAAATGTTTAAAAAATTATTTAAAAGAGTGAAAAATGAATATAAGTTTATTGAAGCGTTTTCCCTTTATGATGGAACAAAGGCGGGTTTCCCGCTGATGATTAAAAAGTCGCCCAAAAAGGGTCCCGTTGTTTTTCTTGCTGGAGTGTTGCATGGAGAAGAAGTAATCGGCATTGAGGTTATCCATAGAATTTTTGAAAACATTAAGCTGAAACGAGGGACTCTCTATGCAATTCCCGTGGCAAATATGCCGGGACTAAGCCTGGCGACGCGGTTTCTTCCCTACGGAGAACAATCAAAATGGGAAAATTTAAACCGTTCTTTTCCGGGAGATGAAAACGGGGGGCCTGCCGAAAAAATTGCCGCAACAATTTATAAAACAATTGTAAGCACGAAACCTGATTTGGTGATAAGCCTGCATGCTGATTCTCACAACTCAATCCCCTATATTATTCTGGACCGATTTATTTCTAATCCCGATCAAAAACTACTGACAACAACCAAAAAATTAGCGGAAGCTTTTGGTATTACGGTTTGTAATGAAGAATCCTTAGAAGATTATTTAGCCGACGATTCGGAAAACACATTAGAAGGAGCTTTGTTTAACTTTGCAAGAATCCCGGCCTTTACCGTAGAATTAGGAGGACCAACGGTTGTTAAAGAATCTTTCGTCCGCGTGGGAGTTGCCGGAATAAAGAATGTTTTAGAGACCCTTGATATGTTGGATGAACCCTGGAGGCTGTTTCTGGCGAAGTCAAAAATCAAAACAAATTATCCATTGAAGATGTTAATCATCTCCGGCGCCTTCCATTCGGGAAAGATAAGCTATAAAGCGAAGCTGGGAAGAAAAATAAAAAAAGGCGAGATTATCGCCACGGTAGAAGATATTTTTGGCAAAGTGAAAGAAATTATTAAATCTCCCGCTGATGGCTACCTGATTTCTTTGGGCTATCATATTCTTTCTTTCCCCGGCCAAGTAGTTGCAACTCTCGCGGTAAAAGATGAAAAACCCTTTTAAGCTATTGACATCGTTAGAATAAGGGTATATAATACTCATAGACTTTAAGTCGAGGTATTTAATTAAGTCTTTCAAAAAGGCGAAAATAGGTAAAGCGACTTAGAAGTTAAAAGGTCGTTTTTAATTTTTTCGCAAGTCCCAAAGTATCACGAATGTAAAAATTCGTCTTATAATAGTGGAAATTTCGCGATTAAAAAATGTTTAAAAAATTTGATAGACCCAGATTTGATCAATCTAGACACGAAACGGTTAAAGGAAATTGGAAATGCTCTGAATGCGGAGCAGAAATAACCGAACTTCCTTTTGAACCGGCACCAGACAGACCAATTTACTGCAGAGAATGCTGGAGAAATAAAAGAAATCAAAGATTCGAAAGATAATTGGAAAACCCCGCGATAACATCGCGGGGTTTTAGTTTTAGCAAATGAAAAAGCCCGCTCAAGGAGCGGGCCTAATGTTTTTAGTAAGAAACTTTTGCCTTCTGGAATGCTGCATTAAGGTCGTGCAACATTGCTTCAATGTCGGAGCAAACCGCATAACGGATATAGGGATGGAAATGAACGCCGACAACCCCAACGCGTTCAATCATCGTAAAATTGAAGTGTTGGGCGTCTTGTACTGTTTCGCCAAACGCTGTTTTTGGCGTCTTCCAGAGAGTGAAGAATCCGGCGCCGGGCTGTACGGCAAGCTGCATGCCCTGCACCGAAAGAAGATTAATGAGAATTTTCATTCTGTGCCCGTAAATTTCGCGGCAACGGCTAATTCCTTCTTTGTCTTCAATAATGGCGGCCAGAACGCCGGCTGCCATAGGGGCAACAAAACCGCTATCGGTGTTTCCCTTGACAGTTTTGAGGTCGGCGACGAAATCGGGCGAACCCACAATTGCACCAATCCTCCAACCTGTTCCATTTCCGATGAGTTTTGAGGCAGAATAAGCTTCCGCCCAAGAAAGCCCCGGAAATTTATCTGCGACCCGGGCCAGGGTAACGCTCTCTTCTGTGTGGCTGAGAGCGATGTACGCCGCGTCATTGAAAATCCGGATACCCTTAGCAACGCAGAGATCGCACAATTCCTCAAGCCATTCCCGCGTGGCGACTTGGCCGCTCGGGTTATGAGGATAATTCATCATAATAACCGCAACATCTCCTTCTATATCGTCCAAGGAAAAGCGGAAGGCGTTTTCCACGGTAAGCGGCAATTCCTGAATTTTCACGCCGAGGTAGCCACACCAGTCTCTGGGTGTTGGGTAACCTGGATTAGTTGTAGTAGCCACTTTTACAGCTTGCTGCCGGCAGCCGCAGGCAAGAGGGACTAATCCCAATATTGGTTTAATGCCCGGAATTGGCAGATAATCCACAGCGACGTGGTCTAACGATGGCAGATGAAATTGGATAAAGCGCTTGGCGAAGTCAGGAACCCCAGGACTCCCATTGTCCTGATATTCGTGCATTGATTCTTTTTCGCTCATTATTGCTACCGCTGCCGCCCGCCTCGCGCTCAAAAGAGCGGGACCGGACGGCTGGCCGATAGACAATTTCAACAGCTTAATTCCTTTTGCTTCGGCTTCCGCACTTTTTGCCTTAATCATCTGAAAAAGATTGGTTCCGCCTGTCGGCAATCGGGATTTTCCCATTCCTTACCTCCTTCTCTGGCTGATTTTTTGGGGGATTCTACGCTTTTGTTCTCGGCGCAAGAATACCTGGCTCAAAATCCAGCATTGTTCTAAGATAATCGTCGGTGTTCTCGGCTCGCCGAATGAGTTCCACGCTTTCGTCGCTTCTTAAAATTAATTCTTTCGGCCGCAATCTGCCGTTGTAGTTGAATCCCATCGCAATCCCGTGGGCTCCGGTATTATGAATAACCATTAGGTCATTCTCTTCTGTTTTAGGAAGTTCTCTCTGTTTTGCGAATTTATCGTTGTTTTCGCATAAAGAGCCAACTACATCAACGACTTCCGTTGGTCCTTCTTTTTGCGTGCCGTCTTGACCAAGAACATCAATATGATGATAAGCGTCGTACATTGCCGGCCTCATCAAAGAAGACATACAGGCATCTACGCCTACATACTCCCGGTATTTTGACATCCGGTTAATTACTCTCGTTACCAAAACGCCGTGGGGACCGGTTATATAGCGACCGGACTCCATAAAGAGTTTGGGTACGTATCCGTGTTGTTCGCGGAATTCACCCAAAAGATCTCTGGTTTCCTTCCCGAGCGCCACGATGTCAAAAGGCCCCTGTTCTGGCCGGTAAGGAGTACCTATTCCTCCGCCGATATTGATAAATTCAAATGGAATTCCTATTTCCTCGTAAACCATTTCTATAATTTGGAGTAGCATCCGGATTGTCTCAACCATATATTGATAATTCAGTTCGTTGGAAATAATCATTGTATGGAGACCGAAGCGGCTAGCTCCCCTGTCCTGCGCCAAAGAATAGGCTTCAACAATCTGGTCGTGCCGAACACCGTACTTTGCCTCAACCGGTTTGCCAATAAAGCTGGTGCCACTGCGCCGCTCGCCGGGATTATAGCGGAAACAAATCAGTTCCGGAAAACCGCCGGGGACTTTTGGAACCATTGTGATATCATCAAGATTCAGAATGCAGCCGCCGTTTTGAAGAGCAAAACAGAATTCTTCCAGGGAAGTGTTATTAGAAGTGAATATAATATCTTCTGGTCGGGCGCCAACTCTTCTCGCTAGAACGAGCTCCGGAACGGAGCTGCAGTCAAAACCGAATCCCATTTCCAACATAAGGCGCAAAATCTCTATATTGGGAAGCGCTTTCACGGCGAAGAACTCTTTAAATCCTTCTACGCCGGAAAAAGCGCCCTTTAAACTTTCGCCGGTTTCCAGTATTCCCCTCTCGTCATATATATGAAGGGGTGTTCCAAAATGAGCTACGATTTCAGGTAATCTCG
The DNA here is from genome assembly GCA_964505465.1 of uncultured Candidatus Saccharibacteria bacterium. GTDB lineage: Bacteria > Patescibacteriota > Minisyncoccia > Minisyncoccales > Staskawiczbacteraceae > CAZDIG01. The sequence continues at coordinate 4,206 of CAZDIG010000029.1, forward strand.
GGAATAATCCTTTTTTAAAGTCTTGCGACATTGGCATTGTCTTTCTCCTTTCTGTTCTTTGTAGTTAGGCAAATCAATTTTAATTTATTAAAGTGCAAAATTTTGTATTATTATAATCTCATAGACTAATAGAATTTCTCATTTTTGTCAACCTTAATTTTTTTGCCGCCTTTTAAGTTATTCACATCTTGACAGTGGACTGCAATGAATTACCATCAATATAATATCTAAAAAATGGATTCTAAAAATTTAATTAAAAAAGACGACGATCCTCCTGGTAGTAGTAACGCTTTCCAGAAAGAGGATATTTCCGTTAAGGCCCAAGAGTCCCAGAAGACAGGCGACTCTTTTTTTATTGGGAAAAAATTCAAAATTGTCGTTACCTTTAACTACCATAATGAAAAATATGGTTTTGTTTCAGCTGAGTTTGATACGCCCGAAACAATTAGCTTAATAAAGACAGATATTGAAAAGCTGGGCCATAAAGTTTATCTTGTTGAAGCTGATGAAAATTTCTATGAAAACCTTAAGAAATTAAAAGAAAAAAATGAGGTGGATTTGGTCTTTAATTATTCTGTTGGCATTTACGGGCGGGGGCGCGAGACCCATATTCCGGCGTTCTGCGAAATGTTAAGAATCCCTTGTGCTAGTTCTGATGCAATTACTACCGCCTTTTGCCAAGACAAAGCGAAAGCAAACGACTTATTGAATTATTACGGAATCAAGGCGCCAAATCATCAACTATTTAAAGATCCCGAGGAAAAGCTTAATAAAAAAATAAATTTTCCTTTAATAATCAAATATGTTTATCAGGGCTCAAGTATTGGTTTAAAAGATAACAAGGGCGTCGTTAACAACGAGCTAGAATTATATCAAAGAATAAAACTTCTTTACAAAGAATCCCCCCAAACAATTATGGCGGAAGAATATATTAAAGGCAGAGAATTTACTGTTGGATTTTATGGAAACTATCCAAACGTCACTTTTTTTCCGTTGGTTGAGATGCTGCCAACTAAAAACCAGGATCCAAACATCTGGGTTTTCAACTCCCACCTGCAGCCGGTTTTAAATAATGTATCAATAGATGAAAAAATAAAAGAAAAAATTTATAAAACCATAAGGAAGGTTGTTGAGATTTTTGAATTAAAAGACTGGGGAAGAATTGACTTAAGGGTTCGCGAAAAAGATAGTGAAGTTTATATCTTAGAAATCAATAACTGCGCCCATCTTTCAAAAACAAGCGTCTATTTTGCGGGCGCCAAAGCGCTTGGCTTAAGCCACGAACAGCTTATAGTCAATATGCTTAATTCGGCATTAAAAAGATATAATTTAACTTAACCTTTAGAAAAATAATCCACCTTAGTGGAGATTTTTTCTTTAAACCCTATGCAGCGTTGGCAAAAAGAAATAGCTAGTGCCATTACTACCGTTGAAGAATTATCAAAAAAAATAAAATTGACTCAGAAAGAAATTGAAGACATTAAAAAAGTAACTGGAAAATTCCGAATGAGGATTACGCCTTATTATTTAAGTTTAATTGATAAAAATAATCCTAATTGTCCAATCAAAAAACAGGCAGTTCCATCAATTAACGAACTGTGCGTAAGAAACGAAGAGTTGATTGACCCGCTGGGCGACGAAAAAAGAAGCCCGATAAAGGGCATCACTCACAGGTACCCCGACAGACTCTTGATTTATCCTACTTATTGTTGCGCGTCGTACTGCCGTCATTGTTTCCGAAGGAGAATTGTCGGACAGGTTGATAAAATTTTGACCCCCAAAGAAATGGATAAAGCGATTAATTACATAAAAAAACATAAGGAAGTAAAAGAGGTTGTTTTAACGGGCGGAGACCCTTTGATTCTTCCGGACGAGAAGATAGGAGATTTACTGAGGAGGCTCAAAAAGATAAAACATCTTCGCTGGCTGAGAATTCATACCAGGGTTTTTGTTACCCTGCCCTATAGAATAACCCCCGGCCTGGTGAAAATTCTTAAATCAGTTAAACCATTGTATATTGTTACTCATGTCAACCATCCAAAAGAAATCACCCCTCAATTTAAAAAGGCAGTTGAAATGGTTGCGCAAGCCGGAATCCCAATTTTTGACCAATCTGTTCTATTAAAGGGAATTAATGATAACTTAGAAACCTTGAAAGAATTATTTTATAAATTATTGGAGGCGGGGGTAAAGCCATATTACTTGCACCAGTGCGACTTAGCCCAAGGGATAAGTCATTTCCGAACCAGCGTAAAAACAGGAATAGAAATTTTGCGGAAAATGCGCGGCTTTGTAACGGGACTGGCTATTCCTTTCTATATGATTGACACGCCCGGCGGCTATGGTAAGGTTCCTGTCAGTTATAACTTTGTTAAATCCTATAAAAATAAAGTTATAAAACTTGAAACGTTTAAAGGAAAGATTAGAGAATATATTGAACCCTAATTCAATTTTATTAAAACGAATGGCCCGCAGAATTAGCGGGCTTTTTGTTTTAGTTAAAAGGAAAAGGACTCTGTGAAGAGTCCTTAGAGGGGCAAAAGGGTGGAGCGGTAATGACCGCGGTAAGTGATCGGTGGCCGAAAGGTCGGCGAGCTTGTGCGGTGCTTGCGCCACTTTTTTGTCCTCTTTGAGGGAATATGATAAGGTGCTACTTTAATTCTAACAATTTATAAAAAGG
>CAZDIG010000030.1:0-1095 GCA_964505465.1 uncultured Candidatus Saccharibacteria bacterium
TTTTCTAATTTCAATATATAAACATAATACATACTGCATAGAGGGCGGGGTCTCGTCTATCGGCTCAATTTCTTAACTTCTTTTATTTCTAACATTTTGTCGACTTTTTCTGAAAACAAATTAAGGCGTTTTTCTGAAGTGTCATAAGCAGAAACCGCATTTTTCAAATGACTGCCTAATTTTCTGAAATCATCCATTAGTTTTAGGGAATCTTGATTAATTTTGCCCATTTTCTTTAAAATTTCTTGGGTTTGTCGGGATATCTGTGTATCTTTAAACCAGTGTTCAATCGTTCTTAGGGCCAAATAAACGGTGTTTGGCGAAGTTAAAATTATTTTTTTTGACCAAGCGTAACTTGCTAAATCTACTTCCCTGCCGATATTATTTACAATCTCGTAATAAATCGCTTCCGCCGGAATATACATTAGCGCAAAATCAACTGTTCCCTCGGCCGGTAAAATGTATTTTGAAGCTATATCGTTTATCTTTAATTTTACGTCCTCAACGAATTTTTTCTGAAAGAATTCGCGTTCAGAACCGGTAGACTCAATCATCTTGCTAAAATTTTCCGACGGAAACTTAGCGTCAATCGGCAAAACATTACCGTTTGGCAATTTTAAAGCGGCATCCACCTGCTCTCCCGAAGAAAATAAATACTGAATTTTATAAAGTTCTGGTGGAAAGTGTTGGGACAAAATATGCTCCAGCGACGCTTCTCCCCATTGTCCTCTTAATTTAGGCGCCTTGAATATTTCCTGGAATGAAGAAACGTCTTTAATTTTGTCTTGAACTTGTTTTAGCTCTTCCTTAATTTGGGTTGCCTCTTTAGTGAAAGAATAAATCTGTTCATGCATCGCTTTTGAAGTGCCGTCAACGCTTCCCCGAATTTCCTTCAGCTGATTAATCATTAAATCGGTTAGTCTGCGTTCCAAATCCTTTATTGCCCCCGATTGTCTTTCGTCAACCTTTGTTTTTTTAAATAAAAAAAGAATTCCTATCCCACGAAAAACCAGAGCAATAACCAAAATAAGTATAATCTCAGTCATTGACCCAATCTAACATTATTTTGCGAGCAAATCAAGGTTCTCGAGCGGA
>CAZDIG010000030.1:1195-6641 GCA_964505465.1 uncultured Candidatus Saccharibacteria bacterium
GCGAGAGGTTCTTAATTCAAGATACAATAATAATTCCTTAGCGAATCAAGGTTCTCGAGCGAAGCGAGAGGTTCTTAATTCAAGATACAATAATAATTCCTTAGCGAATCAAGGTTCTTGAGCGGAGCGAGAGGTTCTTATTTTGCGAGCAAATCAAGGTTCTTGAGCGGAGCGAGAGGTTCTTATTTTATTAAAATTTCAACTATTACAAAAGTGATATAAATTGCCAAAAGAATGAACCCTTCTTTTTTTGTAATTTTACGGCCGCTTCTAACGAAAAAGAAAAAGAAGACAGCCGATAGTATCAAGAAAAATCTTGCGACGGCAAACAAGGAAAAATTAACGACTTCTATCGGATGGATTAAGGCGACAATTCCTAAAATCAAGGTAGCGGGAATAATAACCGACCCCATTAAATCTCCTAAAACCATCCAGGTTTCTCCCCTTCTAGCAGAAGTGACGGCAAAGTAAACTTCGGGCAGAGCCGTCCCAAAACCAGTGATTAAAATTCCAATTAAAATCAGTGGGGTGTTGAAAGCCTGGGCGAAAAACTTAGCCGAAACCACAATTCCTTGGGCGGAAATAATTAATAAAGTTATCCCTAAAGCAACCTTGCCTAAATCTTTTAAGAAAACGGGAAGCTGCTTGATGACTGATACCTTGTAGCCGTCGTAGATTTTAGTGAACCTTTCTCTTTTTGAAAAAAGCCAAAAGATATAGAAGGCAAAAAAGCAAATTAATAATACGGCGTCTGTCCTGGAAAGCAGGCCATCGTAAATCAACATTAAGGGCAGGATCGCAGACGCCATTGTGAATACCGAGGTTGCTTGAACCATTCGGCTCTCGGCTGAAAGTCCGCCTTTTGCAAAAAAAACCGCCAAAGCTACGGCTAAAGTTAAAGCAATCAAATTATTCCCCGCTATATCGCCGAAAGAAAGTTGGGGTATTTTGCGGAGCGCTGAAGAGATACCGATAAAAAAATTAGGCAAAGAGCTGGCGAAAGCCATAACAAAAAAAGCGACTACAAACTCTCGCCAACCCAAGAATCTAGCCATTCTCATCAGGCCTTCAATTACCCACCCTCCGGCAAAATAGAGCAAGGCACAAGAAGCTATAAAAATTAAAATGTAGAACCAAACCATATAAGGGTTATAAAAAATATATTACTTCATAAATAATTCCCCCTAAAAATATTAAAATCAAGGGATAAATAAAAATCTTCCTATGCGGCCTCAATTTCTTATACATTAATAAAATTAAAATCCCATCTACTCCCAACATTACCCCTCCGATAAAAGATATCACTGGAATAAAACTTTTAATGCCGAGCAAGAAAAGAATTAAAGGCACAAAACAGGTAATGACCAACGACAGATTTCTACTTATTCTTAAATCATAGCAAAAAATATTCTTTAAAGTAAGACCTATAGCAATAAAAGAGGTAAATGTTGTGAGAATACCGAAGAATAATCCTAAAGAGACTATTCCGTCTCCCAAAAAAACCTTGAGACCGGTTAAAGCAGATTCCGTTGTTTGTCCACCAGTAATTCCTAAAATTAAATAGATAAAGAAGAGATAAACAAGAATCGGAATCAAAATAGAAATTGCAATTACTTTTTTTAATATTTTTCTTTTGTCGCCTAAAATTTCTTCGGCTTGAGGTATTAAACCGGCACCCCATAAAGAAAAGAGAATTGGACCGTATGGTAAAAATAAATTTTTCATCTCCGGCTTAAAGGTTAAAAATAAATTTTCAATATTTATGAGAGATTTACCTCTTAAAAATATTAGAATCAAAATTATAAAAAATCCGATTAGTCCCCAAAATTCTATTTTGGCAATCGCTTTCACTCCCCAAAAAATCAATAATGCGCCTATCGCGAAGTAAAAAAGAGTGTAAATCAAATAACTACCCCCAAAAACAGGAATTAGAATCTCGGCTAAAAACTCGCCTCCAACAATTAGATAAGCTAAAATTGCTCCAAATCCTCCTAAAATAGCGGATAGAAAAGCAATCTTTTCTCCCCAACTCCCAAGATGAATCTTAGCAAAACCGGGAAGCCTCCTTAAGTCCGGCGTAACAAGCGCCAGTTCTCCAAAAAAGATATGAACAAGGATAACCAATCCTCCTAAAACCAAAAGGTAGGTCAAAATAACCCAAAATCCCGCCTTTAAAGTGATATAGGGCAAAGAGAATAACCCTACTCCGATAATAGTGCCAGACAGAATTGAGACGGCGTAAATAATTTTTATAAATTGCTTTATTGTTCCCATTAAAAATCAGTTTTTTTTCTGATAATGAAATAATACTTAACTAATTCAATTAACGCTATATTTGTTAAGCCCAGTCCCAGAATAACGCTCCACGCAGACAAGCATAACGGCACTGTTTCAAGGAAAACGTTGAAAATAGGAAGATAAATAGCGGCTAATAATGCTGTTACCCCTAATAACCAACCCAATAACAGCAGCCTATTATCAAAAAGATTAATCCGCCAAATATTCTTTCTTAAGCTTTTACAAGAAAAAACAAAAAATATTGAATCAATTGCAAGCATTGCAAAAACCATAGTCCTAAGGTATTCAATACTATAATTTGTTCTCAAAAGCCAGAAAAGCAATCCTAAAAGAATCAAATCGGTAACTATTCCGATGATAAAAATCAATACTCTCATTTCTCTGGTTAATAAAGGAGTTCTATGTCCAGTCGGTTTCTGTTTCATTATGTCTTTTTCTTTTGGTTCAAAAGACAGAGCGATATTAGGCAAACCGTCTTCAATTAAATTCACCCACAAAATCTGAATCGCTGTAACCGGTAGAGGAAACCCCGCCAAAATACTCACACCAACCAAAATTACCTCAGTAAAACTGCCAGATAATGAATAAGTAATAACTTTTCTAATATTATCAATTATTGTCCTTCCTTCTTCCACCGCCGCAACAATTATTGAGAAACTGTCATTAAGCAAGATTAGGTCGGAGGCTTCTTTTGCCACTTCGGTTCCTGAGCTCAAAGCTACTCCGATATCGGCTTTTTTTAGAGCCGGGGCATCATTTATACCGTCGCCGGTCATCGCAACAACTCGCCCCCTATCCTGCCATGCATCAATAATTCGTAGTTTATGGCGCGGCTCTACCCTGGCATAAATTTGAATTTTATCTAAAATTTTACTGAAATCCCTGTTAGAAAGTTTATCTAAATCGCTTCCCTCTAAAATATTTTCATCGGCAATTTTAAAATTTAATTCTTCGGCGACCGCTTTTGCGGTCAATTTATGGTCGCCCGTCACAATAATTAGCCTCAATCCGGCTTCCTGGCAAGTTTTTATCGCCTCTTTAACCTCTTTTCTGATGGGATCTTTTAAGGTAATAAAACCTAAAAAATCTAAATTTTTTATCTCAGCTCTTAAATCGTTAATTGGCCGGTTCTTAACTTTTTTACAAGCAACAGATATTATTCGCAATCCCTTTTTGGCAAAATTTTCTAAATCTTTCTCAAGTTTTTCTTTTTCTGTATTATCAAGAAGACTAATGCTTAAAATCTTTTCGGGAGCGCCGTAAACATATAAAATTTTATCCTCGTCTTCTTTATATAAAACTGCGCTTAACTTATTTTTTGAATCAAAAGGAATTTCAGCGACCTTATTCTCTTTAATTATTTTCTTTATATCAATGCCAGCTTTTATACCGGCTTCCAATAAAGCTCTATCAGTTGGCCTGCCCCGGAATATCATTTTTTCTAAAGGATCGTCGGGGTTTTCCACAAAAGCCTCGGAAGTGATAACCGCCGCCCTAAGAGTTAAAAACTTATCGCCCGTTACATCATTAACCTTCATTCTTCCTTCGGTTAGCGTAGCTGTCTTGTCGGTGGCAATAATTGAGGTGCTTCCAAGGGTTTCGGCAGAAGCGAGCCGCCTAACCAACCCTTGTTTTTTTAAAATTCTTTGCATGCCCAAGGCTAAAATCACAGTCATAGCGATCGGCAGGCCTTCGGGAATAGCCGCCACCGCCACCGCCACCGCGGTGGTAAACATCTCAATAAACTCACCGCCCGTTATCATTCCTTCAACAAAAATAACAAAACATATTATCCCAATTATTACGCCAATAAGTTTTGAAAAATGAGATAATTTTTTTTGATAAGGGGTTTCTTCTTCTTTCGTTTCTTTCACCATCGTGGCAACCTTGCCGATTTCCGTTTCAATGCCCGTTTGAGTAACCACCGCTATACCCTTACCCTCTTCAACGAGACAACCCATATAAACCATATTTTCTCGATCGGCCAAGGAGGTATTTTTTGCCAAAACTTGAGGGTTTTTTTCCGATGAAAGCCACTCGCCGGTTAGAACCATTTCGTTGATCTTCAAGTTATGGGATTCAATAATTCTGCCATCGGCAGGGACCTTGTCACCGGCATTCAAAATAATAACATCACCGGGTACCAATTCTATTGAATCAATGATTTTAAAATTCCCCTCTCTTAAAACTTCGGCAGCATGCTTTACCAATTTTTTTAGCTCATTCAAGGTTTGAGAGGCCTTATTTTCTTGCAGGAATCCGACAATTGTATTTAAAAAAACAGCGCTAAAAATAACAACGGAATCGGTGTACTCTTTTAAAAATAAAGTAACAACACCAGCTATCACCAAAATATAAACTAAGGGGCTGTTAAACTGTTTTAAAAATATCCTTAGAAATGATAAAGGTTTTTCATGAGGAAGCAGATTCTTGCCAAATTTTCTCTGGCGGAGCAAAACTTCTTCTGCGTTCAATCCTTTATTGATATCGGTTTTCAATATTTCCGCAACTTCTTCAAAACTTAAATTGTGCCAATTTTCTAAAATCATTATTTTATTTTAACAAAAAACAGGAGTTTTTAAAACTCCTTATTTTAATTGATATATTCAGTGCCCTCAAGGGGAGTTGAACCCCTGTTACCAGGTTGAGAACCTGGCGTCCTAGGCCGCTAGACGATGAGGGCGTATATAATAAAATACCAAAATTTCTGATTTCTGTAAATCGGTTGTCTTTAGGGCCTATAATTCTTGATAGCTTGGGATATTTCAATAAAATTTAAATCCAATATTGTTCCAACGCTAATTGCGGTTAAGACGTTAGGAATTTGTTCTTTTCCGAGCGTTTTTTCCAGCCAGAAAGGAACGATATTTCCTTTATAAGTTACCTTAAAATTTATTCCACCATCTATACGAACATCGCTTGCCCGAAAATCAGCTTTTTCCTGAAAACCGAAAAACAGAGCTTTTAAGTTAGTTAAATCGTCTAATTTCCTAACTTTTTCGTCGTCAGAATTCAATACCAAATGTCCAAACGGGGGTATTCTTTTAGCCAATTCTTGAATTTCTTTTTCTGAATCGCTTGTCCCAGTCACCACAAAAATTGGCAACTGTGATAGATTCATCAAGCTGCTTATTTTTTTAACAAAGTT
>CAZDIG010000031.1:0-6598 GCA_964505465.1 uncultured Candidatus Saccharibacteria bacterium
ATCAAGATATTTATGATTTAATAATTCAATCGGGGCATCTTAGAGGAGATGCTGTTTATGTCTTTGAAAAAGCTGGAGGCGGAAAAACCATTTGTCACGCCAAAGATTTATTTAAAAATATTACCGCCTTTGAAGAAGATGCTCTTAAGAATATAAAAAAGAGCGATCGTATTTTGGATGTTGGCGGCGGCGGCGGCAGAATTAGTTCTTATTTACAAAAAAATGGTTATGATGTTACTGTCTTAGAGAAATCAAAGATGATCTGCCGGGTTTTAAAAGAGAGGGGGTTAAAAAAAATCGTTAATAAAGACTTTTTTAGTTACTATCCTTCTTGGCGTTATGATGATGTTTTATTAATAAAGATTTACAGCATCTTCGGTCAAAGCAAAAAAGATGTTGCGAAACTAATCAAATTTTTGGCGAACAATCTAATTAAAAAAAAGGGAAAACTGATTATTGTTTTGGCTGATTTAGGGAAAGAAGCGACAAAAATTAAAAGGAGATTTATTTTTCAGAATAAAGTTGGTCCTTGGTTTGAAAGTTTTTATCCATCCCTTCCGATTTTTATTCAATTGGCAAAGGAAAATGGTTTGATTTTGGAAGAATCTAAATGGAACAGCAATCGGAAAGAATATTTTTTGATTTTGAGAAGGAGTGAAGTCGGCCCGTTTTCTAAGGTCTTAGGCTTGACAAGTTAGCTAAACAGAGTATAATCTGGACTAGGAGGTGGGAAATTGAGTTTAGTCAAAAAGCTCAATTAAACCCTCTTCCAGGAGAATTCTTTGAAAATTCAAAAGGAAAGGAGAGATCTATGAAAACATTGAAAGTATTAATGGGGATGATTTTTTTTACAACTGTAGTCGCCGGCTATAGTTACAGTTTTGGCGGAGAAAAGATTGACCCTGTCGTGCCCCCGCAAATCGATTTCAAGGAGGAGATTCGTCTTGTGGTGGGTGTGGCACGGGATCCTTTCTATAACGGTTTTTATTTCGTAAAGTACGAAGAGATATCGGGCAGACCAGGAGTATTTTCAGAGAAGAAATCAACTTTTTTTAATTCTTGGTTGATTTTTGAAGAGGGGAGAGACAAAGACAATAAACTGATAATTGTTAAGCCTCTGCATTTAGTCTTGCGCCTCTGGATTTATGATCCCGAAACAATGACAAAAACTTGTCATCATTGGGCGATTACTTCGGAAGGAATTCGCTTCATGAGATTCGCGGAAGATAATAGTAATAGTATAATTGACTCCGGCGAACTAGTTGAGCTTACGCCTCAGCAGGCAGAAAATTTTCTCCCTCTGATTAGAAAAATTTTAAATGAGTTTCAGCGGCGCCTGAAAGAATCCAAACCTATTTTTTTCCTTGATGCATATGATGGAACAACAATATGATTGATGTTTTTAACTCTCTAAACAAGCTTTGCATAATTAAATATGCGGGGCTTTTTTTTTGTTTATTTTGATATATAATTGATTTTGTCGGTATTAGATTTTTATGATGGATTTCAACGAAAAAATTTACGAGAAAATTTTTGATTTAGGCATCAAATATAACATTTTGGCCAATTGCCGGGAATATCCGGCTCTGGTTTTTAGTCGGCAGCGGATCGACTTTGAAAGGATCAAAGAGGCGCTTGCCAGAAAATTTTCAGATCGCCGGTTGGCCTGCGGTCTTTATGTCCATTTTCCTTTCTGCGAGAATCGCTGTAGTTTTTGCAAATATTATTCGGAAGTAGTTCCTAATAAAGATAAAGAAATTATTTTTGATAAATATCTTAGTTCTCTTGAGAAAGAATTAAAATTATATCAGATTGATTTTTCAAAAGTAGAACTTGATAATTTATGTTTGGGTGGGGGCACTCCTACGCTTTTAGACGAGCGCCGAATAGGAAACTATCTGGACATCATTTATCGTTTTTTTCGCTTTAGGCGCGGGGCGCAAATCAGTATAGAAGGCACTCCCGAAACTATCACTATTTCTAAAATCAAGGAATATAAAAGATTAGGTATAAACCGAGTTTCTTTGGGCTTGCAAAGTCTTAACGACGAAATCCTTAAAAGAACGGGAAGAATGCATACGGTTAAGGATGTCGAGCGCGCTTTTGACGTGATAAGAAAAGGGGGGATAAAATATATCGCAGCCGATATTCTTTGGGGGCTGCCGGGAGAATCTTCCGCCACTTACGAAAGAACTATAAAACGAGTTATAAAACTTTCTCCGGAATTCGTGGAAGGATTTCTTTTGACCACCGGCGGTCGGGTTAAGATCGCCCGTTCTTATCCAGAGGATGCTGATATCGATGAAATAATCAACGGTCATAAAGAAGAATTTCTGAACAACGGTTACAGAATATACTCATGGGGCAACTTTTTGGGCGTTACGAAAAAAGGTGTCAGTCACGAATATGCCGTAAACCAGAATACCGACGGCCTTTACAATTGCCGGGCGGCCGTTCTGGGAATAGGCGCTGGCGCCAGCTCGCATTTCGACAATTTCAAATACAAGATCGTTTCCGATTCAAAGGCATACTCAAAGTACCTGAAAAACGGCGTTTCACCGCTTTTTTTTGGCACCAGATTAAGCCGTGATGATTATAAGCGGCAATATATTATTTCCAGAATCGGTTTTTTCCGCTCCATCGCGAAAAAGCGATACAAAGAATTGTTTGGTAAAGACTTAGCCATCGATTTTCCCAGGGAAATGGATTATTTAAAGGAATGCGGGATTATACGCGAAACAAAAAATCAATATTACTGGAATTTAGGTCAGAAAGAAATGGGGCACAGGTCTTTCTTTGAACACATTATTAAATATTGGTATCATCCCAAATATATCGATAGGATGTTGGGATAATAATTATATGTGCGGCATAGCGGGAATTTATAATTTAAATCAAAAACAGGTTAAGGAAGACGAACTTAAATTATTGATCAATGCTTTAAAACATCGTGGGCCTGATGGCCGTGGATTTTTTATCAAAGATAATTTGGGTTTGGCTCATTGCAGGCTGGCAATCGTTGGCATAGGCGAGAGCGGGGATCAGCCGCTATCGAACGAAGACAATTCTATCCTGATGGTCTGCAACGGCGAGATCTATAATTATAAAAAATTGAGGGAATGGCTTGAGGAACGCGACCACCGGTTCAAAACGTCCAGCGACAACGAGGTTATCATCCATCTTTACGAAGAGGAAGGATTGAGTTTCGTAGAAAAACTCAGCGGAATGTTCGCTTTCGCAGTCTGGGACGGTAAAAAGCAAATGCTTATTTTAGGGCGGGACCGTCTGGGCATAAAGCCTCTTTACCATTGTTATAGGAACGGAAAGTTAATATTCGCCTCCGAGATAAAAGGCATTTTAGCTCATGCCGGTTTTAAAAAAGAATTGAATTACGAATTTTTCAAATTTTATTTTTTCCACAATAGTATACCGACGCCTCATACGCCGTTTAAGCATGTTTTGAGTTTGCCTCCGGCCAACCTTGCGATCTATGACAGAAAAGGGTGGGTCAGGAAGATAAAATACTGGCAGCCGGAATTCCGGGTGGATGATACAATAACCGAACGGCAGGCCCTCGGGGAATTTTCCGATCTATTGAAAGAATCCGTGCGCAATTGTCTGCCCGAGGAAACGGAGTTCGGAATAGCCATGTCGGGCGGGATAGATTCCAATGTTCTTTTAGCCTTGGCCGCTGAGTCGGCTAAAAAACCTGTAAAAGTTTTTTCTTGTTCTTTTGTCGACGATACCGAAGACAAAAGGAACGAGATATCCGTCGTGAGAGACCTGGTCAAATATTTTAAAGCGGATTATACGCCGTTGTCTTTATCGCCGGAAGAATTGCCTGAAAAGATCGAAAAGATAATCGGTTCTTTGGATATGCCCGTTTGCAGTTTCGCGATAGATTATTATCTGACAGAGAAGATGAAAGGAAAAGCGAAGGTGATCCTCACCGGTGACGGCACCGAAGAACTGCTTGGCAAATACTGGAATCACCGTTTGGCACAGAGCATGGCCCATATTCTCGAATATTGCCGGTCGGAAGAGGACAAGGTAAAAATGGAGCGTCAATTGCTTAAAAAATATTGCGAGATACTGCCTCAGAGAGCTTTTCAATTTTCCGCAATTTATAATTTTTTGGAGAGCGAAAGAAACTGTCTTTTCCGGAAGAACGTCGCCGGCATATTCCGTAAACAGGGAAGAGTGGATGAGTTTATTTTTAAAAATTACTTCAATGGGAAGACCAAGGATTTTCTCAATAAGATATTGGAAGCGGATCTGCATCATTTTCTGTTCGACCATTCGCTTAATGTCATAGACAAATTATCCATGAGCAATTCGGTCGAAATAAGAGTTCCTTATCTTGAATATAAGCTGGTTGAATATTTGGCGAAGATCCCGGTTCGGTTCAAAATGAAGGCGGGTGCCACCAAGTATTTATTGAGGCGTTTTGCCGGAGAGGTATTGCCTCGAGGCGTGGCTTTTTCCGGCAGAAGCGGAGTAACTGGTCCTCCTCTTCGGCGATGGCTGACCTTTCACCTTGAAGATTATGTCAAAAGCGTTCTTTCGCCACGCCGGCTCAAAAAGAACGGATTTTTAAACCCGGATTTCGCCAGGAAGCTTATCGGCGAGCATTATCGGTTGAAAAAATATCCTGAGTATTTTAGGACCGACAATATCGACACATTGCCGGGCGATCACACGATCAAACTGTGGAAGCTGTTATTATTCCAAATTTGGTGGGAGAAGTATATGTTATAATTTTATTGATAAATTTATGAACAGGAAGGATTTCAAGAAAGGCCATCGTAATAACGCCGCAGTTTTATTCAAAATTACCTCTCGCTGCAATGATAATTGTAAATTTTGCATTGAAAGAAGGTTTATGAGAAAAAAAAGAGAAGATCTTTCTTTCAAAGAAATAAGAGACAATTTTGAATATTTGAGAAACAATTTTGATCTAGAATATGTAGTGATTACCGGCGGAGAACCGACTCTCCATCAAGATTTTCTCAAAATTATTAACTATTTTCATAAAGAAGAGGCAGAATTTAGAGTTATCACTAATCTTTTAAAATTTAGCGATAATAAATTTTTAAAGAGGGCGGTGCCTTATTTTCTGGAAAGGTCAAATGATATAGCAAGGGAAAACAAAATTATTGGTTCTATTAATGATTTGCCAATTAATCAAGTTGCCGCAAGAAGGATAATGGGCCTTAAAAATGTTTTAGAATATAAATTGACCTTGATGTTGATCGTTGTTATTTATAAGGAAAATTTGGGACATTTGCCGGAATTAATTTTGTATTTAGCGGGTCTTTTTAAAAAAAGCCATTATGATAAGCCAATTAATATTGAATTAAGATTGATGTATATTGAGGGCACTTTAAAATCATTACTTAAGATGTCTCTTCCAACCGAATTTGGAAAAATAAAGGAATCTGTTCAAAAAGCAATTAGAGTTGCGAGTTCGGTTGGTATTACTATTACTCTCTGGAATTTCCCGCTTTGTTATTTGGATAAAATTCCCGTTTTATTGGATAAGACTATTCAAGAAAGACGCCAGAGAATTTTATTAAAAGTGAATAAGGATTTTCAACTAAGGAAAATACAAGTTAGGGATTTTGAGGAATATTTGAAAAAAGACCGACGCTGTTCATTTTGCAAATATGACGTCTATTGTAGCGGGATTGACGGTCTTTATTTAAGTAGGTATCACTTTCCGCCCCTTAATCCTGTATTTTGATTATGCCTATTAAGAAAATTGATCTATTTTTTTATCTCAATCTTTTTTGCAACGATAAATGCAATTTTTGTTTTTTTTCAAAACTCCCCCCTAGAGAAAATTTTCTAGCCCTGGAAAGCGTGAAGAAGGTCATTCATGAAGTAGGAGAAGATAAAATTCGCGGTATGATTTTAACCGGCGGAGAGCCGACTCTGAATCTTCACTTTTGGGAAATTATTGAGTATCTTTATCGTGTTTATTTAAAAACCGGAAAAATTAAAGAATTTGATTTATCAACTAACGCCATAACGAGCGCTGATAAGAACATTGTTAGAAAAATAGAGCAATATTTTAGTCCCTTTAAAAAAGATAAGCCGGATATTAAAATTTCTTTTTCTTTTTCATCCTTTAAAAATATCAAGGGAAGGAGGGTAAGGGTTATAGATAAAAAAATTCGAGGCATCAAGAATTTAATGAAAATTGACAGCAATCTTGAATGCGTAATCACTTTCACCAAAGATAATTATCAGAAGATTTTAGACGCGACAAGACTATTAATCCGTTTTTTAAAGAAGAGAACAAAAAAATATTTTTTTAAAATTGATTACCGATTACCTTATACTGCTATGATTTATAGACTTGATGATTTGAGTAAATTAGCTGTTCCTTTTAAGGATTTTTCCAGTACACTTAATGAAGTCCTAAATTTAGCCAGAGAAGAGAATATTTCTACCACTTTGCACAATATTCCTCTATGTTACATTAAAAATAAACCTGAATATTTCATCAACCGGAAACCGCCCAAAGGGCTTGCAATTTTCCCGGATAAAAAAACGGGATTCGTGAAAAGAAAAAAACTATTTAAATTCGGCAAAG
>CAZDIG010000032.1:0-6593 GCA_964505465.1 uncultured Candidatus Saccharibacteria bacterium
TGACGCCAGAATTATCTTCCTTTGCCAATGAGGAAAACTGTCCCAATGAGGGACCTTAATTATTTTCAACAATTTAAGCAAGTGGAAGATAACTCCGATAAAGATACCGTAAAGATAAGTCGTCCCTAGAAACAATAAAGACTTCAATGGTTTCCTTTTCATCTTCAATTCCTTTCGTCCTTTTAAATTTCAAAGAACAGGTATCTGGAAAAATAGAGTGCCCCCAGCAGGACTCGGACCTGCAACTTCCAGCTTAAAAGGCTGTTACTCTACCAATTGAGTTATGGGGGCTTTCAGTCTCCCATTATAACCCTTCTCCCTGTAATTTTTCAAGTAGTTCCCTTTGTTTTTTTGTTAGATTCTTTGGCGTTTTTACCTCAATCTCAATATATAAATTACCTCGTCCGGAACCCGAAAAATGAGGAATTCCCTTTTTTGAAATTCTAAAAACCTTTCCCGAGTCGGTGCCGGCAGGAATCTTTAATAAGATTTTGTTTTGTTCTAAAGTCGGAATTTCTATCTCGCCTCCTAAAACCGCCCGAGAAAAAGAAATTGGAACTTTTAAATAAAGATCGTCTCCCTTTCTTTTGAGGACACGATGGGGCTTGATGAATATGCGCAGATAAAGATCGCCCGCCGCCGCCCCTCTTTTACCAGCATCACCCTTCCCTTTAATCTTAATTACTTGATTTGAGTCAACTCCGGCAGGAATAAAAATTTTGATAACCTCTTCTTTTTTTATCCTTCCTTCTCCTCGGCAGACATTGCAGTTTTTTTCCGGTCTTTTTCCTTCGCCTCCGCATTCTGGACAGACAACGACACGGGTAAAAGAACCTAGAACACTTCTTTTGATTTGCTGGACATAACCCATTCCTCTGCAGGAAAAACACTCATTGACTTTAGTTCCGGGTTCGGCCCCCGTCCCGTCGCAACGGTTGCAAGCAACTTGTTTATTTACGGAAATCTCTTTGGTTCGGCCGGTTAAGATTTCTTCTAAATTTAAATCAAGTTCTAACTCTAAATCATCGCCTTTATTTTTTTCTCTTTTTGGTGCCTTTGAATTAAAGCCAAAAAATTCCTCAAAAAGGTCGCCTAAATCTTCAACATCAAAATTAAACCCCCTTTCTTTGCTAAAATCTTGCCACATTGAACCAAAATCCCATCCTTTTTGCTGGGAAAAATCAAAACCCGGCGCCCCTTCAAATACTTGCCCGAATCTATCGTATTGTGATTTTTTATCTTTATTGGAAAGAATTTGATACGCCTCGTTTATTTCTTTGAATTTTGTTTCGTTGCCCCCTCCTTTATCGGGATGATACTTTTGGGCCAAATTATAGTAAGCCCTCTTTATTTCTTCCGGCGGAGCGTCGCGGGATACGCCTAAAATTTTGTAGTAATCCTTTGCCATTTATTTATTTGAATGTTTATTTCTCTTTGTATTCTCCTTCTTCGGTTTTCGGCCCCTCTTCTTTTTTTTCACCCTTGTCTCCGCTGGATTTGTACATCTCCGCTCCAATTTTCTGAATTGCTTGGGATAGTTCCGCGGTTTTTTGTTTTATTTCTTCAAGATTATTGCCATCTTTCGCTTTTTTTAAATCGGTAATTTTTTCCTGTATTTCAGCTCTGGAGGCATCGTTAATTTTATCTTTCGCGTCAGTTAAGGTTTTTTCGCAAGTGTAAACTAGATTATCGGCAATATTTTTTGCTTCAATCAAATCTTTTTTATTTTTATCTTCTTCGGCATGGAGCTCCGCTTCTTTTTTCATTTTTTCCACTTCTTCCTTGGATAATCCCACAGATCCCTCAAGCCTGATAGACTGGGTTTTATTTGTCGCTTTATCTTTGGCGGTTACGGTTAAAATCCCATTTGCGTCAATATCAAAAATAACTTCAATCTGGGGAATCCCTCTTGAGGAAGGAGGTATGCCGTCTAAAATAAACCTTCCTAACGATCTGTCATCGGTCGCCATCGGCCTTTCTCCCTGTAAGACATTGATTTCAACCGAAGGTTGATTGTCGGCGGCAGTAGAGAATATTTGGGTTTTTGAGGTTGGAATGGTTGTGTTCTTTGCGATCATTGTCGTATTTACTCCTCCCAAGGTTTCAATTCCCAGAGAAAGCGGCAAAACGTCCAAAAGTAGAACGCTTTTAATATCTCCTTCCGGAGCCCTTCCTGTTTCTTTGGCGCTTAAAATTTCAGCTTGAATTGCAGCTCCAATCGCTACCACTTCTTCCGGATTAATAGTTTTGTTCGGCTCCTTACCGAAAAAATCTTTAACCGCCTCGCGGACTTTCGGAATTAAAGTTGTTCCGCCGACCAAAACTAACTCATTAATTTCCTCTTTTGATAATTTGGCTTCTTTTAATGTCTTTTTTACCCGTTCAACCGATCTTTCCACCAGATCTTTTGTTAGATTTTCAAATTGAGCGCGATTAATCTTGTGATAAAGATGTTTAGGGCCGGAGGCGTCGGCCGAGATAAATGGCAGATTAATTTCTGTCTCTAAAGAGCTTGACAATTCTATCTTTGCCTTTTCGGCCGCTTCCTTTATTCTTTGTAAAGCTAACGGGTCTTTTGCCAGATCAATCCCTTGCTCTTTCTTAAATTGCTCGCAAATATAAGCAATTATTCTTTGGTCAAAATCTTCTCCGCCTAAGTGCGGTTCGCCTCCCGTAGCTAATACTTCAACTACTTCTGGGCTGCTATTCAAGATAGTCACATCAAAAGTTCCTCCGCCAAAATCATAAACAATCACTCTTTCTGACTTTTTCTTTCCAAATCCATAAGACAGGGCGGCGGCTGTGGGTTCGTTGATAATTCTATAAACCTTAAAGCCGGCGATTTCTCCCGCTGTTTTTGTCGCTTTCCTCTGCGAATCGTCAAAATTAGCGGGGCAAGTAATTACCACCCCCTCAATTTTTTCGCCCAATTTTTCTTCGGCGTCTAATTTTATTTTTTGCAGAATCATTGAGGAAATTTCAATCGGAGTGTGCCACTTGTCCCCTACTTTTATTTCCACTCCGCCGTCGTTTCTTTCTTTTGTTTCGTAAGGAAATCTCTTTAATTCTTTTTGAACTTCCGGATCGGAATACCTTCTTCCAATAAATCTTTTGACGGCAAAAATTGTGTTTTTAGGATTGGTGACAGCCTGCCGTTTAGCAAGCTCCCCAACCAATCTTTCACCGCTTTTCGCCAACGCGACAAAAGAGGGTATTAAAACCGAACCCTCTCTGGATTCTAAACACTTTGGCTCTCCTTGTATAATGGAGGCCATTTTTGAAATAGACGTGCCTAAATCAATACCTAAAACTTTTGCCATAAATTTAATAAATTATAATTTTAAAAATTTTTTTATTTTGCGACTTTTACTTTAACGGGCCTTAATAGTCTGCTGTTTATTGTGTAGCCCTTTTGAACCTCTTCTATTACTATTCCCGCCTCTTTATTTTTAATTTCAACTTCCCCTACTACCTCATAGAGATTCGGATCAAATTTTTTCCCCAAACATTCTATTTCTTCTACGCCCTGGTTTTTTAGGAAATCTTGAATCTGGGTTTTGATTTGCATAAAACCCTTTATGGTTTCGTCGTTTTTTAAATTTTCCGGTATTCTTTTCTTAGCCACTTCAAAATTATCTAAAATTGGCAGAATTTTTAAAACCCATTCCTCCGAGGCATAACCCAATAGACCCTTAACCTTTTCCATCTCCTCTTTTTTATAGTTTAGAAAATCTGCTCTCGTCCTTTGCCATCCAGCCAGATACTCCACAGTTTTCTTTTCGCACTCTTCCAATTTTTTCTTAATCTCTTCTAATATTTTATCCTCTTTGTTAACCTCTTCTTTTTTATTATCTCCTGTCATTTTATTCTTCTAATAATTTTATTAAAGAATTAATTAAGCTTATATTCTTATCGTAAGCCATCCTTTTGGGACCTAAAATAGAGATAATGCCTTTTTCTCCGTTCGGCAAATGATAATGCGAAGAAATTACGGAAAAATCCTTGGATTTCGGCAAGGGATTCTCTTTGCCAATATAAACATTAACATCGGAGTCTGTTTTTAATTCCTCAATATGTTTTTCCAAATTTGTTAAAAAATTCGTAAAATTCAAAAGGTAACCTTTTTCTTCAAACTCCGGCGCTCTTAAAATTTCTTCCCAACCCTCTTTCCAAAAGAAATTTTCTTTTTCTAAATAACTTAGAGCCAAGGTTCCGGTGGTTTCTGCAATATGTTTTGTTAAAGATTGGATAAATTGGAAAGTTCCGCCCATTTCATCTTCAAACCATTCTTCTATATTTTTAGGATATTTTGATTTTTCTTCTAATAAATTATTCACGAAAAATCTGTAACCCTTATCGGCCGGGACGCGACCAGCTGAGGTATGCGGCTGCGAGAGAAATCCTTTATTGGTGAGTTTTTGCATTTCGTTTCTAATAGTTGCTGGAGATAGGCCAAAATCGTACTTCTTTTCAAGTAGTTGGGAACTGACAGGCTGCGCAGAATTCACATATTCTTTAATAACCACCTCTAAAATTTTTTTTTGCCTTTCGTTTAATTTTGTATTACTGGGCATATTTCACTCTCTCTATTTTAGCATATCCAAATTAGCAGTCAAGACCCGAGAGTGCTAATTATAAAAATAAAAGAGCGGGAGAATGATTTCCCGCTCTTTAAGAAAGGAGCGTTTTTTAATTGACAAAGTGCTATAAAACTTAAATCTGGCCTTGCTTGGCCAGATTCATTTTATGTAATTTAATTAATACAAGAACGATTGTCAATACTATTTGTAATAAGCTTTTGTAAATCTTAAATCAATATATTTAAGGTTCTCCCTTATTTCCGGCGTAATTTCTTCTTTCAATAACAGATTTAATTTTGTAATTTGTAAATCTACATCAGATTTTAAATTAAAAATAATCCACCAGTTTTCGTTAGTTTGCATTTCTAATTTTTCCGGGATAGAAAAAGTCGCTTTTTTAATTTCTATTTGAAAATATTGCATTAAATCTTCTTTTATTTTAGTTAATAGATTAAGGGCGTTTTCGTCGGCAACCGCCCGCCCCAACAAGAGATTGCTAATATCATCTGAAAAACTGATAACCATTTCATTGTCGGGAACCGTCTCTCTTTTTTCAAAAATTATGCCATTTTTGTCAATTGAAAAACACTGGTCTTTTTGGCAAAAGATGGCAAGTTCCTTTCTTTCTTTAAATTCTAAGAATAAACGATTCGGAAATCTTTTTTCAATCTTCACACTTTCAATCTCTGGAAAATTGATCAAAACCTCTTTCGCTATTTTTCCTTTATTGACTAAAAAAATGCTTTTAGAATTTAGGACTAATTTACCATCCTTCTCTAAAAAAGCAGGAACCCAAATAGTCAACAATTTTTTACTGATCTTATCTGAAACCATGTTCTGAAGAACATTAGTGGATACTTTTTCGTTGCCGCTGATGTTGATCTGAGAAACTTGAAACTTATCAAAAAAAATAGAGAAATAAAAAACCGTTCCTAAAAAAATTAAAAATAAAATCACAAACCAGAAAAAACGGCTTTTAATAAACGTTTTTCTCTGCTTTAAACGAAAAACTTTTTTCTTGACCCTTTTCATTTTATAGAAAAATCACAGGTTTCTTTTTATTTTTCTTATTTTCTCAATAAAGTAATTTAACCAGTACTTTTGCGAGATAATAAAATCCTGAGTTTTAACAAGCTCTTTTTTATAACCGCCGAATCCCATTTTAAATAAAGTAAGTCCCGTCCAGGGATGATTTTTTTTATCACTGGGAGCAATTCCCCAGAAATTATAGGATTTACACCCTCTTTTCTTCGCTTCTTTAATTGCTTCCCATTGCAGAAGATGAGAAATCGGAATTTTATTGTATTTTGATAAAGAGGCCCCGTGATGATAAAAGCCAATGTTTTGCCAAAAGACAAAAACTCCCGCCGAGACAAATTCATCTTTGTATTTTCCCAGAAAAATTAAAATTTGCTGGTCGTCGATAAACGAAGAGAACTGGTTTTTTAAATAGTTTAGAGAAAAAGGAACAAAATGATGGCGCTCGGAAGTTTCTTGATAAATTTCATTGAAAATTTTTAAATCTTCAATGTTTTGCCTGCCCGCCGAAGCCTTGGCGAAGGCGGGGCTTCGAATGATTCTAATATCCGGATTTTTTTGAGCCTGCCGGATTAGGTAGCGAGTCGTTTTACGCATCTTCATTAAAATTTCTTCTTCTGATGGCGCAATATCAAGCTCCCATGTTAGTTCGGGGTGCATATGTATAGGTGCCTCTCTAAATCCCAAGTCTTTAAAAATTTTAATATTCTCTTCGTTCCTCTCTAAAATCGGCGAAATTCTAATAAAATTTACACTCTCCTCTCTGGCTATTTTTTTCAGTTCTTCTAATAATGTTTTCAAAATATTGTATTTTATATCTGGTTTGCCCATCGCATTCTTATCCAAGACGGGTCCGTGAGGGACAAAAAGGAAAGTTCCCCTTTTCGCTTTAATTTTCACGACTAAAGTGGCAGAGACGAACTCTTTATTATTTTCAAAAATACCTAACCGCCAGATTTTATTTCCTTCTTTTTT
>CAZDIG010000033.1:0-6073 GCA_964505465.1 uncultured Candidatus Saccharibacteria bacterium
CTCTGGACGGTTAGCTCAGTGGCAGAGCGCCTCGTTTACACCGAGGAGGTCGTAGGTTCAAGCCCTGCACCGTCCATATATTTAATGCCGCGGTAGCTCAGGTAGTAGATGCGCATCTCTGAAAAAGATGAGGTCGCCAGTGCAAGTCTGGCCCGCGGCACCCTTCACATTCGTTCAGGGTAAACTTCTTACTGAATTACCCCTCGGATTTAGAAATGATATTTGTTCATATACTAAAATGCAATAATGGATTTTATTACACTGGTATTACATCAAACATTAAGAGAAGACTTTTAGAACATAACTCTGGAATAAAAACATCAATACAAAAAAGCAGAAGACCAGTATTATTGGTACATTCTGAGAAATTCAAAAATAGAATTGAGGCCGCAAAACGAGAAAAAGAGATTAAGAGCTGGAGTAGAAAGAAAAAAGAAAATCTAATAAATAGTTTACATTGAGGTTGCGGGGCAACCGAAATGCGGGAGTAGTTCAGCAGTAGAACGTTTCCTTGCCAAGGAAAAGGTCGCGGGTGCGAAACCCGTCTCCCGCTCAACGAAAATGAGCCCAAAACGGCTCTTTTTTGTGTTAAATCTTGACAGTTGGCTTTAAAATAGATATAATAGGGAGAATGAGTATTAAATCTAAATACTTTTTTTTATTCAAGGTTTTCGCGGTCATTTTATTGGGAAGCGCGGTTTTTTTGGGGGTTCCTTCGGGATTCTGGCCAGAAACAGAGGCCGAATCTACATTTCCAACAGATTTTTCTGATTTACCGGAAGATTTGCTAGTCATCCAAGAAAATAGCCTCCAATCCTTATCCAGCCCTCTTAGTCCCGAACCAGAGGTAATTAGAACTATAAAAGTAGTGATTACCGCCTACTCCAGCACTCTTTGGGAAACCGATGACACCCCTCATATTACGGCGGCCGGAACTTGGGTAAGGGACGGCATTGTTGCAAATAACTATCTTCCTTTTGGCACAAAAGTTAAAATCCCAGAACTATACGGAGATAAAATATTTGTTATTGAAGATAGAATGAGCTGGAAAAAGGGCAATTACCATTTTGACATTTGGTTTCCTTCGTATCAGGAAGCTTTAGATTTTGGAGCTAAAAGAACCTATATTGAGGTTTTAGAGGGCTGATCAAGAAATCAGCTCCGCTTACTAGAAGTAAAAACCACCTTTTTTTAGGTGGTTTTTGGTTCTTCGTTTAATTGGTGGGTTAAACATCATCATACCCCGCCATTCTTTGGGAGAGTAAAGATCACGTTTACCCCATCCGTTTTTCCTCTTTCTATCCACGCTTTTCCGCCATGAGCCTCAATAATTCTTTTTGTAAGATAAAGACCCAGCCCAAATCCTTTATTTTCTTTGTTTTGCTGGAAATGCTTTTGAAAAACCCTATCCGCTATTTCGTCGGGAATTGGGCTCCCCGTGTTGAAAACATTGAATTCGTAATAGGTGCCGCAATCTTTTACTCCATAAGTTAATCTTCCTTCTGCCGGAACGTGTCTTAGGGCGTTTTCAAAGAGATTCCTGAAAACCACTATAAATCCGTGCCTGTCAACAAACAACCTTGCCTGGCCGGGCTTCATGCTGCCCGTGTGGTCTATGACAATTCTTTTTCGTGCCATCGCTTCCGCAATTTCGGCAAGGCCTAAAACCTTGCTTATTACATCTTCATAGATATCTATTTTCTCTCTCCTTAACGGAAATGCCCCATGCTCCATTTGTTCCGCCTCCATAATATTGCGCAACATTCGTTCGGCCCTTGTCACCGCTTCAGCAATAATTTCTAATATCCTAAGTGTTTCCGCGCTGGAAACATCTTTTTCTTCCAACTGCCGGATTAAACTTTTGGTATAGCCGCCTGCGGTTACTAACGGATTTAGTGACTCATGCGAGATCAGAGCCAAACTGTCCAGATGATCTTTTAATAGCGACTCTATCTCCCTTTTATAGAAGGTGAGTTCAGTTTCGTCTCTGATAATGAAAATTTTGCCGTCAGCAATCCGATAGACAAAAAAGTGAAGGTGGAGACATTTATCTTTAATAAGAAAATCCTTATCAAATTCAATATCTTTATCTTCGGCAACCGCCCCGATCAGCTCCCCCCTAATTTCTTCCCCTATCACAAAAGAGGAATTCAAGAAACTGCGGAAATCTCGCCGTGTTTTATCAAAACCGAATAGTTCGGCTGTTTCAAAATCCGAGCCCTGACTTAAGATTTCACCTTCGTTGTTCAGTAAAACGATCAACATTTTTCTTCCGCGCACCTCGCGTAAATCTTCGATTTTTAGCATTTCTCCATTTTCTGCGCCCGCCATTTTTACCTCCTCTCTTTTCAACAAAATAATAATTTTTTAAGGTACAGTGATTTTCTTATAATAACACATTATGAAAAAATTTCAAGGATTAAAAAACCGATTAAAATTTAATCGGTTTTTCTAAAATGGTTTATGCCCGGGGTGGGACTCAAACCCACAGAATTTATGATATGGCGAGGTGGGAGTCGAACCCCTATGAATTCTGTCTAAGTCAAAACTTTTTTATTTAATTGCCATCCTACTTTTGAGGGATAATTTTGTTTTATATAATTTCGCCTTTCTATTAATTTCCACCTTTCGAAAATTCGACGCTTGCGTAGAAGATATAGAATAGAATCATTACCATACATAAATTCAGCAAGTTTTTTGCAATCATCGACATAAAAACAAATACTATATTGAGTCATTTTCTTTCCCATTCGTTTGTCGGATGTTTGGTGGATAGCTTTTTTAGGAATACTTAAATTTTCACAAAGTTGCTCATTAAATTTTGTAATGAAAGATAAACTAGAACTTACAAACCCTGCTTTAATTTGTGGTACTTTATTAACATTGTAAATATAAACTGAGCCGTCGCCATCAAAAAATCCTCTTACAAAATCAGCAAAATATTTTTCAGGGACCTTAATCGGATTTAAATTATGGGTTTTTCTCGGCAAAATCCCTAAATTTATTAAATCTTGGGTTATTATGTGATTACGAATCTGTAATTGATATCCGTTAGTATCTACTTTTTGAGATTTTTTACTAATCTTATGTTCAGATTCTAGTGTTTCTTTAAGCAAATATAAGTGTTCCAAATCGGCAGAAGTTATATTTAATGTAAAAGGATGGCTTTTTCTATCTTTGCTTATTGCAATACAACCATCGGCTACAATATAACCTAAAACATAACTCATCTCGGAGTTCCATTTTTTAAAGAAGTTTTGATTAATATGTTTTGTATATACATTCCCCATATTTTGAAAAATGTGCCGGGGGCGGGACTCCAACCCGCACGGAGTTTCCTCCAAGGGATTTTAAGTCCCTCGTGTATAGCGATTCCACCACCCCGGCAAGTTCTGAGGCCAGGGCGAGAATTGCACTCGCGTATAAGGGTTTTGCAGACCCTTGCCTTGCTACTTGGCTACCTGGCCAATATTTATATATTATAAATTCCTAACTGAATTTCAAGTTTCTTATCTTTCTTCTCTTTTAATTTTTTCTAAAATCTCCTCAATCCGAGCCGCTTCTTTTGTTTTCCCTTCTTCTATAAAGTGAATCTTAGGCACTATTCTCATTTTTAACCGTGCATTGATTTTTTGCTGAAATTTTTTCACGTTACGGTTAAGAAATCCGAGAACTTTTTTATTTTCTTTTTCCGGTATCACACTAATAAAAACATTACTATAAGATAGATCTATTAAGGTTTCTACTCTGGTTAATGTAACCAATATGCTCGCCGGCAAATCAAGTTCTTCTGCCAGAATCTGCGATAATTCTTTTCTCATCAACTGGTTGATTCTTTGGATTCGTTCCGACATCTTAATGTTTTATTCTAATCCGGTTTTTATGCGCTCCTCTTTATACATCACCAAAATATCTCCTTCCTGGATTTTCGTGCTCCCTTCATATAATATCCCGCATTCGTCTCCTTTTATTAATTTTTCGGCGTCTTTCTTGTTTCTCTGGAGATTGATTAGTCTTCCCTTGCCCGCTTTTTCTTCTCCCCGGAATACCTCAATATCCGCCCCTTTCCGGATTTCTCCTTCAATAACCTTTCCTCCAATAATCTGCCGGTTTTTCTGGGTTTTAAAGATTATCAAAGCCTTAACCTTCCCCAAATCTTTGCGGATTATCTCGGGAGACAATATTTTTTCCATCATCTGACGAACCTCTTGGATTAAGTCGTAAATTACGTCAAAGGTCTTGATTTTCACTTTTTTTTCTTTGTATTTTTTCATCGCCGAAACTACAACGGAGGCATTCTTTACCCTAAAGCCGACTATTGGGGCTTTTGCCATTTCGGCTAATTTAACATCTGATTCGTTAACGTCTCCAACCTCCGCTTTCAAAATTCTCAGTATAACTTTTTCCTGAGGCAGATTTTTCAAAACTTCTTCCAGCGCCTCTAAGGAACCCAAAACATCGGTTTTTAGAATTATATTCAAGACTTTTTTATCCGCTTCCACAAAAACAACCGAAGGCACCCTTTTTCTTAAATCAATTTTTTCAATATAAACCAGAGCATCTTCAACAGCGGAAAAACTTTTGAACTTTTCGCCCAATAAAGGAACCTTCTCAAAACCGAGGACGATCACGGGTTGGGAAGGATGGGCCTCTTCAATTGTTTTTCCCTGGAAATCCTCCAAGTTTTTAATTTTAGCGATTGCCGAATGGGTGCCGATAATGCTTTTCCTTTGTAAAATTCCGTTCTTCAAAATCACCGTTGCTATCGGCCCGCGAAAACTATCTAAATAAGACTCAATAACAGTTCCTTCGGCAGGAGTTTTTACGCTCGCTCTTATTTGTTCCATTTCCGCAACCAATAAAATCAATTCTAAAAGTTCGTTTATCCCTTGTTTGGTCTTAGCGGAGACTTCAACAGAGGGGATTTTCCCTCCTATTGATTCAACAATAATATCAACATCGGCTAATTGTTTTTTTACTCTTTCCGGATAGGCTTCGGGTTTGTCCATCTTATTTAAAGCGACGATTATCGGAATTCCCGTCTTTTTTGCTATTGTTATCGCCTCTTTAGTCTGATTCTGGACGCCGTCGCAGGCATCAACAACTAAAATTGCAATGTCGGCAACCTGGGTTCCCCTTGATCTTATTGCTGAAAAGGCTTCGTGGCCGGGTGTGTCAATGAAGGTTATTTTTTTGCCATGATGTTCAATTTCATAAGCCCCGATATGTTGGGTAATCCCGCCCGATTCTTTGGCTGTAATTTTTAAATCTTTAATCGCCTCTAAAATTGAGCTTTTCCCATGATCAACATGGCCCAAAACCACTACCACCGGCGGCCTAGTGTTTGAATTATTTATTTTTTGCGGTTGGTTTTTTACCATTTTATTGGGCAGAACAAGCTTTTTTTATAACCTCTTTTTCCTCATTAGATAAAGGATACTGAGACTCGCCATTTTTTATCGGTTTTGCGTAAACCCTATTTCCATCTCTAGCGTAGAGACTGGAAATTACCACGCCGTCATTTTGTTTGTCCAAGAGCGCGATAATAAAACTTTGATCGCCACCCACATTTTCAAAGGGATTAAATCTTGTTACTCCAATTTTCTGGAAGGATTTTTGGGATATTCTTTCTAATTCTTTTATTTTCCCTAAAATTCCTTTTATGCCTTCTTCTTGCGTTCTGGTTTTTTTAATCTGTTCTGATAAAACTTCTTCTAAGTTTTTAGTTTTTCCTCCTTGAAAAAATAAATCAAACCTTTTTTTAAGTTTATAAACGTAAATGATTAAAATAGCGTCAAATACAACTACGGCCGCGATTATAGATAAAAAAATCAGGTTTTCCATACCCAGTAGAGGAATTTCGAATGAGGCGAAGCCTCAAAGAATATCTTATTGAAAATCCTCGTGTGTTTATTTGATGATTTATGATTAAATTTTAAATCTTTTTTCTTGCTTCGCCCAGCGAAGATATTTTTGAAATTCTCATACTGGGCATATATTATAGTAGCTTAAATGTTTTAAAAAGAAAAGCGGACTGTGTCCGCCTAACTCATTCTCGTAAGCTAATGGCGGT
>CAZDIG010000034.1:0-5928 GCA_964505465.1 uncultured Candidatus Saccharibacteria bacterium
TGGGAAAGACACAATGTTAGCTCAGATTATTAAGATTGTTGAGGAAGCTATGGGATCAAAAGCCCCTATTCAATTATTGGCTGACAAAGTTTCCCTTTATTTTGTTCCGACCGTAATCGGAATTGCTGTTTTGTCATTAATAGTTTGGTTGCTATTAGGACAACCATTCT
This sequence comes from uncultured Candidatus Saccharibacteria bacterium, assembly GCA_964505465.1. Classification (GTDB taxonomy): domain Bacteria; phylum Patescibacteriota; class Minisyncoccia; order Minisyncoccales; family Staskawiczbacteraceae; genus CAZDIG01. The sequence goes on from CAZDIG010000034.1 coordinate 171, forward strand.
CTTTTGCCGTGACAATTTTTGTGGCGGTTTTAATTATCGCCTGCCCTTGCGCTTTAGGGTTGGCGACTCCGACGGCGGTAATGATGGGGACGGGATTAGCCGCCCAAAACGGTATTCTGATTAAAAGTGGAAAAGCTTTAGAAATTGCCAAAGCCGTTAATATAGTGATCTTTGATAAAACTGGAACTTTAACCAAAGGAGAGCCAAGCGTAACAGACGTGATAAAAATCCGAGAAGATATTGATGAAAGATTAATTTTACAACTCGCTGGTTCTATTGAAAAAAATTCCGAACACCCTTTAGCTCAAGCTATCGTTGCTAGAGCAAAATCGGAGAAGCTTGAATTGTTTGAAGTAGCGTACTTTGAAGCTCTTCCCGGCAGGGGAGTAAAAGCTAAATGTCAGGATAAGATAATTTTGTTAGGAACACGAAAGTTAATAAACGAAAACCAATTGGATGCTGCGTCAGTAGAAAGAAAAATGCAGGAATTGGAAGATCAAGGGAAGACCGTAATGATTTTGGCGGTTGATAACAAAATAATAGGATTAATCGCGGTAGCTGATACTCTTAAAGAATATTCTAAGGAAGCTGTTAACATACTTCATAAACTAGGCAAGAAGGTCGCGATTCTGACGGGAGATAATCAGAGAGTGGGCAACTCCATCGCTCAACAAGTGGGAGTGGATAGGGTGTTAGCCGAGGTTCTTCCGCAAGAAAAATCGGCCGAGGTTGAAAAACTGCAGAAAGAAGGCAATGTTGTGGCTATGGTTGGCGACGGCATTAATGACGCTCCGGCTTTAGCTCAAGCGGATTTGGGAATTGCCTTGGGATCTGGCACCGACGTTGCCATGGAAACAGGGGAAATAGTCTTAATTAAAGACGACCTCCGCGATGTTGCGAAAGCTATTGGTCTATCTAAATACACTCTGCAGAAAATAAAACAAAATCTATTCTGGGCATTCTTCTATAATGTGGTGGGAATTCCGGTGGCCGCAGGAGTTTTATATCCTCTAACTGGATGGCTTTTAAATCCCGCGGTTGCGGCTTTGGCGATGGCTTTTTCTTCAGTGAGCGTAGTGACAAATTCTCTCTTGATGAAACGATACGAAGTAAAATCATAATTTTACAATAAAAAAGGGATTCTCGGTCCTTTTTTGTTTTTCTAAATTGTATTAGGATATCAATATGAGAAAATTTTTCTGGTTATTTACGGCATTTATTATTTTTAGCTTTTTTATAAAAGCTGATTTTAGCTTTGCCCAACAAAAGCCAGTGGAAATCAATTTTTTCTACAGCACCCTTTGTCCGTACTGCGCCAAAGAAAAAGAGTTTCTGAAAGAATTGAAAACCAAATATCCCGAGATTGAAATAAAAGAGTACGAGGTTATAAATAATCAGGAAAACCAGGAAATTCTGAAAGATTTTTATGAAAAGTATCAGGTGCCGGATCAAGAAAAAGGATATGTGCCGGTAACCTTTACACCAAATAAATATTTTGTCGGTTTTAACGAACAAACCGCCAAAGATATTGAGAACTGTTTGGAAACGTGTATTAACGGAGGGAAAGAAACGTCTCAAATAATTAAACTTCCTATTTTGGGAGAGGTAGATCTTTCTAAGGTGTCTTTGCCGGTCTTAACCGTGCTCTTGGGAACTCTGGACGGGTTTAATCCTTGCGCAATGTGGGTTTTGGTGGTGCTGGTATCTTTGTTATTATCGTTAAAATCCCGAAAAAAAATAGCTATAGTGGGAGGAACCTTTATTTTTGCCGAAGGGCTCCTTTATTTCTTGTTTATGACCGCTTGGCTGAATGCTTTTTTGGTGGTGGGATATGTTTCTTTGACAAGAATTCTTATCGGTGTTTTCGGAATTATTTTTGGAATTTGGAGAGTCAAAGATTTTTTTACCTGGAAACCCGGCGTTTGCAAGGTTGTTGACCATTCAAAATCTCAAGAAAAGCTGATTGAAAAAATGAAAAACGTTTTAAAGCCCGCCGCGGTTCCCGCTACGATTTTCGGGGTATTTGCTTTAGCTTTCGGGGTAAATCTGGTGGAGTTTTTCTGCTCGGCCGGTTTTCCGGTGATGTATACCCGAATTTTAACCCTTCAAGGCGTTGGGACGCTCCAGTATTATCTTTATTTGCTATTCTATAATTTCTTTTACATGCTGGATGATTTTATCGTCTTTGGTTTTGCTTTCTTTACTCTTAACCAATTTGGTTTTTCTGATAAATACAATAGATACTCAACTCTAGTTGCCGGAATCTTGATATTAATCTTAGGGGCTCTGTTAATTTTCAAACCCGGAATATTAATGTTTGTTTAGTTGGAATTACTTTACTTTCTAAGAAATCGTACTTAAGATTAAACATAGAACTTAAAAGTCGCTAATGGTTAAAAATAAAAAATTTAAAAATTATGTTTGAGTTAAATAAAAAAATAGCTATTGTTACCGGCGCCAGAAGGGGAATGGGAAAAACCCATGCTCTAATATTAGCCAAAGCCGGAGCAAAAGTAGTGGTTTCTGATATTTCTTTGGAGGATTGTGAAAAAGTAGTAGAAGAAATTAAAAAAGAAGGCGGAGAGGCTTTGGCAATAAAATGCGATGTTTCAAAAAAGAAAGAGGTTGATGAAATGATTGAAAAAACAATTGAAAAATTTGGCAAGGTGGATATCTTGGTAAACAATGCCGGAATTTGCCAGTTTAAACCATTTTTGGAGTTAACCGAGGAAGAATGGGAAAGAACTTTGGATATTAATTTAAAAGGATACTTTTTTTGTGCTCAGGCGGCGGCCCGGGAAATGGCAAAACAAAAATCGGGCGTTATTGTTAATATTGCCTCCGTGGTTATGGGACAAATAGGAATGGGGATGGCGGGCCTCGCCCATTATAGCGCTTCCAAGGGCGGTATCGTGGCTTTAACTAAAACATTAGCTTTGGAGCTAGCGCCGTTAGGAATTAGGGTCAACGCTATTTCTCCCGGCGTGATTGACACGCCGATGGTAGCTTCAGTAAAATTGGATCCAAAAGCAATAGAAGGAATACTTGCCCAGATTCCGCTTCGTAGAATGGGGAGGCCGGAAGAAATTTCCAACACAGTTTTATTTCTGGCATCCGACGAATCTTCTTATATCACCGGTGCCACTATTGTTGTTGACGGAGGATGGTTAGCGGGATAATTTCGCTCGGTAGACTACTCGGGGAGCGCGGCGTCGGCTCAAGCGATATAGGGAGTTATTCTCCGCCGCGCCTATTTCTCGCCAAGTCTCATTCTTCTTATCAGAAAAATAAAATTTTTATGGGCTCGGCTGCAAAGTGTCTCCCTCGGCAATTGTCCTCATTCCTCATATCTGTTCTTCCTAATTGTTATATCACCGGTGCCACTATTGTTGTTGACGGAGGATGGTTAGCGGGATAATTTCGCTCGGTAGACTACTCGGGGAGCGTGACTCGATTAAGGGTTTGGTTAAATTTCTTCAAAGATACACAATAATTTTCCCTAGCGAGGAAAATTTTGTTCAGCTCTCGGTGTTGCCGCTTCTCGCTTCGCGAGAATACCATACCAGCAACACCTACGAGGTGCTTTTGAAGAAATTTAACCTTATTAGATATTCCAAAACTACGGGGTAAAATTTGACAAAAGATAGTTTACTGATTATCTTATGATAAGGTAGCATAAATTTTTCAAAAAGCCGCCGCTGATTTAATGCGGCAGACAAGGTCGGTTTCATTAATTTATTAAATATCTAACTTTTATGACTCAAGCATATTGTGTAAAGTGCAAAGAAAAAAGAGATATGACGAATGAAAAAGAGGTGACATTCAAAGGAAAGGGAGGAAAAGAGAGAAGTGCCTTAAGTGGCATTTGTCCGAAATGCGGAACAAAAATGTTTAGGATTTTAGGTTTAAAGAAGAAATAAATAAAGAGAGAAGGAATTTATATTTTATTTTTTCTAAATTTATTTCTCCGGCGCATTAAAATGCGCCGGAGAAATCTAGTTTATAGTGAATTCTGCTAAAAAAGGAAAAGTTGCGCTGGTTTTTATTGTTTGTCTGATTCTACTAAATATATTCAGCTGGCAAGAAGTTTTTAATCTAGTAGAAAACAAGTATTTAAAAGTTATATTTTTTGATGTCGGTCAGGGAGATGCTATTTTTATTGAAACTCCGCAAAAACATCAAATTTTGATTGACGGAGGGCCGGATTCCGAAATTCTTGAAAAATTAGGAAGAGTACTTCCTTTTTGGGACAGAAAGATTGATTTGGTAATCTTAACCCATCCCGAAAAAGACCATATTTCCGGCTTGATAGAAGTTTTAAAAAGTTATAAAGTAGAATATATTTTATGGACCGGCATTATCAGAGATACTTCGGAATATAAAAAGTGGAAAGAGCTGATTAGGGAAGAAAGAGCAAGAATAATCATTGCGCAGGCGGGACAGAAGATTGTAGCCGGCGAAGCCTTATTTAATATTTTATACCCGTTAGAGAAGCTGGAAGGAGAACAGATTGACAATAGTAATGATACTTCTGTCGTTTCTCGTCTGGTCTTCAATCAAAACTCCCTTCTTTTTACCGGCGATATCTCAAAACAGGCAGAAGAAAAAATTACAGAGCAAAAATTCAGTCTCGCATCCGATGTTTTAAAAGTTAGCCATCACGGTTCAAAATATTCAACTTTTGAAAAATTTCTTGATGCCGTATCTCCAGAGATCGCCGTTATACAGGTTGGAGAAAATAACTATAACCACCCAACCCAAGAAGTTCTTGAAAGATTAAATAAACTTGGAATAGAGATTTTGAGAACAGATAGAAGTGGAGATATAGAATTGATAAGCGACGGTAATAATATTTTTAATAAAAACAATTAACCAAAGTCGAATTGCTAAATAAGAAAACGTGAAAATTTTAATATGATGATGCTTCATCCTAAACAAGAAAAAACAATAGTTTTAATAAAGCCAGACGGCGTGAAAAGAGGTTTGATTGGAGAAATAATTTCTCGGATTGAAAAAAGAGGATTAAAGATAATTTCACTAGAAATGTTTCAAGCGACAAAAGACCAGATAGACAGACATTATCCGAAAAATGAGGCTTGGATAAAGAGAATAGGGGAAAAGACATTAAAAAACTACCGGGATTATAAAATGGATGCCAAAAAAGAGTTAGGGACGGAAAATCCTTTGGAAATTGGAAAACAGGTCAGGCAATGGTTAGTGAATTATATGACCTCCGGTCCAATGGTTAAAATGGTTGTAGAGGGAGTCCATGCGATTAATATGGTGAGGAAAATTGCCGGTACTTCAATGCCGGGGGAAGCGGCAGTCGGAACAATCCGGGGAGATTTCTCGGTTGACGACGCAACCGCAGCCAATCGTGATAAAAGAGCCATCTATAATATTGTTCATGCCTCGGAAGATGAGACAGAAGCGGAGCACGAATTAGGTTTTTGGTTCGCCGCCGAAGATATTTTTGGATACCGAAGAGAATACGAAGAGATATTCTAGAAGAACAAATTTCTTTAAAACAGGAATTGAAAAAGTCAATATTGACGCGTTAGTAAACAAGCAATAAAATAAAAGCAGCCCTGCTCTTTCTAGCTAGCATTCTGGAACAAAACGTTATATTGGGAGTTCAATATCTGTTCAGGCCGTGGCCTGAACGTGAGACACCCACTTTTATTATTTTCCCAAAGAATCTCTGGAAAGAAGTAGGGCATCAAAAAACCCGGAATTTGTTGGTTCGGGTTTTTTGATT
>CAZDIG010000035.1:0-5727 GCA_964505465.1 uncultured Candidatus Saccharibacteria bacterium
TGCTGAGGCGTTTAAATTTTGCAAAAATTTATTACGCCTCGCAAATTTAACTTAGTCGGGGTACTCGGATTTGAACCGAGACTAAACCCCGCCCTTTTTCTTTCTTTCGGGGTGCTGAGAATCGAACTCAGGCTGTACGCTCCCAAAGCGCACGTACTACCATTATACGACACCCCGTTTCTGAAAAGGGCGGGGCTGTGCTGCCGTTACACCATACCCCGATTTCATAGTTATTCTAACAAAGAGATATTCTTCGGTCAATGAAGATATATTACAATTATGTTATAATTTAGATACGAGGGGGAAATGAGAATTTATAATTGCAAGCGAGGGAGAAAAAGAAAAACTTGTTTTTATTTTTCGACCGAGTGCCGTAATTATATAGGATATTTTCATTTCGACCGAGTGAAAAATTATGCGGTGAAGCCGCAATAATAAATTAATATGTCTCGCGATTTTTTTTCTAAAGCAAACATCTTTGACAGCGTCAAAAGATACGGCCTTCCAATTTGGCAATCGCCGCAATTTCTTTTTTTAATAATGGGCGTGGTCACTATTACCACCACAATTATCACTTATACCATCGGCAGTCGCTATATTGACGACCCTTCAACTGTAACCTTAGTTGTATTTTCCTTAACTATAATTTTATTCGTTTTTTCCTTCATTATCACAAAAAGCTTTGAAAAATTAGTTGATGCCGCCCGCATGAAAACAGAGTTTATTTCAGTCGTTTCTCATCAGCTCAGATCCCCTCTCACCAATCTAAAGTGGATTATTGAGGTTTTCGCATCAGGGGGGCTGGGCCAAATAGACGAAAAACAAACCAAATATTTAACAATTTTAAAAGAAAACAGCGACAGAATGACAGATTTGATTAATGATTTGATAACTGTTTCCAGAATAGAAACAAAAACTTTTCTTCCCCAGAAAACAGAATTTTCTTTTCCGGGCTTAATAAAAATGGTAATATCCGAATTCAAATCTTTCTACGAATCTCGGAATATTGAGATAAAGTTTCAGACCCAAGAAAACTTGCAGAAGATTTCGGTAAGCCATGATTTACTAAAAATGGTTATTGTGAATCTTTTAGACAACGCAATCCGCTACACCAGAGGCAGGGGGATTATTGAAATAGGGCTTGAGAAAAGACGGAAAAAGTTTTATTTTGAAATAAAAGACAGCGGCGTAGGAATTCCAAGAGAAGATCAAAAATATATCTTCCAGAAATTCTTTAGGTCATCGAACATATTAAGATACCAAACCCGAGGGATTGGCTTGGGCCTCTATATCGTTAAATCAATCATTGAAAAATTAGGCGGAACAATTTGGTTCAAAAGCCAAGAAGGTGTTGGGTCGACCTTCTGGTTCACCCTACCAATAAAATAATAATAAACAACTTTTATGAAAAAGATTCTATTTATTGAAGACGAATCGGCGCTTCAAAAAACATTTGATGATATTCTAAGACAAGAAAATTATGAAATCACCCCGGCATTGGATGGAGAAATTGGCTTAAGTTTAGCAAAGAGCGCAAAACCGGATTTAATCCTGCTTGATTTGATTCTGCCGAAACTTAATGGATTCGAAGTTCTGAAAAGATTAAAAGAGGACAAAGAGACAAAAGAAATCCCGGTGATTGTCTTGACAAACCTAGAAGAGATGGCTGATATTGAAAGGGCTTTAGAGCTGGGCGCCACCACTTATTTAGTTAAGGCGAATTACTCCTTAAAAGAAGTTATAGAAAAAATAAAAAAAACCGTAGGCGAATAGGCACATAAACCGTTTAATTTATGAGAATCGAACCGCAACAATTAAAAGCTTTTCTTTTAGATTCTGGTTTGATTACCAAAGAACAGTTTGAAAAGGTGTTGAAAAAAGCAAAGACGGCCAATCAAAAAGTCAGAGATCTTTTAATTTCCGATGGTTACCTTAGCGAAGAAGAATTGATTAAGTTGGAGGCTTACATTTTAGGAATCCCTTTTATTAATTTGGAAAAAGAAATTATTTCTCCCGAAGTTTTAAAAATTATTCCAGAGCCCATTGCCAGGTCTCATAATATTGTTGCTTTTCGGAAATCGGGAAACAGTTTGGAGGTTGCTATGCTTGACCCGGAGGACTTAAGAACCATTGAGTTCATTAAAAAAACTGCGCCCTATAAAATTTTACCGAGATTAACTACCTCAGAAAGCGTTAAAAACGCTCTGCGCCAATATCAAAAAACTTTAGAAGCAGAATTTGGCGAGATTATTAAGAAAGAAGTTAATGGAATTAAACAAATAAAGGAAGAAGAAATTATTGAAGAAAGAAAGGAGTTAGAAAAAGCCGCCCAAGAGTTGCCGGTGATAAGGATTATTGACACTTTATTGAAGCATGCGATTTTGCAGCGGGCCTCGGATGTTCATATTGAACCCTACGAAAAAGAAGTTCTGGTCCGCTATAGGATTGACGGGATACTCCATGATGCAATGACGCTGCCAAAAATCACCACTAGAGGAATTGTGGCCAGAATAAAAGTCCTTTCCAATCTAAAATTAGACGAGCATCGGCTTCCTCAAGACGGCCGTTTCAAAATGGAATTAGAAGAAGAAAAGTATTCCATCCGTGTTTCGGTTCTGCCGGTTTTTGACGGCGAAAAAATCGTTATGCGGTTACTATCTGAAACCGCCAAATCTTTTACTCTTGAGGGAATTGGCCTAAGAAACGAATCATTAGAGAGAATCCAGGATAATTTACGAAAGCCAGTCGGAATGATTTTGGTGACAGGTCCGACCGGCTCCGGAAAGACCACCACCTTGTATGCAATGATAGAAATACTAAATACTCCCGGCGTTAATATTTCTACAGTTGAAGACCCCATTGAATATCAAATGCCAAGGGTTAACCAGACCCAGGTTAATCCAAAAATCGGATTAACATTTTCTTCCGGCCTTAGGTCTCTCGTTAGGCAAGACCCCGATATTATTATGGTGGGAGAAATCAGAGATAATGAGACCGCGAGCCTTGCAATTAACGCAGCCCTCACTGGGCACTTGGTATTGTCTACTTTGCATACCAACGACGCGGCAGGAGCCATACCCAGGTTGATTGATATGGGAGCTGAGCCATTTCTAATCGCCTCAACCTTAGACGTTGTTTTAGCCCAGAGATTAGTTAGGCGGCTTTGCGAGGACAAAGAGAAATATAAATTAACGGACTCCGAAATTAAAAATCTATCAAAGTATTGCGACCTAAACCAAATTTTAAAGATTTTAAAAACCGAGAGACTAACAAAACCGGGCGCCGATATTAAAGATATTGAATTTTATCGGCCAAAAGCGACGAAAGAGTGTTCGGAAGGATATAAAGGGAGAGTTGGAATTTATGAAGCGCTTCCGGTAACCGAGAGCATTAAAGAATTAATTATTAGAAAGTCGTCTTCCGACAAAATTATGGAACAGGCCCAGAAAGAAGGCATGAGAACAATGGTGGAGGATGGTTTTATTAAAGCGGCTCAGGGCCTAACCTCAATTGAAGAGGTGGTAAGAGTGATAGTTGAGTAAACAAAAATACTTATGGCATATTATTTCTATACAGCGAAATCCTTTGCAGGAGAAATAAAATCGGGGTTATTAGAGGCCAGAGATAAACATCAATTAGCTCAGATTCTACGGAAAGAAGGTTATCTTTTGATCTCCGCCGAGTTGAAAGAAAGGGCGAAAAAAGAGAAGGCTTCTTTTTTGAAGAAGCTTAGGAGGATATCTTTGGCCGAGAAAATTTTTTTTGTGAGGAATCTTGCTATAATGGTTTCCACCGGCGTTTCTTTATCAAAAGCCCTTAACCTTTTATCCACTCAAACAAAAAGCAAAAAATTTGAGACAGCTTTATTAGACGTTTCTGGCAATATTATAAAAGGAAAAAATTTCTCCGATTCCCTAGCGAATTGGCCAGATATCTTTTCTGATTTTTTTATCAGTATGGTTAAGGTAGGAGAAGAAGCAGGAACCCTAGAAGAAGTTCTGAAAATTCTGACAAAACAATTAGAGAAAGAATACCAGTTAAAGTCAAAGGTAAAGCAAGCACTACTATACCCAATAGTGATTGTTTGCGCTATGTTGGGTATCGGATTTTTAATGCTAGTTACGGTAGTTCCGAAATTAAGTGAACTTTTTAACGAAATGGGTGTAGAATTGCCTTTTACGACTAAAATCGTAATTACTTCCGGGGTGTTTTTGACTGAGAAGTGGTATTTGGTCATTCTAGCCGCTTTCCTGCTTTTACTTTCTTTCTTTAGGTTTAAAAAGACCAAAAAGGGCAAGAAAACAATTGACGGATTTCTACTGAAAGTTCCTGTTATTAATTCCATTATTAAAAAAGCCAATTCTGCTTTTACTGTCAGAAGCTTAAGCTCTTTAATTTCTTCTGGCGTTCCGGTTGTCAGGTCCTTAGAAATAGTTTCTGGAACAATAGGAAACTCCTACTTTAAAAAACCAATAAGCGAAGCCATTGAAAAAGTTAAAAAAGGAGAAAAATTATCAGAATCGTTGAAGCCGTATTCGGGTTTTTATCCCTTTGGGACAATTCAGATGATTGAAGTGGGAGAAGAAACTGGTGAAACAACAATGATCTTATCTAAATTAGCTGATTTTTTTGAAGAGGAAGTGACTAACACCACTCAAAATCTAACTGCGGTTATTGAGCCGATTTTAATGCTTTTTGTAGGGGCAATCGTTGGATTTTTCGCTGTCTCAATGGTCCAACCAATGTATAGTATGTTAGGGACAGTAAAATAATTATGAACCCTAAGCCAGGAAATAAGAAAAATCAATCTTTTACTCTAATTGAATTATTGATAGTTCTCTCCATTATAATTATTGTGTTAATTATCAGCATTCCAGCCCTTAAAAATTTCCAGAAAAAATCTACTTTAGAAAGCTTAACCGACGAAATTATCAATACGTTAAGATTCTCTCAAAATAAGACACTAGCTTCCGAAAAAAGTGGTCAGTACGGAGTTTATTTTGATAACATTAACGCCCCCAACCAATATATCTTGTTCAAGGGAATAGATTTCAATTCAAGAGATCCGACTTTTGATGAAATCCATAAATTTTCTGACAATGTTAGAATTTATCAAATAAGTTTAGGGGATGGAAAAGAAGTAGTTTTTAAAAAGGTTACTGGTGAAACAAATACTAGTGGAAATATCGTGATCGGTTTAATTAGCGACAGCTCCCAATTAAGAACCATTTATGTTGAAAATTCGGGAAAAGTTGGGCTCACGACCTCCGCTACCCCTTTGGATACAAGTCGAATAAAAGATTCTCGGCATATCCATCTTGCTTACAACAGGGATGTCAGAAACGACACTTTTTTGCAACTCGTTTTTCCGGATTATCCTAATGATAATTACGATATTGTTTTTCAAAACTACTTAAATTTAACTAAAACCGAATTTTATTGGGAGGGAAGTGTTTTGGTAGGGCCTGCCGATAGCAAGACCGAGCAGAAATTAATAATTCACACTCATAATTTGACAGAAACGTCCGCTCAATTCTGTATTCATCGGGACAGGAGATACAACGACAAAGCTTTGCAGATTAAAATATTTGATGATGGCTCTGGCAACTTGATTAGTTATGCTGCTGATGGACAAGAATCCAAAGGAACGTCGATCTATCTCCTCGGAGATCCCCAACAACAGTAATTTTTTATGATAATGAATAAAATTACCGGCAAAATTAAAGG
>CAZDIG010000036.1:0-5656 GCA_964505465.1 uncultured Candidatus Saccharibacteria bacterium
AGAAAATATTATGAAAAAGATTTATAGGAATAGAAAACCGACCAAAAAAGAAATCGAAGCCTGTCTACCTTATTTGAGAAAGCAAATTGAAATTATTAATCCTCAAAAATTCATTTTATTGGGAGAAGTAGCTTTCTCAGTGTTTTTTCCAAATGGAAAACTCGGCAATTTCAGAGGAAAATGGGTTACCCTTCAACAAATTCAGGGCAAGAAAAAGTTTTTTATCACTTATCACCCAGCCGCCGGCATAAGATTTCCAAAAATCAGAAAAATTTTAGAAAAAGATTTCAAGAAAATTAAAGATACTATAAACTCTTAACCATATAAGTATCTTTTAATTTGTAGCCTAATTCCCTAAAGTATTTCCTTGCCCCGACGCTAGAGATTACGACAATTTTTTTAAGACCAAATTCATTCTTGGTTATTTTTTCTACTTCTTTTATCAATTTTTTACCAAGCCCTCGATGTTGAGGAGCTAATCTTTTTTTATCTATCGGAACGAGGGGGCCATAAGTATGAATTTCTCGGATTACGGCTTTATTCTGAGATGTGATACGAAGGCGAAGCAAACTATAAAGCTTTGTTCTATTTTTGTTTTCAAAACTTAAGAAAATTTCTTTTCCATCAGAAGCACGGTAATTTTTTCTAAAAAGATACACTTTTTCTTTTAGATTGTATTTTTCTTTAACCTCTCGGCATCTAATACATTTACATTGCCACCCTTCTATTTTCATTTTCTCCAACAAAATCTGACGTAAATTAGAAATTTTAGCCGGTCCAGCAACGATGGTTTTTGAAGGAATATCTCGGGTAATTCTTTGAATTCTGGCGTAATAAGGGATTTTCTTTTTAATTGATTTAATAAGATTCATTAGCTGCGATCGGGTATAAGGTTTATATTTTCCTCTCCTCCATAATTGGTATAAAGGAGCTTCTTTTAAGAGGGCGCAAGGATAAATTTTTAAGAGGTCTGGTTGGAAAGTGGGATTAGAAAACAATTCTTCAAACATTTTTTCATCACGTTTCAAATCAGAGCCTGGCAAGTTTGGCATCATTTGATAGAGCACTTTAAAACCAGCGTCCTTTAATAATTTTGTTGCCAAAATTGTTTCTTTAACTTTGTGTCCCCGTAAATTTATTTTCAAAACATCGTCATAAATTGATTGGATTCCCAATTCAACCATCGTTACCCCCAATTCTCTCAGCCATTTAATTTCCGAAGGATTAATAAAATCCGGCCTCGTCTCAATCGATAACCCAACAATTCTATGCGTTGCCTTCTCGTTCAATCTCTGGGCCTCCTCTAAATTTTTACTCATTTTTTCATTGCAGGCTTCAAGACATCTTTTGATAAACCAACTTTGATACTTTTTCGGATAATAACTCCAAGTTCCCCCAACGATTCTCAACTCAATTTTATCTGTATGATGGCCCTCGATTTTTAGCATTTCAATTCTTTTTTTAACCTGTAAATAAGGGTTAAATTCTAATCTTTTTGCTCTTTCAACCGCTGGTTCTCCCGAAACATAACTTTTGGGAATGCCCAATTCTTGTGGGCAATAAAGACATTTCCCCGGGCAAGGATAGGGCTTTGTCAAAACCGAGATATTTACAATTCCTGAAAGAGAACGAATTGGTCGAGTTTTTAATAAAGATTCGAGAACGACTGATTTTTTAATTTTTCCTTTTTTAGTCAATTCGTGGTAAATTTTTAATAGATCAATATTCGAAGGGCAAGGGATTTTATACCTTTTAGCTATTTTTCTTTTTGTCTGTGCCAAATCGACCGAAGTTCTAACCTTCTTTTTGATAATTTCCATAATGGCAATTTTCTGAAAATTTATGGACATAAATTACGCAAAATATTTATTAGAAAAAACGAGAAATGATTATAACTTAATCGCCAAAGAGTGGGCAAGCGTAAGAGAGTTCGTCCCGGAGACAGAAAAAACTTGGTTATTTCAGTATATTACAGGTGGTGAGAAAGTGTTAGATTTTGGGTGCGGCCATGGGAGATACGCCGAGATTTTTAAAGAAAAAAATATAGAGTATTTCGGAGTGGATGTTTCTGAAAAGATGATTGAGACAGCCAAAGAGAAATATCCTTTCGCTAGATTCCAAACTTCTGATTTCTTAAAATTGCCATTTCCCGAAAGTTTTTTTGATACAGTGATATGTTTTGCCGTTTTTCATCATATCCCATCTGAGACATTTCGAATTCAGTTTTTGCAGGAGGCAAAAAGGGTTTTAAAGAAAAATGGAATATTAATTTTAACAGTTTGGAATATAAACCCTTTAAATTCTCTTTTAATTGGCCAAAGAAAAAGATTTCTTAGTTTTCTAAAATATACAATTTTGAAGATTTTGGGAAGATCGGAACTCGATTTCAAGGATTTTTATATTCCTTGGCGAGACATTTGCCAGAGGTATGTTCACTGGTTTACCAAGAACGAATTAAAAAATTTATTCAAAAAATCGGATTTTAAAATTAACGAAATCGGTGTTTCTAAAAGCCCCAAAACAAAAGAAAGCAATATTTATTTAATAGCCGAAAAGTGAAGAGGCCCCATTGTGGGCCTCTTAGGATAAGAAATTTAAGCTAATCAATTCTTGAAGAAAGCTGAATTTTGAGAACAACCCCTCCGTTTTTCTCAATTCCCTTTAACCAGACTAACTGGCCAACTCTTAAGTTGCTAAAAGTTCGGGACTCCGCCTGGCCATTCTGGGGGCTTAGCTCAAAGAAAATAGTGTCATCATCGACTTCTATCAAAAAAGTCTCTTTCTTGTCCATTTCGAGGTCTTTCCCATAAGACTGGATACGGCCGAGATAGTAAGAAAAAGTCTTGTTTTCAGGATTTATCCCAACGACATATCCAGAGTAGTGGTACCCGAAGTATGGGTAAAACCCAGTTGGCGGGGCGCCTCCTCGGTCGGAAGCCGGCCTCGGTGGCCCTGGTGGTGGGCCAGAAGGGACGGGGGCCCAGCCTGATCCGAGGGCGATCAGGAACAAAACAAGTAGAGTGCTCGCTACAGTTGCTATTATCTTTTTCACTGTTTCTCACCTCCTTGTGAAAAATCTACTAAAATTATATATTGAAATATACCAAAAATCAATGTCCCTATAGCTCAATGGATAGAGCGTAGCCCTCCGAAGGCTGAGATGAGGGTTCGATTCCTTCTAGGGACACAAAACTATGGAAAAAATAAAATACAAAATTGGAGTAATGGGGTCGGCTGGAAGGGGAATAAAGCTCTCTAAAGAACTATTAGAAAAAGCAAGGGAAGTTGGTAGAGAAATCGCTAAGAATGATTGTATTTTAATTACTGGTGCTTGTATGGGAGCTCCTCACGAAGCAGCTATTGGAGCAGGGGAAGAAGGAGGCTTAATTATTGGGGTTTCTCCTTCAGCAAATTTCAAGGAACACACTGAACCGCCGATGAGTTATCCCCCGCCTCTTAAAAATATGATTCATATTTATACTGGATTCGGCAGGGAGGGACGGAACGTTGTTACTATTCGAAGCTGTGATGCCGTAATTCTTATCGCCGGCCACAGCGGGACTCTTAACGAATTCTCGATTGCTTATCAGTTAGGAAAGGTGATTGGGGTTTTAAAAGGAGTAGGAGGAATAAGTGAAAAAATTCCCGAGTTGGTTAGCTATATCAATAAAGAAACCGGAGTTGTTTTAGTCAGCGACTCGAATCCTAAAAATCTAGTAAGAAAAGTGATAGCCGAAATTGAAAAAAGAAGTTAGCTTATGGAGAAACCAGTTGTTTTTAAAAATAAAAATGGAAAACAGCTAATAGGGATTCTTCGACTACCCAAGGGAAATAAAAGGTTTCCTTTGGTTTTATTTTGTCACGGTTTTGGCGACAATAAAACTCAGAGAAAAATTGTTAGATTGGCTGGAATTTTGGAAAAAAATAAAATAGCTACTTTTCGGTTTGACTTTGAAGGATGCGGTGATTCAGAAGGAGATTTTTTAAAAGCAACAATAGAAAAGGAAATCGAAGATTTAAATTCAGCATTTCAGTATATTAAGAAAACAAAAAATGTCCATCTCAAAAAACTTGCTTTTGTTGGACACAGTCTAGGAGCTGTTATTTGTGCCCTGTTTTTGGTTAGAAACAAAGTCGATGCTAAAACAATCGTAATGTGGGCACCTCCTTTTAATCAAAAAGCACTTATGAAATACTGGGCCGATTCAAAACAAATGAAAAAATGGAAGAGTCAGGGATATTTATATAGAAAAGGAAAAGAAAAAATAATTGGCTTAGATTATCTAAAAGAAAACGTAGATAAAGATTATTCCCAAATTCTGAAACAGATTAAAATTCCAATTTTAATAATTCATGGGAAAAAAGATGATACTGTGCCCGTAAAATTTTCAAAGAAATTAGCTCAAAATTATAAAAATATAAAATTAATTTTGCTTCCAAAAGCTGAGCATAAATTTGAAGATTATTTTGCTCAAGAAAGATTGGTGAAAGAAACAGTAAACTGGTTTAAAGAAAAATTGCTATCTTGACAGGGATGCTTGATAATTTATTATTAAAATTGAGGGGGTACGAGATTTTTCTTGTAGGGCAACAGTTTTTGATGCCGGAGGTCAAAGGACGTCCCTAATCGATGCCCAAGATAGGTTTGAACTTAAGCCGATAGCAACAAGAACTGAGCCCCCTCACCAAAAAAGAGGAGAATTTTACCCCTCTTTTTTAGTTTAGTAAATCGTGCTAAACTGAAATTGTTATGGAAAAAGAGAGATATGAAATTGTTGTTTCCGGAGCAGCTCGAACTAGCCATTGCTGTAAAGATATAGAAAAAATTTGCCGAGAGGTTGGCAGAGAAATTGCCAGGCAAAAATGCAATTTGGTCACTGGCGCTACTACCGGTGTTCCTTATTTTGTGGCTTTAGGTTGTAAAGAAGCTGGCGGATTTTCTATTGGTTTTTCTCCAGCAACTTCCGAAGCCGCCCATTTAGAAACTTATAAACTTCCCTTGAAACCTTTTGATGTGATGATTTATACCGGAGCTGATTATGCTGGTCGAAATATCATTATGACAAAATCAGCCGATGGAGTAATTATTATTTGCGGCCGAATGGGAACCTTGCATGAATTTGCCACCGCTTTTGAAATCCAGAAGCCAATTGGAATTTTGGAGGGAACAGGAGGAACAGCAGATAAAATAAGAACTATTGCTGTCGGTCCCTATCGAGGAGTTAAAAAAATTATTTATGAAAAAAATCCTAAAAAATTAGTTGAAAGATTGATAACGCTTATTAAAAAAGAGAAGAAACTGAACTCAAAGTTTTAAAGGTCGAAAAAATAAAATTTAGTTTTTTATAATATGGTTGAAGAAACAACTCCTCCTGAAGAAGGAAAATTAATCGGCAAAATCACCCACTACTTTGGGAAAATTGGGGTGGCGGTAATCGAATTATCCGACACTTTAAAAGTTGGCGATACCATTAGAATTGTCGGTGGAGAAACCGATTTTACCCAGATTGTTGAATCAATGGAGATCGAGCACGAAAAAGTCGAGGCCGCCAAAGCCGGTGAGTCAATAGGCCTACAAATAGCCCAAAAGGTCCGCGAAGGTTACAAAGTATATAAACTATAAACTTTACTATGGAAATTGAGATTATCGGCCAGC
>CAZDIG010000037.1:0-5411 GCA_964505465.1 uncultured Candidatus Saccharibacteria bacterium
CTTCCCGAACCATTGAGAAAGAACTTCCCCAACTTGGCTGATATTCAATTACATAGTCGTCGCCAGCAGCCACGCCGCCAAAACTAAATTCGCCATCAGCATTGGTATTTGCTCCGTACCAGCCGCCCGGTCCCGTCATCGGACCTTTTTTATGCAGACTTACCCAACCCCACTGGACTGGTTGATTAAATTCTGATTCATCAATGCCTAAATCAGAGTAAGCATCGCTCCACACAGGTGTCTTAACAGTGCCGGTAATATTGGGTTGAGTTAAACGAACACTAATATTTCTGGCTGAAGTTGATGAAAAACCAGCAGCACAATTAGTCCCAGTGCAAGTAACAGTGCCATTGGCAGCAACTGAAATTGTATACATTGCCCTTGAATAACTTGAGCCCCATTGAGGATTTACTTCTAATTCGTAAGTAATTCCCGCTGTTGCGGTTCCAAAAGCAAATTGCCCTGAATTATTAGCATTTACCCAGGTGGACATCCCCATACTTCCTTGTTCCCGAAGTCCAAGATTGGCTTCAAGCCCTTCATTTTCGTCCGCTGAACCAACCGGGCCTTTAACTATGCCTAATATGCCATTAACGCTTGGGTCGGCTAAACGAATATCATTAAGATCAGTAGCGCCGCCTGTAACACTGGTTACCGAGCCCCCGGAAACCTCCAACATAATTGCTGCCGGAGCGCCATAAAGGCTTGCGCCCCAAATTTTAACATTTAACTGCCAGGTGCCATCAGGAACAGTGCCTATTCCAAATTGGCCATTAGCATCGGTCTGGCCCCAATAGCACATACCCGGAGCATTGTAGGGACAAATATCTATTCCGATATTCGCTTGAGGAGTAGTGCCGGTTGGGTTATAAATTTTTCCGGTAACATTCGGCGCGGAAAGGGTGATATCTCCTAAATTTTTACCGCTAATCACTTCACTGCTAGAGATTACAAAATCGCCGTCGTAGTTAGAGTAACTGGCTGAATTGGGCGAACTGACATAAAGATGATAGGTGCCCGCTTGATTAACGCTAAAACTGAATCTTCCCTCGCTGTCGGTATTTGTTCCGCTCCAATAACCCTCTTTGCTAAAACTAACATAAGTACCAGCTACTTTCGCTCCGCCAGCCATTACCTTGCCAAAAACATTGGGAATTCCTAATCTCGGACCGCCGGAAATTAATGTATTAAGATTAGTTAAGGTTTCACCGATGGTAAGACCGGTATAGGTAGCTCTGCTATACATTCCAAAAGTAGCGTCTCCCCAAGGCGGTTCCACTTCCAAAACATAATTTGAACCAGCCGGAACGCCAAAACCAAAAGTGCCATCCGAGGCCGCATTTGTCCATTCGTTCACGCTCCAGTCCTGAGTATGAATGCCAATCTGAGCATTGGGAACAACGGTGTCGGGTATAGGATTGGAGGTTGTTGCTGTTCCCCCGGGGCAGCCGCCGGTTCCGCAAGGTGTCTTTATCGTTCCAGTAACATTTTTAACTGTCAATCTGATTGTTTGGTCAAGAGCAGAACCTCCTAGAGAGATAGTAATGTTCTGCCTTGCTTTCTGATAGCTGTAAGGAGAAGCGCTATAAAAAGCATTGGGTTCTGCCTCAATAGTATAGTAGTTTGAAGTGCTGGTTACTGGAACATTAACCTTGAATAAGCCGTTCTTGTCAGTAATTGCCCTGCGTTGAACCGACCAAGAATCATTATAAACCGTAACTGTCGCCATATTCATACCAACATTTTCATCACTGGTTCCTATTGGCCCCTTAACATAGCCCGTTACATTAGCTGTGGCAAAAGCTTTGGCGCCCGCATTAGTCACTGAACCAATAGTTACTGATTGAGAACCAATCTCCGAAGGAGCGGCCTCTGTTGCTCCGGCCGGTGTGGCAAAACGAACATCAAATGAATCAGCGTAGCAAGTATTATTTGCATGAGCAACAACAGCATAATAACCGTTACTATGGCTCTTGCTTTCTCCATAAACAGTATTCCAAGATTCTAACCTAACAGGGACATTGTTTTTGTCAGCGGCAGCAGTTGCAGTTAAGGTTCCTTTGACAACTCCGCAGATTGAACTATAAACCCCAAAATACTTTGTGTTTGAATAAGCACCGGTGGCTAAATCTTGGATTCTTACTCCGTTATTGCCAAGGGAGGCGTCACCGGGAATAGTTAAAATAAGATCTGTTGTGGTGGTGGCAGAAACCGTTTGAGGGGTTCCTAAGCTATAAACTTGGTTTCCTGTGGTCGTATCAAATCTTACTCCTTTTATTCTAATCTGTTCGCCTACTTTACCGCAGGGATAACCATAGCAGTCATTGGTTTGGGCAGTACCCGTGATGTTTTCAATATAATTTATTTGAGGATCGGTAGAAGCAACGATTACCCCGGTTGAGGTTGTGGAAGTAATGCCTTCTAAATTAGTATTAGCGACATTGCTTGTCGTTAAACTGTAAGCGTCATCTGCTGTTAAGTTCAACCCATAAATAGAAGCAACGCCAACTGTTGACGAAACATAACCGGTAAAAAGATCTGGCATTCCCGCTAGGGGGTAAAGAATGTTATTAGAACCCCAACGTAAAGCATAGTTGGAGAGATTGGAAATGCTTTTATCATAATTATCTTCGCCTTGACCGGCGGTAATCATGTTCGGATCGTCAAAAACAATCTGAGCAGAAGTGGTTGTAACCGTTACCGACGTTATGTGTGGGGTTGCAGCCAAAGCCGGAACTCCGACCGACCATAAAACTGTTGATAATGTCACAAAAAACACAACAGTCTTTTGTGAAAATTTGAGTAACTTTTTGTAGGACATATTATTTAAAAATAAAAAAACCCTAGCTCTTTTAAAGCAGAGTTGTTTTTATTGTTAATAAATTAATAAAATAAATACCCAATTTATACATTCACTTAAATTAGTAGAGTGATATACGGATATTCCTTTATATATTCTAACATATTTCAAAAAAATTGTGTCAAGTCCAAACCTGTGAATAACTCAATTTACAGAGAACGGGTCTCAGAGACCCGTTCTCTGTAAATTTTTAGAGATTTTATATATGTCTCCGGCGCCCATTATTATTATCACTTCGCCGCCCTTAAGGTTCTTTTTCAAGTAGTTTATAATTTTATTTTGGGGCAAATAAATTACCCCTTGTTTTTTTATTGCTTTAACGAGTTTTTGGGCGCTCACCCTCCTTTTTATTTCTTTATCCTCCCTGCCGGCTACATCATAAATATCGGTGATAATCAATTTATCAACAAAGAGTTGATTGCGGGCTTGCCGGAGGAGTTTAATAAAATTTTTAAAAAGATAAAAGGTTCTTTGATATTGATGCGGTTGGAAAATGCACCAAATTTTTTTATTTTTAAATTTTTCTCGCGCCGCTTTTAGGGTAACAAAGACTTCAGTCGGATGGTGGCCGTAATCAGAAACAACTGTTATCTGTTTACTGTTTACTGTTTTCTGGTGTATTTCAAATCTGCGCCAAGCACCCTTATATTTAGACAGCGCCTTAAAAGAAATTTCATCTGGTATTTTTAATAATCTCGCTACGGTTAACGCCGCCAGCGCGTTTGATACATTGTGTTCTCCCGGAATTTTTAAAATCTTTTTAAATTCCTTTTCCTCTGGCTGTTTTAAAGAATAAAATATTGTTTTCTGTTTTCTGTTTTTTGCTAATTGAAAGATATTTTTATCATCTTTATTCGCCACCAACCACCCATCTTGTGACAGATGATTAATGTACCCGCCAAAAGTCTTTAAAATGTTTTTTAAATTTTTATAATAATCCAGGTGGTCTTTTTCAATCGCTGTTAAAACAATAATTTTGGGCCAGTAATTTAAAAATGAGGCAAAATGCTCGTCCGCTTCAATAACGAGGCGTTTTGATTTTCCTACTCTGCAATTACTGCCCTCGCCCGAGGCGAGTCCGCCTTGGGCGGAAAATTCTTTTAGCTTTGTCCCGACAATCACTGTGGGATCAAGGCCGGCACTAGTTAATAAAATTCCGATCATCGCCGTAGTTGTGCTTTTTCCATGAGTTCCTGAAACCGCAATCGTGAAATGCGTTTTTGTCAGCTTCCCCAGCGCCTCAGGATAACTTTGACATTTTATTCCGTGTTTTCTCGCATCCTTTAACTCAGGGTTGTCTTCGGGAACTGCTGGTGAATAAACAACTAAATCCGGGAGTTTATGTTTTCCGACTTGTCCCATACTGAACTTGTTCTGGTGCGGGATAATAATTTTTGCCCCCATTTTTTTAAGAGCATCGGTAATTTCTGAAGGCGCCAAATCGGAACCACTAATTTCGTGTCCTTTTTCTAAATAATATTTTGCCAAAGCCGAAACCCCGATCCCACCAATTCCAATAAAATGAATTCGCATAAATTTTTATATCCTAAATGATTATTTTGATTTTTTTATAATTATATTTCTTCAAAAATGGTTCAATATCCGAATACTTTTTGCCAGTTAAAACCCCTCCCGCGCAAAATTTTTCTTGAGTAACATCTACCAAGCAAAAATTAGGCATTTTAAAATTATTTTTTGCTTCAACCTCTTTAAATTCAAAATCAACAGTTGCTAATCCTTCTAATTTATCTAAATAAAAATCGAGCTCAGCAGTTAGACCGTCAAAGGGATAGTAATAACGGACCTTTCTCAATCTTTTTCCCTCGAGCGCCGTCAACTCCTCAAATTCTTCTTTTGATAGAGGAATTGTTTGTTCTCCTTGTTCTGATGAATCGGTTCCATGAAGCGGTGACTTTTTAGTTATCATATAGTGGTCTCCCGATTTGCGAATTCTTAATATGGGATGATGGGCTGATTTTGGAATATAAACATCAAGGATCTCAATAGACCTACATTTTTCTAAATCTTTTGGTTTATCCTTTAATAAAAAAGTTCTCTCTAATTCTATTTCCATAAATTTCATTTATTATATTAAATCTACGGAATAAAAAAAGTCCCTGGTGCCCCCAAGGACTTAATTTGAATATTATGATTGTATTGCGGCAAGGCGAAGAACGGCCGCAACGCGAGTATGACGATGGTAAACAGCGTAGTCAACTGCCTTAAAATCCCCACCGTTACTGCCACAGTGAGGAAGTTCGCGATGGGTAAGATTCAGATTGGGTTTGTGTTGAAGAAGAAGTTCCACTATTTTGAGGTGACCAAGCGCAGCTGCAGTCATCAGGGGCGTTACGCCGCCTCGGCCAGATCTCATATTGACATTAGCACCGGCATCAAGCAGGGCTTTGGCTGCCGAAACGTCGCCTTTCTTTGCGGCGATAAGCAAAGGATGAATTCGTCTCATTTCTCTCGCCTCCCATAATATGTGAAGGAGCTTTTCAAAAATAGGCACAATACCTATTTTTTCTATTTTAAGATTAGCACGCTTCCC
>CAZDIG010000038.1:0-5073 GCA_964505465.1 uncultured Candidatus Saccharibacteria bacterium
TAGCCGGAAAAAGCGGGTTAAAAAAATTAAGCACAAAAATAGAATTAAAGTCAAGGTAAAAATGCCAGAATCATCTACTCAAGAATTTTTAGAGATAGAAGACATCAAAGAAGGTGTTGTTATTCTTAAAGACAAATCGTTAAGAGGAATCTTAATGGTTTCTTCAATAAACTTTGCCTTAAAGTCCGAAGAAGAACAATCGGCGATTGTTTTCTCTTTCCAAAGTTTTCTGAATTCGTTAGACTTTTCCTGCCAAATTGTTATCCAATCACGAAAATTAAATATCACATCGTACTTAGACGATCTGAAAGACTTAGAAGAAAAACAAGTTAATGAGCTCATGAAAATCCAAACCACTGCCTATCGTGAGTTTATCGCGGAGATAGTTAAGGGGCAGACGATTATGACAAAAAATTTTTACATTGTGATTCCTTATACCTTAATGGAGGCATTAGGCATTAGGGCGGTAAAAAGGAGATTTCCTCTACCTAAAATATTTAAAGGAGGAAAAAAAGAATCGGCAATAAAGGAAGCAGATTTTGAAAGGTGTAAAACCCAGCTTTGGCAAAGAATGGAATTTCTGGCGATGGGCTTAAGAAGATGCGGTTTAGAATCTGTCCCCTTAACTACGCCGGAGCTTATTGAGCTTTTTTGGAGCATAAACCATCCCGAAGAAGCAGAAATCGGTTATTATCCAGAAATTTTACCAGAGCTACTTAAATAAGATGAAAATCTCATTACCATTCATTAAAAAAAGTGAAGAGGAAATACCCGAAAAACTTTTTGAGGAAGAGGCAATTGATGTTAAAGACATTATCGCGCCCCCCTATATTGGAATAACTCAAGACCATATTAAATTAGGGGGAAAATTAGCAAAATCATTTTTTATTTTTTCCTATCCAAGGTACTTATCTACCGGCTGGCTTTCTTCGGTAATCAACTTGAATACTCCGATGGACCTTTCTTTTTTTATTCATCCAATTAGCACAGAAATAATTTTAAAAAAATTAAGAAAAAAATTGACCGCGGTACAATCTGAACTTATGGAAAGAGAAGAAAAAGGACTGGTTCGCGATCCTGCTTTAGAAGCTGCCTTTAATGATATAGAAAACTTGCGGGATAAACTTATGACTGCTCAAGAAAAGATGTTTCGTTTTGGCGCCTATCTTACTATATATGAAACAACTGAAAAGGCCCTAAAAGATACTGAACTCACTTTAAGATCTATTTTTGAATCTCGTTTAATCTACATTAAACCAACTCTCTTTCAACAAAAACAAGGTTTTATCTCGTGTCTTCCTTTAGCCCTGGACCTCATCAACGTCCATGTGCCGATGGACACCGAACCCCTTTCTACAAGTTTTCCTTTTATCTCTTTTGATTTAAGCTCTAACGAGGGGATTTTATACGGCGTTAATCGCCACAACAATTCACTTGTTTTGTTTGATAGATTTACCTTGGAAAACGCCAATGCCTGTATTTTTGCTAAAGCAGGCTCCGGTAAATCTTACGCGGCAAAACTGGAGATTTTACGTTCTTTAATGATGGGGGTGGATGTTATTGTTATTGACCCGGAAAATGAATATGAGTTTTTATCCGACGCGACAGGGGGCTCTTTCTTCAAGATTTCTTTAACCTCGCCAAACCATATTAATCCCTTTGACCTGCCGACGCCCGCCGAAGACGAAAACCCAGAAGACGTTTTAAGGTCAAATATCATCAACTTAGTTGGTTTATTAAGAATTATGTTGGGCGGACTAACGCCGGAGGAAGACAGTATAATTGACCAAGCGCTGTTTGAAACTTATGCGGTAAAAGACATTACCCCCGATAGCGACCCTGCCACCTGGAAAGACAATGTTCCTTTGATGTCTGATTTTGAAGAAGTTCTGGGAAGTATGGCAGGAGCCGAGTCTCTCTTACAAAGAATTAAAAAATACACCAAAGGGACTTTTGCCGGATTTTTCAACCAGCCCTCAAATGTTTCAATGGACAATAAGTTTGTCGTCTTTGGAATAAGAGATATGGAGGATAGTTTAAAACAAATGGCTTTGTATATAATTATGAGATATGTTTGGAAAACGGTGAGGGCTAAATTCAAAAAAAGAATCTTAGTGATTGATGAAGCGTGGTGGTTAATGCAGTCGGAAGACGGGGCGTCGTTTTTATTCGGCCTTGCGAAGCGTAGCAGAAAATATTGGCTCGGAGTAACAACCATCACCCAAGACGTAGCTGATTTTATGAAATCAGATTACGGTCAACCAATTGTCACCAACTCTTCTTTGCTTCTTTTATTAAAACAATCGCCCGCGACTATTGATGTGGTTCAAAAAACCTTTAATTTAACCGATATGGAAAAACAAATATTAATTGAAGGCGCGGTGGGCGAAGGAATTTTCTTTGCCGGCAGAAAACATGTGGCGATAAGAATTGTCGCAAGTGCTACGGAAGATCAGATAATTACTACCGCCCCGGAAGAAGTGTTAAGAATTAAAGAGGCGAAAAAGAGATTAAGCACAAACGAATAATATTATTGTTTTCAATTAATTATGCTGAAAGGCTTACTACCCAGTACAGAGGATCTTTTAGGAAAAGTAGCTACCGGAATTATTGCTGTCCCAGAAGGGATAATAATGTTGGCTATAGCAGTGATTTTTGATTTTTTAGGTATTTTTTTATTTGTCCTGAGTCTTGTCGGCGTAGGGATCCCTATCTCTTGGCTCTTAGATTTTACTGCCGGGCTTATCTTCGGAACTTGGATTTTTACAAGACATCTTTTTAGGGGAACGGTCAGAAAAGCAGTGGGTGAAGTCGGGAAAATGACTAGGGGCGCAGAATTACCAGAAACAAAAGAAACGGCCGCAACCACTGCCGCGGGTCAAGAAATGAAAAAAATGGGAAGAGTTGCCAAGGGGAGCGTGGGAGCAGGCTTAAGTCTCGCCAGATTTGGAATTGCTGGCTTAATAGAAATTGTGCCCTATCTAGGCGATGTTTTCCCTTCCTGGACACTGTTAGTTATTTTTGAATTAGTAAGCTCGGAGGTGCTATCATGAATTTTAAGAAATTGCCCTTCTTTTTTATAGCCATTATTTTCTGTTTTTTGTTGGCGGGTAATATTTTTGCTCGGGAGTTAGAAGTAAATTACCCGACAATTTTAGGTCTTACAATCACATCAAACTCTACTCTTGCTGATTATGCAAAGTACTTTTTTAATTTCGGGATGATAATCGCTGGTATCCTGGCGATGGTGGTAATAGTTTTTGGGGGTGTTTGTTTACTAGTATCTTCATTAGCACCAAGACTAGGCGGAATAGGCAAAGAATGGATTAAGTCAGGGGTATTCGGTTTATTACTCCTACTTTCTTCATACTTAGTTATATCTGTTATTAATCCACAACTAACCATATTTCATCTCACAGACCTGATTTCTATCCCCGGAGTCACCCCGCCGGGCCCAGTGACACCGCCCGGCCCCAAAACTATATCGTACGATGAAATCCCGATGGGCACTTTAACTGAAAACGTATTAGCAAAAGCTATAAATTGCTACGATTTTGACGGAGACGGCAATCCTATTGATGGCGACCCAACAACTCCTGATATTTTGGAGCCAACATTATTAAACCACGATAGGATTGACTGCCAAGTAAAATTAGCGGAGGCAATAGAAAGGAAGGCGGATAAATTTAAGGGATTATCAGAGAAGATGGTAGATTTAATGAATAAGTGTTCCTGCCAATGGCCTTCGTCAAGTTTTTCGCCAGAAGAAACAAATCTAATAACGCAAATAGACGAAAACAAAAAAACTACTCTCGCCAGCTTATCGGAGCCTATTTATTTAGCCGCCGACCCTTTTAATTTTTCAATTACTATCGCACCAACTTCTGGAACGACTTCTTTAAGTGGGGGGCCGGCGACAGTGGTAATTACTGCCACCCTAGAATCTGGAACCGCCCAGGAAATAACCTTTAGCGCAACCGGTACCGTTACTGGGGGGATTAATATAAATTATTCACCCCTTAAGTGTACGCCTACCACGGGTACACCTAAACCTACCTGTACCTCAACAGTAACTATTTCTCCAAAAACCACAACACAAGATGGAACTTACCCGATAACATTTCGAGGAAGTGGGGGTGGTGCAGTTAGGTCGGCCACGGAGATTTATTCCTTAACAGTAACCAATTTCAACTATTCGGTTACGCTTTCTCCAACTAGCGGCAGCGTGGCTCCGGGCGATCCGCCGACCGTGGTAAGCGGCACTGTAACTAAAAATTCCGGCACAGCGCAAAGCGTTAACTTGAGCGTAGAGGGCTGCCCCTCAAACACCACTTGCGCCGTAAGCCCGACAAGTTGTACGCCTAATAATACCTGCTCTTTTACTTTAAATATCGCCACCACTACCAGTACGCCGAAGGGCGATTATACGCTTATCGTACACGGAAAAAAGGACACTATAGATAAAACCACCACTTTTCTTTTGAAAGTAAAGGTATTTGAATTCTCTATCACACTTTCGCCCGATAATGGGGCTGTTATGCCAGGCGCTGATGTTACAACAACCGTTGGGGTTAATAAAACATTGGGTACTGCCAAAGAAGTTACTTTGTCTACAAGCGGTTTGCCGCCGGGCGCAACTACTACCTGGACACCTTCAAATAAGTGTACGCCGAACCCTGATTACTGCGGTGTTCAGCTGAAAATCACAACTGCCACGGATACTCCCAAAGCTACCTATACGGTTGTGGTTCGCGGTGAATGGGACACCGAATCCGCAACCGCTAATTACGCGTTAGAGGTAAAAGGGTTGGAACCGCCCATAGGTTTTTTTGTATACCCTATTTCTGAAAGCGAAATTGGGGTAACTTGGATGCCGCCGGCCGGAGTAGAAAAAACAAAAGTTTTCAGAAAAATAGGCGTTTCTCCAGATCCGTCTATGAATCCTGCTAACCCTCCGCCTTCGGGCGTTACAATGGTTTATTTTGATAGCGGAGCAGGGTTTGATGATGGTGGACTAAGCCCGACAAAAGTTTATTGTTACAGGGCCTGGAGTTATGCGGGCGGTAAATATTC
>CAZDIG010000039.1:0-5034 GCA_964505465.1 uncultured Candidatus Saccharibacteria bacterium
TTATCCTAATAATCTTATTGCTACTCCAATAATTGCCAGAATAATGCCAACAACCCAAAATCTCATAGTGACTTTATAGTGAGGCCAGCCCTTCGCTTCAAAATGATGATGGATCGGGGCACAAAGAAAAAGTTTTTTCTTTCTTGCTTTCTTTGACAAAAGCTGTAAAATCACGGAGCCCGATTCTGCCACCAGGAGCCCGGCGATTATCGGCAACACGATTACCGAATCGGTCAAAAACGCGACAACCGCCAAAGTGGTAGTTAATCCCAACATTCCGGTTTCACCCATATAAAATCTGGCAGGCGGTATATTAAACCATAAAAAAGCGAATAATGTCCCGAAGATTACAGCGCAGAAAGCCGCTAAATCTATTTTTCCTTGGGAGAAAGCAATAATTGTAAATGCGCCGAAAATTGAGGCAAACACCCCTCCCGCCAAACCGTCTAAGCCATCAACTACTCCGCCCGACCAACAAGCAACCATCACGATAACAAAAAGCGGTATATACCAAATTCCTATCGTAAAATCTCCGTTCCCCGGAATATGAATACTATCCCAACCCAATTTTGCAAAAAACCACCACGCCCCAATCAGTCCAATCAAAACAACCATTAAAAGCCGCCTATGAAAACTCATGCCGCCGGCAATATATTTTCCCTTGCCGAAAACTTGCAGAATATCATCCAAAAAACCAACTATAGAGGCGGCGACTAGGGTAAATAAGGGGAGCCAAGTTTGGGCCCTTGAGAGAAAATTTAATCTTTGCAGCCAGGAGTTGTCTAAAAGCTGAGACAAGATATAAAACAAGAAAACAACCAAAATAGCGGTTACCCAAATTAATAATCCTCCTAAACGCGGAACCTTGATTTCTCTTTCTTTATGGAGCTGATAAAAAACAGGCGCTTCTTCGCCAGTGATTGTTTTTGTCCTGGCCTCCTTTTTCCAGAGTTTATATTTATACAAAATACGGCTCAAAAATGGCGCCCAGATTATTGCTAAAATGGCGGCAATAGCCGCCAATCCTAAAACTTTTATAGCATTGAAAGTAAAAAGAGTCATATTTTACGAAATTACCAAGTGTAGGCGTTATTAGTCCAGTCAATCATTTTTTTCATTTCTTCAAACCTGTTATTGTCTGATCCTAAGATTATGTAAACTAAATAGCCGTTCTTTATAGGATTGTCTAAAATCAATAAAAGGCATCCCCTGGCCTTTGGCGTCCAACCCGTCTTCCCGCCAACTATGTCCGGAACCTGGCCGATAAGTTCATTGGTATTCACTAATTTATGGTGGTAGGTGCCGTCCGGTCTATAGAGATGAAATTCTTTCAGACTTAGAATTCTGAATACTAAGGGTTCTTTCTTTAATATATAATGGGTTAATTTTATTAAATCCTCAGTTGTTGAATAATTCATCGGGCCATTTTCTTCTACCGAATCCAAGCCGGTGGGATTCACAAAAGTCGTGTTGCTTAAGCCGATAACTTTGGCCTTAAGGTTCATTAAAGCCACGAAGGCGTCTTTTCCTAATACTTCACTTAAAGCGTAAGCGGCGTCGTTGCTTGATTCCATAAGCATAATATACAAAAGGTTTTCAACTGAAAGCGTCTCCCCCACTTTTAATTCCCCTTGAAAACCTTCTTGGGAAACCGCCTCGCTACTTACCGACGCAAGATGAGAAGCGTCATAATCTTCTAAAACCACGAGGGCCGTCATAAGCTTCGTTAAACTTGCAATTGGCAAGGGCTTGTCTTCGTTTCTTTTAAAGAGAATCTTTTTTTGCCCGGCCGAATCAATTTCAGCGCTTAGAGCGGATTCCACTTCAAGGTCTAAATCTTCCACTTCCCAATTTCTGATCGGTTTTGTAGAAGAAAGGACGTTCAAAAAACTGGCAGAGAAAAGGTCGCGATTAGAAGAAAATCTCCAAATAAAAAAGTTTTCTAAACTTCTGCCGGAAAGCTTCATTAACGCCACGACCGCCAAAATTGAGACGGAGGAGATTAAGAAAATCTTTAAAATTTTTTTTAAAATAGTTTTTTCCATATGACTTTTAAAATTTTATAACTTTTTCTTAGATTTTGCAATTTTTAAGTTCGTTTTTTTCTTTGGCTGTAGAATTGATAATCTCCGGTCAATTCTTTCCATATCGCGCGGGAAAAGACTGGCCTCTCTAATATTTTCTAAATTCAAAATTTGCTTAACCATTCTTTCTGTTCCAAGGGCAAAACCCCCTTCCGGCGGCATCCCGTATTGAAATGTCTGTAAATAATAAGAAAAATTCTTCGGTTCATTCCCCCATTTTTTAATATTCTTTATAAGTTTATCGTATTCGTTGATTCTGCGCCCGCCAGTGACTATTTCTAATCCGCGGCAGAGAAGATCAAAGCTTAGGGTGTAATCCGGGTCGTCGGGATCAGCGTAAGTGTAAAATGGTCTTTTCTTAGTCGGATAGTGAGTAATAAAAATTAGTTCTGAACCATATTTCTCTTTCGCAAATTTACAGATTTCTTTCTCGTCTTCCGGCTCCAAATCCGGTTCTTTTCTGTTATCTCTTTTCGTTCTTTGAAAGATAATTTCTTGGGCTTCGCGCATTTTTAATCTAGGGATTTTAGGACCTAATTCAGGAAGAACAGCTTGGAGTATTTTTAATTCTTTCTGGTAATTTTCTTTTAAACTAGCAAACATACTCCTAATCAGTATTTCACAGGTATCCATTAAATCTTCCCAAGAATCTATAAAACACATTTCTGCGTCTAAGCTGATGTATTCGGAGATGTGGCGGGTGGTAACGCTCGGTTCTGCTCGGAAGACATGATTTACGCTAAACACTCTCTCAAAACCGCCCAACATAATTTGTTTATATAATTGAGGGCTTTGGGCTAAATAGGCGTCGTAGTCATAATAATCAATATGAAACACTTCTGCTCCCCCCTCGGCGTTTGAGGGAACAATTGTGGGGGCTTGAAATTCGGTAAATCCTAAATCTCTTAGTTTATCTCTGAAGGTGCAGATGATTCCTTCCTGTAATTTAAAAATAGCTCTTATTTTTTCATTCCTTAGCGTCAACGGCCTATAATCCAACAAAACCGGCAAACTTACGCGCAAATCTCTTATGTCAAAAGGAAGGTTTTCTGCTTTGGCTAAAATTTTAATATTTTGGCCATCTAATTCCACTTCGCCGGTTTCTATCTTGGGATTTATCATATTTGCCGGCCTTTTTTTAACTTCTCCCTCTATCTCTAAAACATACTCGTCTTTAATTTCCTTAGCTAAATCCGAGGCGCAAACCACTTGTAATATTCCCGATCTGTCGCGAAGGTCTAAAAAGGCGATTTTCCCGTGATCCCTCCGAGAGTTAACCCAACCGCACACTTTTACTTTTTCGCCTAAGTGTTTCGGCGTATCAATGTTTAGTACTCTTTGCATATTTTTTAAATTAATTCTAAAAACCTTCTTTTACCAACCTGTATCGTTGTCCCTTTGTTTGTTTTAATTATTTTTTGCCAATCTTTCTCAATCTCTCTGTTTATTTTCACTGCCTTTTGTAAAATTAACCTCTTAGCTTCTGATTTTGAGGAAACTAATCCTGTTTCTACTAACAAATCAATAATTGGAACTTCTGGTCTATTTATCTTAAATTTTTCTATTTCCGACGGTAATTCCTTTTCTCTAAAAACTTTATTAAATTCTTCCTCAGACGCTTCGGCCTCTTTTTTATTATAGTATATTGATACAATCTCTTTAGCTAACTTCGCTTTTGCGTCTCTGGGATTCAATTTTCCTGCCGTCAATTCTTTTTTGATTTCTTCCACCTCGTTCAGGGAGGTATTTGTGCATAATTCAAAATACTCTCCGATCAATTCGTCTCGCATAGACATAATTTTCCCATACATTTCTTTCGGAGGATCTATAACATTTATAACATTACCCCAACTGGTGGACATTTTTCTGCCGTCTAAACCGTATAGCATTTTTAAGGTCATTATGTCCTGGACTGGCTTTTTAAACATTCCCTGGATTTCTCTCCCAACCTTCATATTGAATAGCTGATCGGAACCGCCGATTTCCACATCGGCTTTAATAGCAAAAGAATCGTAACCTTGAAATAATGGGTAAGTCAATTCGTGCACTCCAATCGGTTTTCCTCCGTCCCAGCGCTCTTTAAAATTCCTCCTCTGAATCATCTGCTGGGCCGTAAAATTCATTGAGAGTGAAAGCAAATCTTTGATTGTTAGTTTGTTCAGCCATTCGCTGTTATAACGGAGCTCCACCTTTTTCATATCTAAAATCTTGCTGATTTGTTTCGCGTAATCTTTCATATTCTCTTTAATCTCTGCGGGCGTTAAGGGTTTTCTCATCGCCTGTTTATCCGAAGCGTCTCCGATTTGAGCGGTGAAATCGCCAATAATCAAAACAATCTGATGTCCTAAATCCTGAAAGGCGCGGAGTTTCCAAAACTGAATGGCCCGGCCAATGTGAATTTTAGGGCCGGTCGGATCAATTCCGTGTTTAATTCTGAGTTTTTTTCCGGATTTTAACTTTTTAACCAAACTTTCTTTTTCAATAATCCCTTCCACTCCCCTATTTAATATTTCTTCTATTTTCTCTGGATCAGTGTTAATCATATTGCTATTCTAATTTATTTTTAAGAAAATTAAAAGCTTTATTTTAGCGGCAATTCAATGTAAAAAGTACTCCCCTTACTCTTGCCTTCCGATTCTACCCAAATTTTACCCCTATGCATTTCGGCAAAACGTTTGGCAATATAAAGACCGAGTCCCGCTCCTTCGGTGTTTACTGCCCTTCCGCCTTTTCCCCGAGAAAATCTTTCAAAAAGACGGCTTATTTCTTCTTGCGTCATTCCCACACCGGTGTCTTGGATTATAATCTGGATTTTTTCCATAGCCGGCGCGCCTCCAAAAGCGTATTCTGTTATTTGTTGAAGTTTTACGGTGACGCCGCCTTTTTGAGTATATTTAATAGCATTATCTATAATATTGGAAACGATATGACGGATTTTATCTTTATCAAC
>CAZDIG010000040.1:0-5009 GCA_964505465.1 uncultured Candidatus Saccharibacteria bacterium
CGAGAGCGTATGATAAAAAAGGAAATCCAAGTGACTGGGCCGAAATTAAAATTGATCTAACAATTCCGGTTGTAATTAATGAGGTTGCGCTCTGGGGAACAAACGCCACCTCAACTCCTTTTATTGTTGACCAATGGCTGGAACTTTATAATAGAAGCGGTGAAGATATTGATTTAACAGGCTGGAAACTTGTTTCTGGATGCAGCGGAGCTACTTTAAATTTCGAACTCACGGGGACTATTTCTGCGAGAGATACCTTTCTTTTAGAAAAAGGGGACGATAGCGTAATTTCCGATGTTTCAGCCAATCAAATTTTTACAGGTTCTTTAGAAAAATGCTATTTGAAATTATTAGATAAAAACAATAAATATATAGACCAATTTTATTCGCCGAGCGGCGGTTGGTCAAAAAAAGATTTTATCAAAGAGAACAAATATTTTTCTATGGAAAGAATCAGTCCTTATTCTTTAGGTTCGGATTCGGAGAATTGGAAATTAAATAACGAAGAGATTATAAGCGGGAGGGATAGAAGCGGAAATGAAATTTACGGCACGCCGGCCCAACAAAACAGCAATTATCAACTCTATACTTCTTATTCGTCTGATTTTATTGAAAACACCACTCTTAAAAAATATTTAAGCCCATACTATTTTCATGATCAAATCAATATTTCAGAAGACGTTACACTAGCTGTAGAACCCGGGGTTATAATAAAATTTTACAATTCCAATAATTTTGGCGGTTTAACAATCCAGGGAATCTTAAAAGCGATAGGAAGCGAGGAAGAACCGATTATTTTTGACTCTTTCCGAGAATCAATTCCCTGGTTAGGGCTTTATTTTACCGAGAAAAGCGCCAATTCCGAGTTGGAGAATATAGTAGTCAGGCGCGGCGGAAATAAATGGGGGAGTTATAGCGGAGCCGGAATTAAAATAAAAGACACTTCGGTTTCGCTTAAAAATTCTATCCTGGAAGATAACTATAATCAGGGGTTATGGTTAATCAATTCCTCTTCAACCATAGACAATATTGAATTTTTGCGGCATAATCGGGCGTCTTCCGGCAACAAAGGGAAAGCTGTTTATATTGACGGCGGAACCCCAATTATTAAAAATTCAACATTGAAAAATAATTATTACGGAATTTATATCAGAAATAGCGAACCGGTTTTAGAAAATTTAATTTTTGGAGAAGACGAGGAGAAAAACACCTGCGAAATCTATAAAAACGGTAAATGCCATAAATAAGAAGACTTCCCTTTACCGTAAAAATTTATAGGAGCTCCGCCCGAGGTCAGACCTCGGGCGGAGCTTTTTGTCTAAAAAAGACGAGGCGGTTTAAACCTCAGGGGTTGATTTTTTTTGCGTTTTTGGTAAAATATGTTAATTTGCAGAATATGCCCAATATGCAAGAAAATCACATAAGGTTAACCGATGCGGTTTATCGGATGATTGAATTCTTTCCAGAAGGGGAGCCGCTAAGAAATAAAATAAAGGAAAAATCCTTAGGGATTATGGAGAATTTAGTTTTGTTCTACGGCAACCCGGTTTTGGCAGTCCTTCAAAAGGAAAAAATTTCAACTCAAATTTTACGGGATATTGAAATCCTTAAAGACTATCTTAAATTAGGAAAGTCGCAGGGATGGATGGAAAATCTCAATTTTTTCATTGTTTCAAAAGAATATGATAAAATATATACCGAAATAAAAAGAAAAACAGAACCCGCAGCTGGAATTATGCAGAGGGGCGCGGAAACATTAATAGAAAAACCCCTTACTGTGGAAGATGATAATAAACAAGTGGCGGTTTTGGGAGGATTAACAGAGCGCCAAGAAAAAATCCTGAAAATCTTAAAAGAACAGGGAAAAGGACAAGTTGCCGACTTCAAGAAAGTTTTCCCCAATATAAGCAAGAGAACAATAAGGAGAGACCTGGAAGATTTGTTAAACAAAAGAATGGTAATTAGAGCGGGGGAGTGGAACCAGGTTTCTTATAAGGTAAAATAGGGTTAGGACAAGTGATTTGTCCTATCTGGAGATAGGACATGTCCTACTTACATATATAATCTATATATTTTGTCCTATCTATCTTTATGGATAAACAAAGAAAAACTTTTAGCAGGATTTACGATCAATATGTGGATAAACTTTACCGTTTTGTTTTTTTGCGGGTTAGTTCTCAAGAGGTTGCCGAAGACCTAACCTCAAAAGTTTTTCTTAAGGGGTGGGAGGCGTTCAAAAACTCGGGGAATAGCGGAGAAAATACAATTAACAATCCACAGGCTTTTCTATACCAAATTGCCCGGAATACGGTAGTAGATTACTACCGGGAAAGAGGAAAAGCTCAAATTGTTTCGGCCGAATATGCTCCTCAAATAGCGGATCCGAGGATAAATTTAGAAGAAAAGACAGCCGTAAACTCGGATTTAGCAATGGTTAAGGGCGCTTTACAGAACTTAAAAGAAGAATATCAGGAGGTAGTTATCTGGCACTATTTAGACGATTTATCAATATCGGAAATAGCCAAAATATTAGATAAACCAGAGGGAACTATAAGAGTAACTCTTCACCGGGCTTTGAAAAAGCTTAAAAATGAGTTAATTGAAGAAGCTTAATTAAAGTTATGACAACAAAAACTCAATTTAAGACAAATATAGTAGAAAGATATAAAAATGGAGAAAGTTCTTATCAAATAAGCAAAAATGAAGGATGTAGCTATAATGCTGTTCTTAGAGAGCTAAAAAGAAGAGGAATTAATACAGGATTAAGGTTCTGGACAGAAAAGGAAATAGAAAAATTGAGAGAGTTTTACCCCATTAGCTCTAAAGAAGAATTATTAAAAGAATTTCCTAATAGGAAGGAAGAGGCTATTGGGGTTATGGTTGAAAAATTAGGATTAAAGAAAAGGGAGTGCAAAAGAACTTGTAAGGGTTGTGGAAAAGAATTTACTGTAAAATATAGGAGAAAATATAATACAAAAGGATTTTGCTCGGAATGTGCAAAGAAACAGTGGGAGCATAACAATTTAGAAAACGGGAGAAAAAGGAAAAAACAGTGGATTCAAAGAAATCCAGAATATATGAGAGGATATTATAAACAATTAAGAAAGGAAAACCCAAAATATCGCCTTGATTGCAATATGGGGATACTTATTTATCATTCTTTAAAAGACAAAAAAGCGGGTAGGAGATGGGAAACTTTAGTTAATTATAGCCTTAAGGACTTAATAAAACATTTAGAGAACTTATTTGACGAAAATATGAGTTGGGAGAATTACGGAACTTATTGGCATGTCGATCATATTAAGCCAAGAAGTTTATTTCAATACACTTTTTCAGACGATCTAGGGTTCAAAAAATGTTGGACTTTAGAGAATTTACAGCCATTAGAAAAAATTGCAAATTTTAAAAAAGGTAATACTTTTTCGTTACAATCGTCTTAATATATAGAGGGGCAATTTCGCCTCATATCTGTTATGAACGAAAAACAACTTATTAGCAAAATTCGGCAACTTCGTCAGATTAAACCCAACAAAAAATGGGTTTCTTTTACTAAAACCCAGATTTTAGGCGAAGAAATCGGCTATAGAGAACGATTTATAGAGGTTTTTGAGGTTTTCTCTCACACCCTTTTTCAAACAAGACTGGCTTACGCGGCAGTGACTGTCTTTTTAGTGCTAATCGGAATGTTCGGATTTGCCCAGAATACAGTACCGGGCGATTTCCTATTCTCTATAAAGAAAACGGCGGAAAGAACCCAGGGGGTTTTTGTTTCCGGGAACCAACAGCCGAAATATAACCTTGAAATTGTGAATAAAAGACTGGAAGATTTAACCAGAATTGCAATAAATAATCAGGTAAAGAACCTTTCTTCAGCAATTGATGAGCTTCAGTCCAGCGTTTCTGAAGCGGCTAAAAGTTTAATAGAAAGAAACGGATCCATAAAAGAAATCGCTCAGGAAGTGAAGAAAATTGAGAGAAATAAACAAGTAGTTGAATCCTTAGGGATAGTAATAGACGAAAATGAGGAGCTAAAAGAGTTAGATAACGCCTTATCCCAAGTGGTCCAAAGAGAAATCAATAGTTTGGAAGACGCAAGTTTAACCGAAGAAAGCCAAGGGATTTTAGAAGAAGCGAAAATTGACTACGAGAATGGAAATTATTCCCAAGCCCTAGAAAAGATTTTACAGATATCTAATCAATAATTTTGCTTGACAATTAAATTTGTGTTACGATTGTATAATTTAATAACTTAAAAATAAGAGAGAGTCGTAGCCTCCCCCTTTTAGGTATGCACCCCGTTAGATATCGACTATCTGGCGGGGGTAACGCCTCGTTAGGCCTTTACGGTTTCTAACGGAGTTTATACCTCTTAAAAAAGGAAGAGGGTGGGTCGACAACGACCGAAATGAATAATATTAAAAACAAAATTAATAAACATTAAATATAAAATGGAAACTCTAAAAAGAAAGATTGTCGCAGTTGCAATGAGCATCAGTTTCGTTGCTTCTTTAGTAATTCCCGGCATAGCCAGAGGAGTAACTGCCGCTGACCTTCAAGTCCAAATTGACGCTTTGTTAGCTACCTTAGCTGACTTACAAGCTCAATTAACCGAAATCCAGGGTACGCCATCTGGAGTTCCTGCCGCTTGTTCTGGTATTTCTTTTACCAGAAACTTAAGCCAGGGATCGTCAGGCTCTGATGTCAAATGCTTACAAGCATTATTGAATCAAAGCGCTGACACCCAGGTAGCCGCCTCTGGAGTCGGTTCTTCTGGAAACGAGACCACCTACTTTGGTGCTTTAACCAAAGGAGCTGTTGTCAACTTCCAAGAGAAATACGCTAGCGCGATTTTGACACCTCTCGGATTAACAGCCGGAACCGGTTTTGTTGGTCCTTCCACCAGAGTGAAGTTAAATGCGTTATTAACCGCAGTTCCAGGTGAAGAAGAAGAAGAAGAGGAAGAGGAAGAAGAGGAAGAAGAGGAAGAAGAAGAGGTTGCAGAAGGTTTA
>CAZDIG010000041.1:0-4680 GCA_964505465.1 uncultured Candidatus Saccharibacteria bacterium
CAGCCGGCGGAGAAATCACTTGGCGAGTAATTGGAATTATTATCCTGATTGCTATTCCGTTTGCCGTGTTAGGGGAGTTAATCGCCGATAGAATAGATTTCGTAGATATTTACAGAAAAATTTTTAAAAAGAGAAATTCGTTTGACAAACACTAAAACCCTTTATATTCTAAACAAGAAAGGTCGAACCCCAGTAGTAGAGCAAAGCTCACTACGGGGCAAGAATTTTAAAAACAAAATTTTATGAAAAAAATAAGTCTAGGAATTATAATTACTGGAGCGGCCTTACTCGTTTCTCAAGTAGTTTTGGCGGGGATGTTGACTCCTGCAAATGACCATGCAAAAGATAATAGCAGAGCGCCGGAAAATTCACCAGTTATTGATGAAAACTGGGATTTAGAAAGGGTTGATTTTATCCACTATGTTAAACCGGAAAATCCGGGTAAGCCCGCAAAAACAGAACAGTGTTATAAACTAATGGGCGTAAAATGGAAAACTCTCCCCGTAAATTATTCAATAAATCCGGCTAACCCCGAGGGTCTAAGCGAAAGCTTTGTTGTTTCTACAATTTCAACTTCGGCTGAAACCTGGGACACCGCCACAACAAACGAGTTGTTTAACGACGCCTATGCAGTAGATTATTCAGCGACTTATGGCGGTCAGGACTTTGTGAATGCGGTTGATTTTGGAGATTATCCCGACGATAGGGTAATTGCAGTAACATCGGTATGGTATACGCCAAGAGGAAAACAGATTGTAGAGTTTGACATAAGATTCAACACGAGATTTGACTGGGGAGATGCGGCTAGCAACAGCAGCAAGATGGACTTGCAGAATATCGCGACTCACGAATTAGGGCATTCCGTTGGTTTAGCCGATATTTATTCCACAGCTTGTTCCGAAATGACAATGTACGGCTATTCAACAGAAGGCGAGACGAAAAAAAGGACACTGGAACAACCAGACATTGCCGGCCTCCAGAAATTATACGGAATTTAATCTAAATAGAAAACTCCTTTAAGAACAAAACAATAAGAGTATTGTTTTGTTTGAATTAAATTTTCTAAATAATATAATGCCGAAATTATTAAAAAAATCAATAATAATTATTTCCATAATAATACTTCTTGCATTAGCCGCAGGAATATATTTTGCTCGCGGGAAGAAAACCCCTCCCGAATTCGTTGTTGCCAAACGAGGCAATCTTATTCAAGAAGTCAGTGTTACCGGCCGGGTGAAACCAGCCGAAAGCGTTGACTTGGCTTTTGAAAAAGGGGGCAAGGTTTCCGCGACGTATGTTGATGTAGGAAAACAGGTCAGCGCCGGCGAGATTTTGGTAATCCTTGAAAGCGCCGACCTTTTCGCCCAGCTCAAGCAAGCCGAAGCAAATATTAAAGCGGAGCAGGCGCGGCTAAACGAGCTTAAAGCCGGCACGAGACAGGAAGATATTGATGTCCAAAAGGTTAAGGTTGAAAATTATAAAATAGCTCTTGAAGACGCAAAGAATAATTTAATTGATAAAATTCAAGACGGCTACACAAAAGCCGATGACGCAGTCAGGAGTAAAACAGACCAGCTTTTTATTAATCCGGGTACAAACAGTCCCCAATTAACCAGTTTATTGGTAGTTGACCTACAATTAGAAGCTAATCTTGAAGAAGGGAGATTGCTCGTTGAAGACGTGTTAAGCGGATGGAAATCTCGTCTTAACGGATTGGAGGCATCAAGCGATCTCAATCTATATATTAACGAGGCAAAACAAAACCTAAATCAAATAAAAAATTTTTTAGATAAAGTAGGTCTTGCAGTAAACGGCGCAATAACGCATAACGGCCTTTCTCAAACTGTTCTTGATGGATGGAAGTCGGATGTGTCAACCGCTCGCACAAACATAAACACTGCAATAAATAATATCACTGCCGCAGAAGAAAAGTTAAAGACATCTCAATCAAATCTTGACCTCGCAGAACAGGAACTGAAATTGAAAGAGGCGGGCACTGTTCCCGAAGTAATTTCGGCTCAAGAGGCAAAACTTGATTCAGCGGTCGCCAGTGCGGAAAATCTTCAAGCCCAAATTCAAAAAACTATTCTCCGCGCTCCGATAAGCGGTGTTGTCACTAAGCAAGAGACAAAAGCTGGTGAAATTGTTTCTGCTAACACTCTGGTCGTTTCTATTATTTCCGTTTCACAGTTTGAAATAGAAGCAAATGTGCCGGAGGCCGATATCGCCAAAGTAAAAATAGGGGACGATGCCAGGGTGACGCTGGATGCGTATGGCAATGATGTGATTTTTGAGCTCAAGACTATTGCTATTGATCCGGCTGAGACTATTGTTGAGGGAGTGGCGACTTATAAAGTCACCTTCCAGTTTATTGAAAACGATGAGCGGATTAAATCTGGGATGACTGCAAATATTGATATTTTAACCGCAAAAAGAGAAAACGTAATTATAATCCCGCAAAGAGCGGTAATTACAAAAAATGGCGATGCAATAGTGCGTCTATTAGATAATAATGCGCAAAGAGAAGAAAAAATAAAAACCGGCTTAGTTGGTTCCGATGGTAATATTGAGATTCTTGAAGGAATAAACGAAGAGGATAAGGTCATCACATCTTTTTAAAAAGTTATGGCGCTTATTGAAGCCCAAAACCTAAAAAAAATTTATGTAAACGATGAAGTACAAACCCCTGCTCTTCAGGGAGTTTCTTTTAAGATTGAAAGCGGAGAATTTGTGGCGGTGATGGGTCCGTCCGGATCGGGCAAATCCACGCTTTTACATGTGTTGGGATTCCTTGATAGACACAGCGGCGGCGAATACCGCTTTGATGGCAAAATGATTGACGATTACTCAAAAGAAGAAATTGCCCATGTGAGGAATAAAAAGATGGGTTTTGTATTCCAGTCATTTAATTTGCTTCCGCGAACAACTGTTTTTGAGAACGTAAGACTACCACTCCTTTACTCCGATGTTCCTAAATCCGAGTGGGAGGAACGGACAAAGAAAGCAATTGAATCCGTTGGATTAGCCCATCGTTTAAATTATGAATCAGCCCAACTGTCAGGCGGAGAAAAACAGCGCGCAGCTATTGCCAGGGCGCTTGTCAACGACCCCCAAGTTATTTTTGCGGACGAGCCAACCGGTAACCTTGATTCTAAATCGGGACAGATTGTTATGAATATTATCCAAAAATTATTTGAAGAACAGGGTCGCACGGTAATTCTTGTTACTCACGAAACTTATACGGCCGAATATGCCGAACGTGTTATCACAATGCGTGATGGCAAAATTGAAAGCGATAAAAAAGTTCATTCCCGGCACAATGCCTCCGATCATTTCAAAAAGTAATTTATATGACATTAATTCATAGTTTTGAAACCGCCCTCAAAGGGCTTAAAACGCATAAATCGCGTTCCATCCTTACTGTCTTAGGTATTGTTATCGGTATAACGGCCATTATTTTAGTAATGTCTTTGGGCAAGGGGGCTCAAAATCTAATTTTAGGACAAATTCAAAATATCGGCCCCAAACTCATTGGCGTCGTTCCTGGGCGTCAGCCCAAGGGCCCGACCGATATATTCTCTATCTTTGCTGATTCGCTTAAACAGAAAGATTTGGAGGCGCTTCAGAAAAAAGCCAATGTTCCCCATGCTGATAAAATCATGCCGGTCGTTTTCGGTAATGAAAGCTTGGCTTTTGGCAACGACACATATCGGGCTACGATATTTGGAGTGACAGACTTGTTTGCCAAAATTTACGATCTATACCCCGCCCAGGGAAGGATTTTTAGTGAAAAGGAAATTAAAGGCTATGCCAGTCTTGTCATTATCGGTTCTAAAGTTAAAAACGAGCTGTTTGGCGGCGAGGAAGCTATTGATAAAAAAATAAAAATCAAGGATAGAAATTTCAAAGTTATTGGCGTCTTGCCCCAAAAAGGCCAATTTTCTTTTTTGAACTTTGACGAGGTAGTTATTGTGCCCTATACCACGGCCCAGCAATACATTTTTGGCATAAAATATTTTCATCGTTTGGCAATTGAAGCCGACGAAGAAAAAAACGTCTCTCGCACCGTTGAAGACATAAAAATAACGCTCAGAAACTCCCATGGCATAACCGATCCCAGCAAAGACGATTTTTTCATTGAGACTCAAGCCGAAGCCATGGAGACGGTAAGCACCGTTACCAATGTTTTAACTTTATTTTTGGCGGCTATTGCCGCTATTTCGCTTTTAGTCGGCGGGGTGGGAATTATGAATATTATGTTGGTTTCGGTTACCGAGAGAACCAGAGAGATTGGGCTTCGCAAGGCAATTGGCGCAACGGAGAGAAATATTATGACCCAATTTCTCTTAGAGGCGATTATACTTACGGTGATCGGAGGGGTTGTCGGCATTATTTTAGGATCGGTTTTTTCTTTTCTTATTTCTTTTGTCCTTAGTTATGTTCTGGCGCTTAACTGGGCCTTTACTTTCCCGATTTCTGGGGCGCTTTTAGGTCTTGGCGTTGCCACGTTCGTGGGGCTCGTTTTCGGGCTTTATCCGGCTCGCCAGGCATCGTTAAAGAGCCCGATTGAAGCTTTGAGATATGAGTAGTTTGTGAAACATTTTTCTAAGAAACGCGTTATATTTTATAAACAGCAAAAGGTCGAAAATTAAATATTATCAAAAAATATGAACGAAAAAG
>CAZDIG010000042.1:0-4677 GCA_964505465.1 uncultured Candidatus Saccharibacteria bacterium
TACGCCGGATCTTGGCAATCTACTTCTTCAACTTGCCCATCAAAATCTGTTTCCAAAACAGGATTGTCGGGATTTTCGAGGATAACTTTAAGAAGATAACGCTGACTTGAATCAAAATTGTAGTAATCATACTTTTCTGTATCGTTTGGCAGAGAATTTAAATAACTCTCCAATTGATAAATTAAATTATCAAAACGACTTCCCTTCTCTACCGAAGGATAGACGTCATGGTCTAAATAATAAACCTCTAAAACATTAACTATTTGTTTTAAGTTTGCAACCCGTTGAGCGTCTCTAGCGTGATTTAAAAAATCGCTGGCATTAAACGAAACTCCGCCTACCACAACCGTTGCCGTGGCCAATACCGCCAGCATTTCAATCATTGATGCTCCTTTTTGGCTATCTAATTTCTGGATTATTTTGGACATATTACTTTTTGTCTTCAATATTAAGCATAATAACCATAACAACTATTCTGTTTTTTGTCAATGACGCGGGGAAAAGAAAAGGGCTAATCCTCCTAAGGTTAGCCCGATAAAAGGATGGAGAAGAAAAGAATGGTTGCAATCAGCATCAAACTGAATATGATGCCGGTCGCCAACGGATGCCGTCTGCCGAAGATACCGATAAGCCTGCCGGTTCGGATCATCCCCCACTTCAGCAGTTTTCCCAACTCGCGGAGAATCTTTTTTGTCAGCCACCAGAGCTTTTGGAAAATCCATTTCACCAGCTTGTTGGCCTTAGCCGGCCCCGCCACCATCAGCACCAGTCCGTAGATCATAACTGCCAGAATAAGCAGACTCCCTACAATTCCAGGCATTTCTTCTCTCCTAAAAAGAACTGTTATATACTTTTATTATAACAAATATTTTATAATTTGTCAATATAATCAAAAAAACACCTGAGCGATGGGTGTTTTAACACCTTCTAATAATTTAAACAGCGGGTTTTTGTTCTTCTGCTTTCGGTTTTATTATTTCTTGTTCTTTGGAGCTTTCTTGCAGTTTATACCACCTGGCTCGTAAATCATCAATGCTATCGGTTTTATTGATTCTTGCCTTTAGTTCTTCCTGGGCCGCTAACTCGTGGGCTTTAGTATACGTCATCCCCTGCTTCATCAGCTCTCTTTCAAAAATCTCGTGGATAATAGTAAACTCCAGTTCTTCTACTGAAATTGAGTTATCAATCCAAATCTCGCCATCCGGAATAAATTTATACCTTTGGTCGTTTCCCCCCAAAACAAAATCAATATACAGCTCTTTTCTGACTTTTGCGCCATCAACTATCCAAATATCCAATCCCCTGCGTTTGCCTATCTTCAAACGATAGATGCCTTCCAGGTCGGAGTGGCTATAAGCCTTTTCCACTTTTTGGGAGTCGCGAACTAAAGCTAAAGGAGGTTTATTTAAACTAAAATTTTCCGGTGCTTTAACGGCTTCCTTGGGCGCTCCTTTAATCTCGGTTTTTATTTCCGTTTTTGGGACCGGTTTTTCTTCTTTAACTTCGCTATTTTGCTGATTATTGTTTTTGTTCCCGTTAGGGTTTTGACTTTTCATGCTCAAAAAATTTTTTACCGCAAGGCCTGCAAATACAAGAGGATGCCAATCACCGCGAGCAGAATGATAAATGCGATTACCCACGTTATTGCTTCATGCATATTCTTTTTTTATGGTTTAAATCCTTTTTAAGAAAACGACTATATTATTTTAATTATAATTCAAAAGTTGAAAGAAAAAAATATCTTAATTATTACTATAGTCATTTCTGCTTTTCCAGCCCAATAATCCAAAAACCGTACTTTCTTACATCATCAATACTATAGAACTGAAGCGGGTCTTGCGCCGAACGTTCCACTCTTTTGCACTCAAAGTTTGCCTTTCTTCCCGTGTATTGTTTAGTTTCTGGATTATATTCTTCCAATACTAAGGTGTCGCCGGTTTTTAAATCAAAATCGGCGAGCCGAAGTTCAAAAGTTCTTTCGCCGGAA
Source organism: uncultured Candidatus Saccharibacteria bacterium (assembly GCA_964505465.1). Classification (GTDB taxonomy): domain Bacteria; phylum Patescibacteriota; class Minisyncoccia; order Minisyncoccales; family Staskawiczbacteraceae; genus CAZDIG01. The sequence goes on from CAZDIG010000042.1 coordinate 1,988, forward strand.
CAAAATTTCTCAAACCATTCCGGCCAGCATTTTTTGTTGATAATTGCCATAGTTTTATATTTATTTGATATTTAAGGCTTAAATCCAATTTCTTGTTTTGGAGGTTCTGCCGGAGACACTGTCCCAAATTTCTGTTCGTATCGTCCCATATTTTCTGCCAACGCCTGAATCATTCTCTTTAAGTGGCCGGGGCTTAGAATAACGCGGGTAGAAAGCACTCCTGATAATCCAATCACATTGAAAAAATCCAAGATAAATTCTTCCTGGGTGTGGGTAACCTGCATTAAATTAGAATAAACTCCCTTTAAGTCTTTATCTATGGCGCGAATTTGAATTTGTTGTTGGGGTTTTTGGTCCATATTTTATGTTTTTTCTTAATAGTTTTTCGACCTCTTATTTATTAAAATTCTGCCTCTAAAATTTCTTCAAATGGCCTACCTAGAAATTTATCCAGTTTCTCTGTAATCATATCTATCTCTATTTCTCCTTTGTCGTTTTTAGCTAAAATCTCGGCATGAGTATCGTTTTCAAAATATAAAATTAGGGTGTAGTTTTCCCGTTTATACCGCGCCAGAAAACAAAATTTTGGCTCTGGCCTGTCGTATCCATTAACGTCACATAGCCAGGGTCTTTTTTCGTATCTCAAATTTTTGCTTTGTTTAATTTTCATATCACGCCCCTTTCCTATTTTTACTCTATAATCTTTACTTAAGAAAGAAAAGCCCCGGTTTTAAGATAATCCGGGGCGATAAATTCTAGTCTTTTTTCTGAAATGGCGGGTATAATTCTTTATCAATTTTTCTCTCAAAACAGACTCTGCCAGCGCCATGCTCCCAATTGGAAATATTAAATGGAGCTGACTGTTCTATGCCCGGCTGAGGAGGGCTCGGGAAATCGAGTCTTATATGTTTTAAAGAGTTTCTAAAAATTCGTAGATATTATTTTCCACGATGGGTTTTGGAAAACAAAACTCTTCGGGCATTAAAGCAATGCCGCGAGGAATAAATATCGTTTTTACTAATCCGCCAATGTTTTCACACTCGGGAATATCCACGTCGTATCTTATTACTCTCATAGTGTTACCTGGACATATATCAGAACAAGGAAAGGTTACTCTTACTGGAATTCCATTATGTTTGCCAATTATTATATTTTTAAACATCATTTCGCCTTTATTAAAGGGAGATTTTGCGTATCTTAACAACTCTTTATCGGAAAGCTCTCTATTAGGATCGGTGTAATCCGGTTTTTCTTTGACAAAAAAATGATAAATTGAGATTTCTTCCAGTCCTTCGGTATTAAGATACTGATAGATTAATGCTCCCCCTCCAAGAGTGACGGCCGAAATAACAATAATCCAAATATATCTCCAATTCGATTTTCCTTTCTTTATAATAATCATACTAATATTATAACATCTAATATAAACCCGAGAAAACAATCTCGGGAATTACGACCCCAAGGGTAAAACATAATTCTAATTCTAAAATTAGGGATAAATTATGTCTTGAGAACTAATGACTTTTACTTCTACATCGTCTATCAAAAACTCAGAACCATTAAGCGTCTCAAAAGCAACCCCGCCCGAAAGAACAGGAATGTTGTTATCCTTATATTTTATCAAAAGTTTATCGTCTACTAAGATGTTCAAGATATTCCCGTATCCTCTTATTTCAAACGTATGCCAAACATTGATGAAATCTTTGCCAAAGCCCGGAAAATTTTGGGGTTGAGCGAGACTGTCAAAAAATTTTTCATTGATTTGTTTTGCCAAATTTACGCCATTACTTCCGACCCAGATAAAATATCGCGTCGGATTGCTTTCTCCCATAGTGTTTCTGAAATTAAAGTGGATACCATCACCTTCTCGAACTACTTTAAATCTGGCTTTAAAAATATAATTAGACCACCCCTTGCTTAAAATACCCGCCCAGTTGTGGCCGGCTCCCCTTAAGACTGTATTGGTACCATCTTTTATGACGGTCCAATTTGTTGTAATCGGCTCACTTTCTTCTTTGCCAAAAAATTCCCAATCACCAGCGCCGTTTTCAAAATTATCAAAGACATAATGCGTGACGATATAATCACACTTTTGGCTCGTATAGTTAAAGCTGTCCAAAGTCAATTTACTATTATCATTACAATTTGGACAATCCGCCGAACAATTTGTGTATGTTTCGGCGCCTTTATCGCATATTCCATTACCACAACAAGGCCTAATAATTTCATTAAGACATTTCTGTTGATGGTAATCGTAACTGTCTTTCGTACACCTATTGTCATCATCACAATTTGGACAATCTCGGGCACAATTCAGATAGGTTTCACCGGTTTCGCAGACCGTATTACCACAGCAAACCACATCAAGAATCGGCCTGTTGACGCATTCTTTATTATAATAATCGTAATGGTCTTTTGTGCATTTGTTATCGTCATCGCAATTAGGGCAATCTGTAGGACAGGTTCCGTAATTCTCTTCTAATTCGCAAATTTTGTTTCCGCAACAATTAGGAATAGCTTCTATTTTACATTTATAATTTGTCTCCTTAGAACAGCTTTCTTTAGTACAAACGTTCTCATCATCACAAGATTTAGGACACCTAGGCATTAAAAAGAAATAAACCCCTAAAACAAGGATTAATACAATTACGCTTATTCCAATAATTATTCCGATATTTTTACTCATATAG
>CAZDIG010000043.1:0-4499 GCA_964505465.1 uncultured Candidatus Saccharibacteria bacterium
ATCAGCCAATTCATTAAAACCGGGTGGAATAATTGCTGAAAAACCCAATAGTGTGACGGATAGCCAAACTTGCCCTGAGCTTGCTGAAGTTTTTCTGCAAGCGAAGGGTCGTTGGTTGCTGCCATTCCTCCGTAAACAGAAGATATAATTTTATCTCTTGAGAAACTGAAAAAGCTGGCTTTCCCAAATGTTCCTACCTCTCTACCCACGTATTTGGCTCCCAAGGAATGAGCGCAATCTTCAATTAAAATTAAATTATTTTTCCGGCAAATTTTCAGAACCTTATCAATATCAGCCGGTAAACCAAAGGTGTGTTGAACAACCACTACCCTACTCTTTGACGTTATTTTATGTTTTAAATCGTCAACATCAATATTAAAATCATCTTCATTACAATCTACGTAAACAGGTTTCATCCCCATCCATAAAACGGGATTTGCTACGGCGTTACAGGTAAACGCCTGTAGTAAAATTTCGCTTTCCGGGGCCAGGGCTAACGCTTTAAGAATAGCGAAAAAACTGCTCCTGCCGCTATTAAAAGAAATAGCACATTTTACGCCGAGATATTTTCTAAACTCATCTTCTAAATTTTTAATTTCATTCCCCCCTTTCCATTTCCAAGGCTGGAAAATTAATTTTAATGCCAATCGGATATCATCTTTTTTCGTATTCGGCGACAAAGATATGGAAATTGGTTTAATAGGATTCATTTTAACTAACCAACAGATTGATTAATTGTTTTGGTAGTCTTCCCTCTAAAAGTATAACATCCGTAGGTTGACAGAAACTTTTAATTTTTTCCAAAATTTCCAACGGATTTTCCATAAGCAGGATATTTTTTTTCTTTCCGGCTTTTATGGCTCCACTTTCTATGTCTTCAAATCTATCCTCGGTTGTAATTATTGCCAAGTCGCAAACTTCGGCAATTTTTTTCCCTATTCTTTTATGAACTTCTTTTGATGCCTTGCCAAGCTCAATTAAGCACGGCATTATTATTATTTTTCTCCCGGGCCAGATTTTAAGGTATTCTAAATGAGAAATTACTCCGTTTGGGTTTGAGGAATAAGTTGAGTCAATAATATTCACGTCACTTATCCCCTTTTTTAGTTTCATTCCGCCCTCGTCTGGTTTTACTCTCTGGCACGTTTTAGCGATTTCTTCCAAGCTCATTCCTAATTCTTTAGCCACCACAGCCGCCAGTAAAATATTCTCTATATTTTGAGCGCCTAACAGATTTAATTTAAAGCCTGCTTTATCTCCGTCTTTTGAAATAACTTTAAAGGAAACGGATTCTTTTTCCACTAAAATATCGCTCGCCAATAAATCCGGCGTTTCTATAATTTTTGAAGATCTGCCTGGAGTTGAAAAAACAATTTTTTTCTTTTCATCAGTTTTTTCGTATAATTTCTGACAAAATTCATTGTCGCCGTTAAAGAAAGCAGCGCCGTTCTGCGGTAAAGATCTAATCAATTCGTACTTTCCAGCTACAATATTATTTTGGGAACCAAAAGTCGCCATATGCTGTTCGTTTATCCCTGTTAAAACTCCAAATTTAGGCTGAAGCATTTCGCAAACTTCTTTTATTTTCCCTTTTTCATAGGCGCCGATTTCGGTGATAAAAATTTGATGTTCGTGTTTTAACTCTTTTAAAATAGTTTGGGCGATGCCTATCTCGGCGTTAATATGTTCCTTTGTTTTTAAAACGCTGAATTTTTGAGACAAAATTGTAGCCAAAAACTCCTTGGTTGAAGTTTTACCGTAAGATCCAGTAATTCCAATTACCAGAAGTTTTTTGAACTCCTCTCTCTTTAATTTTGCCCTTTTTAAAACCCTCTTTTTCATTAAAAACGCGAATGGCTGGAAAAATAGGACAATAAAAGAGACAATCACCGGACAGAAAATATCAAAAACTAAAAGTGCCACCGTATACCAAAAAATATCTCTAAAAATCCAGAAAGTAATCAAGGGGAATAGCACCAAGATTATCATTCCGGCGGAAATTAAAATAGAGGTTTTTACGGTTAAAGTCGGAATTTTTACCCTTTTTCCGGAAATACCGTTAAAAAAGACAAGCGACTCGATGAAATAAACCAAAAATAGGACTAGAATCAATATAAAAACCGGGCTCACCCATTTCTGGGAAACGCCTACGATAAATAGCCCGATAAAAAAGAGCTTGTAAATCTGAAGCGGATTAAGCAATAGACTTTTTCCTTTTTGAGTCCTGAAATGATCTAAAAATCTGCCGATATGATATTCCTTCAATTGCCACAAATAAATCCAAAATAGCAAGTTTTTTGCGGTTCTGGTGAACCAAAATACTCCCAGAAGAAAAAACATAATTAGTTGGTAAGATTTTTTATAATTTTTTCTGTTAGAGTTTCCGGCATTTTTTGTTCCAAGTCGTGGTCACCTTCAGGAATAATTATCAATTTTGAGTTATTGATTTCCCTTTCTATAAAATAAGCGTCTTCCACTAATGTTGTGTCATCTTTAGCGCCCCATATAATAACAGTTGGCACATTGATTAAACTTAAAACTTTAGACAAATCTTCGTTAACAACTTTAAGAAAACTTTCTTTCATTACTCCTTTTGTGTATTGATAATCACTACCACTTACAATAAATTTATAAAAAACTTTTCGGGCTAGAGCATAAAAAGGCAAAAAAGAAAAAATTTTAAAAAATTTTGAGATTCTAACCAGCACCCACTTTTTTATTGTTTTTTTTCTAATACAAGCTGATGCCATTAAAAACAATTTTTCTATTTTTTCTGGAAATCTTAGAGTGTATTTTACCGCCAAAGCCCCACCGAAGGAATGGCCTAAAAGATAAAATTTTTCTAGATTGAGGGTTTTCGTAAAATCGGCGATAAAGCCGCAATACTCATTTAACCCCCATGGTTTCGGCGGCACATCCGTGCCGCCGAAACCAGGCAGATCCGGTATAACAATTTTGTAGCCGTTTTCTACTAACATTTCTCCGACTTTTACCCATCTTTCGGCTTTTGATCCCCAACCGTGCAAAATTAAAATGGCAGGACCCGACCCTGCAATTTTATAATTAGTCTTTAGGCTATTAATTGAAATTTGTTCTTCTCTCACCCCGTTAGAAATCATAATAGATAAAATTTAATATCCCGTTGTAAAATAAAATTTCTAACGGGGTCTCATTTTTTAATAACCTTAAAAGGAAGATATTTTTGTAATACCTTTGGAATTTTTACGCTTCCGTCTTTTTGCTGATAATTTTCTAGGATAGCAATAAGCGGCCTCATAGAAAAAGCGGTGCCGTTTACGGCATGAACGAAATCTAACTTACCGAATTTATCTTTATAACGGATATTTAATCTTCTTGTCTGAAAATCCGTGCAATTTGAAGTGGAATGGGTTTCACGGTACCTATTTTGGCCGGGCAGCCATGTTTCAATATCATATTTTTTAGCAGCTGGCCTCCCTAAGTCTCCGGTACATATATTGACTACTTGATAAGGTAACTCAAGCAATTTCATCAATTTCTCTTCCAGCGACAGAAAATACTCATGTTCCTTTTTTGAATCCCCCGGTCTAGAAAGACTAAACATTTCAAGCTTATCAAATTCGTGGGACCTAAGGATTCCCTTTGTGTCTTTACCATAAGATCCTGCTTCTCTTCGGAAACAGGCGGTGAACCCAACATATCTTTTTGGCAAATCTTTTTCCGGCAAGACTTCCCCTGAGTGCATAGCGCCCATTGATTGCTCTGAGGTGGCTATTAAATATAAATTATCTTTCGGTAGAAAATAAGACTCTTCATCGTCTGTTTGTTCTAAATATCCCATACCCCAAGCCATTTTTGCTGTTATCATTTTGGGAGGAAGAAGTGGTATAAACCCCTCTTTTACCAAAACATCCAAACCAAACCTCATCAAAGCAAAATGCATCAGGACTAATTCATTTTTTATATAACTAAACCTTGCTCCCGATATTTTAGCCGCCCTCTTTACATCAATCAAGTCAAGATTTTCAGCAATTTCCATATAATCCTTTGGTTTAAAATTCCTGCCTGCCGGCAGGCAGGAAAATTTAGGAATTTTCCCCACTTTTCTTATTACCACATTTCCTGTTTCATCTTTACCTACCGGCACATCTTCAGATGGGATATTTGGGATTTGAAACATTAAGCCATTAAACTCTTTTTCAATCCGTTCCAATTCTGGTTCTACTTCTCTTATTTTTTCCTTTATTTCTCTAGCTTTTTCAATTTCTAATTTTTCAGGAGCTTGTTTGCTGATTTTGTTTTGTTCTGCTCTCAATTCTTCTAACCTTTTAGTTTCTTCCCTTCTTTTTTTATCCAATTCCAAAATCCTATCAACATCAACTGTAACTTGTTTATTTTTACAGGCTTCTTTAACTTTTTCAGGATTTTGCCGAATAAATTTAATATCTAACATATTTCTATTTAGGCCTCATTGTTGGGAATAAAATTATCTCCCTTAAACTATGAGAATCGGTTAGTAG
>CAZDIG010000044.1:0-4101 GCA_964505465.1 uncultured Candidatus Saccharibacteria bacterium
ATTTGCTTCCAATCCCATTCTTATTGCATCGGCCTCAGTTACTGCCTCCTCAATTTCCGCCTTAAATTCTTTACCTCTCTCTATTCCCTTACTGATAATAGCAGCAGCAGTAGCATAATCTCTAGCAAACATTCTATCGCGAGCCCTCCTCACCAAAAGTTCAGGATCTCTTATTTCTTTTGTCTCCTTTTCTACTTCTTCTAACCTCTTCCTTTCTTCTTCTTCCGGGGTGATCCCTCGCAATCGATAAGCCCACCGCACTGGCTTTGCCGCTATTCCCCCTACTTTCAGGGCTAAAGAAGGTTTAAATCTTTCTCCTCTCGCTTCTGCTTCCGCCTTGGCTCTGGCCTCTGCTTCTTCCCTTTCTCTTAAGGTAGCTGCTGCTCTTCCGGCCTCTTTTCTAGATGCTATGGCGATTGGTTTTATTCCTCTGGTCCAGATCATTCCTCCCGCCTGTTTAGCCCCGGTAATTAAACCTTCAGCAAAGGTTGGCATTAATTTTTTGGAAACGGTCACGACAAATAATAAGTAAATAAATAAAAAGAAATAATAAACAAAAAATGAGGCAATTGGTTTAAATATACCTCCGGCAAAAAGACTCCCAGACTCTTCTAATAAAGCTTTGGGAGTAAGATAGGCTAAGCCCTTAAACCCCAAAAGTAAAAGGAATAAAAGCACTACTCCTAAAAATGCCCATTCTATGACTATCTTTAACCAGCTACTCCAGTATTTTTTAGTCTGGGGAAAGACCCAGCATATAAAAGCTAAAGGAGAAATAATGGCAAATATAGCTAAAATAACCGACCTTGCTCCAAAGAGAAAGACATAGGTAAAGAAGATTCCGGCTAAGAGAAGAGCTGCCCAGACAAAAAAGGCTAAAAGCCCTAAAATTGGAATTAAAGCTGGAAAAGCAAATATAAATCCAAGTTGGGCAAAGGGAGCAGTAGTAGGGATAACAAAAAATAATCCTAATCCAATTAAAGCCAAGGTCCAAATAAGAAGGGCGATAGCCATGGCATCGGTTAAAGGGCTAATCACTTTAAGAATAAGCCAAGAAGGATCTCCGCCAATTGCATCTCTGAAAGTATTAAAGGCAAAAATAGGAATATCTACTATCATTTTGACAAAGAGTAAACTGAAGTTAACTAAAAGAGCGGCAACAATTAAACTAATCAGGGCTTTTTTGGTGGAGAAGGTCTCTATTTTAAGAATGAAAGAGATGGCAATAAAAATCAAAAATAAAACTAAAAATAAATTAGCTAATCCAACCATGAAAAGCCAGCCACTCTCTATCATTGGGCTACTCATACTAACCCAGTTGGGATCATTTACTATTACCGACAACATAGCAGCTGAAATAAATAAAGCAAAAAAACTGACTATAAAAAGCAGGTAAAATTTAATAAAGGCCCAGAGTAAGGGACCGGCAATTTCTTCTACTCCTTCCAAGGCTGTCTCCAGAGCATCAATGATTCCAAAAATATCAGCCGAAGCTGATTGGGGGAAAATCAAAAGAATAATTGCAATTACTGGAATTAAATATTTGATTTTTTTGAGCATGGATTATTTTTTCCCTTTTAAAAACACAGCCCCTTGGACTACTTCATCTACTACCGCATCCTCAGTAGTCTCAGTTAAAATATAGGCAGCGACAGTTGTCTCGCACTTCTTTCCCGAAGTAAGGTAGACCAAACCGGCACAAGGAGTCGGTTCATCATCAATAAGACCTTCGATACTAAACGGTTGATCGGTATCGATTAAAAAGGGTTCACCATCATCAAACTTCTCTACACATTTATTAGCTTTTTTTAATGTGGCTGTCCTATCCCCAACTATAATTTTCGCTTTCTCGCAGGCTTTAAACTTCTCTCCTATCAATTTATCGAGAGTGATTTCTTTGGAGATTTCTTCTACTTCCTTTTCAATTTCTGGTATATCTCCCGGTCTAAAAAGGGGGACATGGAGCGTGGTTAGTTGAGGATTAATAGTATTTAAAATTAACCAAGAGCCCAAGAGTAAAACCAATCCTAAAAAAGCTGATTTTATTCTATCCATTGCCTCTTTCATTCTGGCTGGGTCACCAACTGAAGTTAGATATTGGAAACCAGCAATGATTAAAGCAATGAAGGCAGCCAATCCTCCCAAAGCAATCCCCCATTCGTAGAGATATCGAATGAAAATAGTGAGATCGCTAGCATCGGTCAACAAAGTACCTAAAGGTGATGGCGGCCAGTGAACCTCTAACTCTGAAGCAAAAGCCACTGAATTAACACTAAAAATTCCCAAGATTATTAAACCGATAATAATTTTTTTATTTTTAAAAATTTTCCTCATACTTTAATTATTATACCACATTAATTAACTTATTATAACAAATCAAGTGACAAAACAAAATAAAATAAAAAAGGACCCGAAGGTCCTTTTGTTGTCATTAAGATTCGGTTATCATCTGACTCTTCAATAAGTCCATACTCGGGTTATCATCAGCGGATCATGAGTGAATAGTGAGAAAATTCGAAATCATTACTAAGACCGAAGTTGCCTGGATCTAGACTGAAGCCAAATCGTGTTACTTGATTGGGTATTAAAGGCCCAGTCATAGTCGAGGTATAAATAAGAACTCTGCCCTGCTTGTCGTAGAAAGTTAGGAAAAAAGACACGGAGTCCTCCTTGTCGCTAACATTTAGCACTTCGCCTTTAGGTTCCCACCACCCGTAGTAGTCGTCCTTTGAGATTTCGAAGTTGAGAATTTTGAACCCTTCGCCGCGAGAAGGAACATCAGTGCTTGAGTCCCAACTTACGTCCAAAGTATAATGAGAGCCAAAGTTGTGATACCAAAATACGAATGGGGATTTTTCACCTGGAAGAAGAGGTTTCCAAACCGGGGAAGTAACTTTTTGGGCAACGATGTAACCTCTGTCGTCATAGGATGTAACTGTAACTTTTATATTACCAGCCGGTGCATTACCAACATTTTGTACTTCCCCAATTAAACAATCTGGGTAAACTGCCATCGCTCCTTTTGATCTGAAGAAGCGAAGGGTATTTTGGAACAACTCCACTTTAGGTTGTGGTTCTATTGCTACTTCTTCAGGCGGCACTGGCGGTTCTGGTTTTGGCTGTTCTTCCTCAGGTGGCATAGTTGGTTTGGCACAGCTTATTACCCCGAAAATCAGTGATAGACAAACTAATAAGATTAGAAAAATCTTTCTTAGACGTTTCATTTCAACCTCCTTTTTTATCTTGCACCCTTTCAACCAATATTCAGTTGTTTAGGTGCTATATTTTATTTATACTTTTTAAGAAAATTTTGTCAAGACTATAAACCACTCACCACATCTTCCCATTCCTTTCGGAATGGGCCCCTAAAATCATTGGCTAAATTCTATAGAATCAAAAATTTCATTCGCTTCCTCTTCAATTCGGGTCCAGTCTTTCTTGGCAGAGAAAATAGAGATTGAATAAAGATTTTCTTCAACCAGAATTAATTTTTCTTTTGAATAAAAAATCTCCCCAATTTTAGATTTATATTCTGCCTCAAATTCCGCCTGGTTTTCTTCAATCTTTAGGTTAATAATTTTCATTTCTCCCTCTCTTTCTTGAGCCTCTTTTTCCATTTCCTCAATTACCTTTTCTAAATTTTTCTCAAAATTTAAATTTTGGACTACTAAAAAGCTAGGGGTAGTAAAAGTAAAACCTTTTAGTTGAAATCGGTAGGCAAAAAGTAAAACCTCACCTTTTTCGCTCGGGCTTAAATAGCTTTTTAAAGACTCTTCCTCCATTTCTATCCAATAACTGGGATATTTTATTTTTAATTTTCCATCTGGGGAAATCCATTCTTTATAACCTTCTTCTTCTCCAGGCCAAAGTTCAAAGCTAACCTCTGGTACCTTAAATTCGGGCAGCTCAACTCTAGTTAAAGATTCTTGAAAACTTTTGAATTGCCAATAAATAGCAAAGCTTAAACCAAAAATAGCAATAATTATGATAATAAAGATTTTCCAGTCTTTCATAATTAAATTTGCCACCAGGGGCCGAATATTCCCACTCGATAGCCAAACAAGGTTAGAATAAAAGAGATAATATTCCAGGCAAGGAAAA
>CAZDIG010000045.1:0-4099 GCA_964505465.1 uncultured Candidatus Saccharibacteria bacterium
GAAAGAAAGGTGATAATAAAACCCTACCCTTAACAATTACCGATTCGCGCTACAAAAAAACGGCGAATAGAAAATACAATATAATATAAAACCATAATAAAAATAACAATCCACAATAAAAACCCTATTAGAAATAATAGGGTTTTTAAATTAAGGATTCTATCTGATTGGATAGATAACAATAGCAGAAACGCAGGATTTAAAAGTATACCAGGGGATAAAACCAAACTTCCATTCAATAGTACCACATCTGCCAATTGGATTGTTTTTTAAATCAGAGTCACTTTTTCTGAAAACCTCACATTTTCCCGGGAAACTACCTCCAGGAGGGTTTTCAAAAAGTACGACTAAAAACTTTCCTTCGATTTTAATTGAACGGACATTATTTTCCAGACCCCCAACGGTTTCCGGTGATCTAACCGAATTGTCATAAGTTTTCGAACTTCCTCCAAACTCCGGGTCTGAATAAATGGCGACATAACCCCCGGCGCCCTCTTCTCCTTCCCTGAAAATGGTGGCAGAAGATGGTTTTTTAACCTCACCTAAATTGGTTTTACCCAGGACGCTTTGAAATTCTACGCCCGGATCCTCGAAAAAAATTCGACAATTATCTTTAAAATCAGGGTCTTCGTGTAAGATTGTTCCGAATTTATTCGTTTCACTGTTAGTGAATTTAATTTTCTTTGCATTATCATTAAAACCATAAACTCCAAGGTCGGACACGTCTCCGATAATCCGCAGGCAATTGCCTTTTTCGATTTCTGGTACACATTTTTCTCCTGTTTTGTAATCCTCTTTAAAAAGATAAACACCTAAGGAGGATAAGGGGCCAATGAGAATTTCTCCGGGTTTAGGTTTTGTTACTTCTATTACGGTTAATTGAAGATTAATAGTCGCCAAAATCAGATAAGAACAGAGAAGAATGATTAAACCTAAAAAAGCAGCTAAAATCTGGTCTTTGGCATCGGCTATAGCAGCCGGCGAACCAGCTGAAGTTAAATAACGAAATCCTCCATAGACCAAAGCTCCAAAAGCAATTAACCCTCCAATCATTATTGAGAAATTAAAGATATATTTTACGTATTCTGGCAGGCCGGTTTTAGTGGTGAGAGGAGCTTTCCCGAAAGCTTCAGGGTATTTAATTTCGAGCGGTTTCCCTTCTTGGGCAAAAGAAAAACTGCTCAATATCAAAGCAAAGGAGATAATAAAAAAGAAAATAAAAAGAAGTTTTTTAATTTTTTGCATAAGATAAAAACTTACTGGCAACAAAAGAAATTATATAAACTTTTACATTCTTCTTCTTTCCTCGGAAAGTTTTCTTTAAGAACCATAGTACAACTTAATGAATATCTTGGAGTCTTTTCTCCTCTTTCTGCCGCTAACCAATCAGAAGGAGAAAAAGCGCAGTTATCAAATTCTTGTCGTGATTCAGCTAATTTGTCGACGACATCGATTTTAGAATTGAGCATATTTTTAAGTCTTCCAGATAACCCGACTATCTGACTGAGGCGCGTCTCGATTTTATTGAATTCATCCCTGATTTGTTCATTAGGACAGGGTTGCCCCGAGCAAGCATTTACTTCGCAACGATAACAAGTTTTTGGAACATATACGTTGGTACATTTCCCTTTTGGAGGACAAATTGTCGTCCAATAACCGCATTCGTAAGCAACTTTAATACAGACGGGCTGGCACTTCTTAATATCGCACTGCTCTGCTAAGTTAATCATTTCTTCTGCAGCTTCAATTTCTTTCGAAATTTGATAATTAGCTGCTTGAAGTTCACTGATAAAACCGCTCAATAAAACCGCACTTTCTTCCATTGCCTCTCCTATAGGAATTTCAGGGGCGCAAAGTTTCACTTCCTCTTGGGCAACTATCTTATTTTGATTATAAAACAAAAATAAGAATAAACAAAGGGCGCTAATCAGGATAATACCAGAGATTAAAATATTTTTTTTCATATATTTATGGTCCAAAAACATAATAAGCCCGACAATTGAAATTGTTTTTCACAATATCTTCAGAGAAAGCCACCTCTCCTACATAGGGGTCTTGAAAATAAACATATCCATTTTGTATCCCCTTAATAACACTGATATGCCCCCACCCATTTTTATATCCGGGATAACCTCTCCCAAAATTTCTGCAACTCGCCATTATTGGCCGTCCGGCATTTAAATGAGCCGGGAGGTCATTAAAATAAGACTGACGGTAGGGTACTCCATAATTTGAATCTGCCATTTTTGCTAACCCCGTGATAGAAGAGCCCAAGCCGCAAAAGTATTCTTGGTTTTTCCTAACCGCCTCAGCAATATCTGAAGGCTCTACCCCCTTACCAAAATATCGTAAAATCATCGTCAAACTGGTCGGACCACAACCGCATCCACTTAAAGCCGTGCAGGGAGGGCTGTATACTCCGAGTTTGTCATTACAATCATTAATCTGGGTTTCTGCCCATTTTGGGTCATTCTGAAGAAGAGCAGGGATGCTCAAAAGACCAACAGGAGGAACTCCTGGGGGAGGAGGCGGTGGTGGTAAAAAAGCAGGCGGAGGGTTGATTGCTTCCCCTACTAAGTCTTGAACTAATTCAATAGTTTCCTCATTACCTTCTTTATTAAAATAAAAAGCAGCAGGGTCGTTTACCATACTTCCTCCTACCTCAACTTTTATATCTTCCCATCCGGGGTAATAAGTAAATTCAACCTTTTGTCCGGCATCTTCGATAAAATATTTATCAGTAAGCATGGTGTTGTAATCCTCTATTTCTTCGGAAAGAAGACTCATTAAAGCGGCTGCTTTTTGTAGTTCTAAAAGATTATATGAAACAAGAGATTGGGGACCGGCCATTTCTTCCTGGGTGGTATTAATTTCTTTAATTGTTGTCTTTATTTCTTCAATTTTATTTTTTATTGCCTCTTTATCACAAAAAGCCCAGGGGCATCCTAATCCCAAACATCCCTGGCCGGTTTCTGAATTAATCGAAGAACAGTTTGATTGGTTACATTTACAGGCATCGGTAAGGTCTTTTAAATCTTCGCTCAGGTCTCGTAATTTTTTTGTTTCTATCTCTAAATCTTTACTTAATAATATTAAAGTATTAAAACTCTCCTGGGCTTCTGTATAAAGAATCGCTCTTTCGATAATTTTTCCGGTCGGAATCTGGAAAAAAACAAATTTCTCTTCTTCCTTCACTGGCGGTGGCTCTTCCTTCTCGGGATAAAGATATTTCTCCAACCCGACAATATCAAGCATCGTCAATTGGGAATTAATCGTAACCAAAATCAGATAGGAACAAAGTAAAATAATTAACCCCAGAAACGCTGAAAAAATCCGGTCTTTAGCGTCTGATATAGCTGCCGGGTTACCAGCCGAAGTCAGATAACGGAATCCTCCGTAAACCAGGGCTCCAAAAGCAATTAATCCGGCAATCATTATTGAGAAATTAAAGATATATTTTACGTAGGCCGGCAGAACTGGTTTTGTAGCCGCAATGTCAACTCCCGGGAATTCAGGATAGGTTATTTCTAAAGGCTTTTGAGCAAAAACAAAGCCCGTCGTGGAAATAAAACTTACGAGAAATAAAACCAAGAGAATAATTTGAGGTTTTTTTACTACCATCTCTTTTAAGAATGTTTTAGTTCAAAATAAACTACCAGAGTCCAGAGCGGGAGGCTGCCAACAAGCGGAATGAGTTCGAGAATAAAGCAAAGAGGTCTTAACCATTTCATTCTCTTTGCCCATTTTGCTACCTTAATTATTTGGGTTCCGACTTTTTGAGTTGCGGTAATGCGCCCGGAGCGAAACCACATCCAGGAGCCAAGAAAAATAAGGGCGAATATGTCTAAAGGATCTACGGGCTCTAAAGGAATAAAAAATTCTCCAATATCAATGAAAATTGCAATAAGCATCATTAAAATGCCTTCCGGGCTTAAAAAAATTCCTGCTGCTTCTTCTTTTATTTCCTCTTTTGTTTCCCCTTCCCCCATCATTTAAATTTAAATCAATTTTTCTTTCGCTTTTTTGATTTTTAAAACTTCTTCTGGAGCAGTAGTAATAATTTGGTCTTCGGTATAAGAGGCAACAACCCTGATTGCTA
>CAZDIG010000046.1:0-4079 GCA_964505465.1 uncultured Candidatus Saccharibacteria bacterium
GAGCTTGCAATGTGGCGGGCTTTAAAAAAGATAAAACCAGCGCCGGATTTTTTACTGATTGACGGCAATCACATTAAAAACCCTAAATTAAAAAAGATAAACCATAAATTAATTGTTAAAGGCGATGAAAAAGTTTTATCCTGCTCCGCCGCTTCAATTCTCGCCAAGGTTTACCGTGATAGAATAATGAAAAAGCTTCACAAAAAATATCCTAAGTATGGTTTTAAGATCCATAAGGGCTATCCTACGGCGCTTCATAAAAAAATATTAAAAAAACGCGGTCGTTGCCCGATTCACAGAAAAACATTTAACTTTTAAGCATGAAAAGAAAAATTCTATTCGCAATTTTAATAGTTTCAATTTTGATAACAATAACCGGCGTTTTTCTATTTTACAAATTTCTCTTTGCTCCCCCAAAAATAAATCCAATAAATCAAGAAATCAGCGAAAACGATAAATTTAGGAACGGAGTTGTAAAATTTATCAGAGAAGTAGCGGAAAATTATTTTGAAAACACCTTAACCAGCTACCCCGAGGATTTAAATATAAAAGGGGATTGGGACGCGGAAATAACAATTTATTATCAAGGCGCGATAATGGGGAGGGGTGAAGGTAAAAATCCAATATTATCTCCTGCTTTAGAAACAGCTACCAGAAACGTTTTGGAGGATAATAAAAGATTTAAAATTATAAGCAAAGGAGATCTCTCTGAAACAATCTTTATAGTTAACCTTAAAAATATATCTTTTTCTATTATTGATTCCGGCGGAGAGGGTAAAGAAATTATCGGCGACTTGGCAATAATCCGCAGTCTGGATAAAGAATTAGTTAAAGAGAAAATTGAAGAAGGAAAAAAATATTTATTTCGGATAATGGATAAAGAATTATACGGTTTCCATAAATATTACGATGCGATAAACGACGGATTGGAAAATCAACTACACACTATTTATTCCGCCTCCAGCATATACACGCTTTTATACATTTACGAGTTTACGGGCGACGCAGAAATTTTAAAAAACCTTAACAATTTTGGCAACTTTCTCCTTTTGATGCAGAACAAAGATGAGAATAGCGTCGGATACGGCGCATTCCATTACTCGTATGATTTGGGAACAAAAAAGAAAGAACTTAATTTTGTGGTGGGCACTAGCGCAAAAACCATATTTACATTGTTAAGATTGTACGACCTCACCAAAGATTCTAAATATTTGGAGTCGGCAAAATTGGCCGGAGACTGGCTGCTTACCATGCAGAAATCCGACGGTTTAATGAATGGTTATGTAAAATATAAAGAAAGCGACAAACAATGGGTTTACAGCGCAAAAGAATCATTTTTATATAACGGCCAGGTTCTTTCCGCTTTCTCCCGGCTTTATAACTTCACCCGAGACGAAAAATACTACCTTGCCGCACAAAATTTAGCAAAAAATTTCACCGCTCGGGTTGAAAAAGAGGGATGTTATCTTGGCGATGATTACCGTTCTAAAAATCCTATTTCCAGTTCTTGGGTGGTTCTTTCTCTTCTGGATTTTTACAAAACAAAAAATCAAGATTATTACAAAAGCATTGTATTAAAATGCAGCCAGGATTTATTGAAACGGCAAATAACCGACGAGAACGATGTTGTAAATAATGGAAGATGGGATAACTCTTTTTCAAGCAGCGGGACCGGCTGGATAAATGAGGTGATGGTTGAGGTGTATAACTTTTTTTGCAAGGAAGGAAATAAAATTAACCTCGCCGATTTTAACTGCGATGAATCTAAAAAAGCAATAGTCAGGGCAACAAGATGGCTTATTCAAAACACCTATTCGCTGGAAAACACATTTTTTCTCAAAAACCCTCAAAACGCAATCGGAGGGCTTTTTTGGGACCCGAAAAACAAATATATAAGAACCGATTCTGTCTGCCACGGCTTAAACGGATATTTGAGGATAATTAATGATTTAGGAGACGATGTTTTAATTTCTCTTCCGGAAAAAACGCTCGGGGAAATTCTTAGCGGCAGATAGTTTTGTGTAAAAAACTTATCAATCTTATCTGCTTGTTTTTAAAAAAGAAAAAAGATAAAATAAGCTAAGCTTTATTTGAAAGGTCGAATTTACTTAAACTCAAAAGATTAAACAAGATGAAAAACACAATATCAGCCATATTTTTAATAGTATTTTTTTTATTAGTTCTCTTGGCAACGGTAGGGGGTGGGAGTTTTTACTTGGGAATGGCTAAGGTGGTAATAGAAAATCAACCAAAACTTGAAACCCTCTCAAAATTACAAAGTTTAATGCAGTCAGAAATGGTTACGGCGACTACCTTTGCAACCGGAGATGTGACAAAAATCTCTGGCAGAAAAATCACCCTTGCTTTAGATGAAGAAAAATTAGAAATCCCTATTAGTGCCGATGCTAGAATATTAAATGTAATCCCCGTTGAAACGGCCCAAGGAAAGATGTACGAACCTAAAGAAGGAATATTTGAAGATATTAAAGTAGGAGATAATATATACGTTAATATCATAGTGACGCCGGATGGCAACTATGAAGGAATTGAAGCGCGGATTCTCCCGGAGTAGTCTGTCCTACTATTGCCAAAAAAATATTTATCTGATAGATTAAAAAATTATGGCAGTTCCAAAACAAAGAAGAACAAGCTCAAGAAGAGACCAAAGGAGGATGCATATTTTCTTAAAACCCCCTGTTTTGACTCGTTGTCCAAAATGCAAAAAACCCGTAAAGCCGCACACCGTTTGCTGGAATTGCGGATATTATAAAGGGGAAGAGGTGATTAATGTTTTAGGAAAGTTAACAAAGAAAGAAAGAAAACAAAGAGAAAAAGAAATGAAAGCAAAAGAAAAATCTTCCGCCGGCAAGGGTTCGACCGGGAAAGAGGAGGGACCTTTAACATTTGACGCGTTATCTAAAAAATAATTTTTAAAATATGGCTACTCGTCATTTATCGCGCTCAATCGCTATTCAATCTTTTTATGAATGGGATTTTCACGGAATGAAAAAAGATTCCTTAAAAGAAATTGTTGAAAGAAATATTAAAAACTTCGGGCCGGGATTGGAGGACACGAATTTTGTCTGGGAATTGGTTAATGGCGTTGTTGAACACCTAGAAAAGGTTGATAAAATCATTGAAAAAGCCGCGCCCGAATGGCCAATTTCTCAAATATCAATTATTGACAGAAATGTTTTAAGAATGGGGCTTTACGAGCTTTTATACAGCAATAAAGACGAGGTTCCCCCGAAAGTGGCGATAAACGAAGCAATTGAATTAGCTAAAACTTTCAGCGGGGAAGTTTCCGGCAAATTTGTAAACGGGGTGCTAGGCACCATTTATAGAGAATTAAATCCAGCCAATAACCAATAGCGGTTAGAATCTTCTTAATCGCTAGTGGCTAGTGGCTATAATCAATGCAAGATTTTTCCGCGCTTGAGAAAAGGTTAAAGCTTAAATTTAAAGATAAAAACCTTTTAGTTCAAGCCTTTGTCCATAGGTCATATATAAACGAAAACCCCAAATTCAATTTAAGCAACAATGAAAGGCTGGAATTCTTGGGGGACGCAGTATTGGAATTGATTGTTACGGAATATCTTTACAAAAAATATCCGAAAAAATCGGAAGGGGAATTGACTAATTGGCGGGCGGCCCTAGTGAACGCCAAAATACTGGCAGAGACTGCGAGCGAGATAGGTTTTAACGATTTTCTATTGTTATCCTTGGGAGAGACAAAAGAATTAGGAAAAGCTAGGCAGTATATTCTGGCAAATACTTATGAAGCTGTGATTGGGGCGACTTATCTTGATTCGGGCTATGAAGAATGCAAAAAATTTATCAAAAAAAACTTAACAATAAAACTTCCTTACATCCTCAAAACCGGTCTTTTCAGGGATGCAAAATCCAGCTTTCAAGAAAAAGCGCAAGAAAATGTTGGGATAACCCCGTCTTATAAAGTTTTAAAAGAATGGGGGCCGGATCATTCTAAACATTTCATTGTCGGCGTTTTTCTTAATAGCGAGATAATTTCTCGAGGAGAGGGCTCGTCAAAGCAGGAGGCAGAGGAAGAAGCGGCAAAA
>CAZDIG010000047.1:0-1364 GCA_964505465.1 uncultured Candidatus Saccharibacteria bacterium
AAGGAAACTGGAAATGCTCTGAATGCGGAAAAGAAATAACAGAGCTTCCGTTTGAACCCTCCGGCGACAGACCTATCTACTGTAGAGACTGTCACGCTAAAAGGAGAGCTCAAAGAGGCGGAAGTTACTAAAACAAAAATACCCCCCGAAAGGGGCGGTATTTTTGTTAGATTCAGATGTTAAAATTATTTATTAAACTCTACGGTCTCTATCCGAAAATTATGCCAGTTAAGATCTCTTATCAAGTCATTTTCCACTATATCCAGTTTTTTAGGGGTTAATCCTTTCTCGCCAATTATTCTGACACATTTCTTAGTGTATTTACTGAAAATTCTAACTTGATAAAGTTTATTCTTTAGGATTTGCATCAAACTTATTATACCATCTAAAACAAATAAAAACAAGATAAACGCCCAATATACCTTATGAGAAATTTATTTCCTCAACTTCTGGCTAAATTTTAGTTATTTCAAAAATTTTGTTTGTTTCTCTAAATCCCTTGATTAATCTTATTTTTGATTCCGGAATTTTAAAATAAGCCGAAAGGGTTCTTATTGCTCCCCTATTAGCCAACCCCCTTTCCGGCTTTTCCTTAACCTTCACCTCGAAACTATCCTCTGATTTTTTAATAATTTCTTCCTTTTTTGAACCAGGAAAAACTTTAACTTTTACTAACATCTTAGCGGATTTTAGTGCCGGGCGGCACTTCTTCATCTGGTTTTAATAATACTGGTTTGCCCTCGTTATCAGCAGCCAAAAGCATCCCCTGACTTTCAAGCCCCATCAAAGTTCTTGGTTCCAAATTCACCACTACTACAATCTCCCTTCCAACTAAATCCTCTGGCTGATAGAATTTAGCGATGCCGGCAACAATCTGTCTTTTTTCTTCGCCTAAATCAACTTTTAATTTTAAAAGTTTATCGGCTTTTTCCACCTTTTTAGCTGAAACTATTTTTCCAATCTTCAAATCAAGTTTTTGAAACTCCTCAAACTTAATCATAGAAATTTCACAAATTTATTATTTTTATCAACTAGAATATTCTTGATTTTAATCAGTTTGTCAGTTAGCTCAAATCCCATAATAATAATTTCATCGCCCTTCTTAATTAAACGAGAAGCGGCTCCATACATTACAATTTTTCCGGAATTGTCCTCTTCTTCAATCACGTATGTTTCCAGCCTTGCCCCATTGGTATTATCCACCACTAAAACCTTTTCTCCCATCCAAAGTCCAACCTTCTCTACTAAGGTTTTATCTATCCCTATGCTTCCCACATAATCCAAATTTTCATCAGTAACTATTGCTTTATGAATTTTCGACCTTAGTACCCATCTCATAATATTATCCTACCAAAAAATCGCCT
>CAZDIG010000047.1:1464-4023 GCA_964505465.1 uncultured Candidatus Saccharibacteria bacterium
TGAATTTTCGACCTTAGTACCCATCTCATAATATTATCCTACCAAAAAATCGCCTTTTTGGCGACTCTCAACTTCGGGCTAAATTTTGATTATTTTTGATTTGGCTTTTCAAACCACTTTTCAGTTTCAATTGTATCTTCAATAAAATCATCTAATAAATCCTTTACAAAATGTGCGTGGCAAGCGTGGCAACTCCAAACAAAATCAGGACACCTCCGGCCATAATTCTTCTTAATAAATCTATCAAACCACTTTCTAAAATTATTTAATTTTTTAATTTCTTTTTTCAATTTCAAATTCCATTTAAATTATTTATAAAGATTGCTATGCGTGTCTATATCAATAAAGACGACTGTATCTTCGTCTTTAAATACATAAATCGCTCGCCAGTCGCTGGTAACATTAATACTCCACTGGCCTTTTCTATCGCCCCCAAGCGGATGGTTATTTAAGAGGGGATGGAAGAGCTCTCTCTCAAAAAGAAAAAGCCGTTCATTAAACTGGCTGCTAATTTTAGACGGAATCTTTTTATAGCGTTTCTTGAAATGCTTATGAAATTCTATTTTCACAGCGTTTTAAGATGTTGAGTTGCTTCTCTGGCGCTAGAAAAAGTTGGCGAAACATTCTTCCCCCTCGTAACTTCTTTCTGAAGCCGGTCCAAGCGCTTTTTAACAGATGGCTTTAGCTCTCCCTCTAAATAAAAATGAACCTCTTTTGTGCGGACAAACTGGTTTAAATAAGCGTTAATGATAGTGGAGAGGGGCATGCCAAGATTTCGCGCTACTCTCTGCGCTTTTTCCTTTATATCTCTATCTGCCTTAATATTGATAGTAGTTTTAGCCATATGCCTTATACGCCTAAAGTATATACAATAGCAATACTCTTGTCAATAGCTTTTCTATTCCTTGCTAAAATAGAGTTCATCCCAATTTACCGTTTTATTAGTCGTTTAATGAAATATGAATTATGCAAAAATAAGGGGTTTTAATTTCGTTGATTAATTTTCCGCCAAAATATTTTTTTATTCCTTTTATTTCAGCTGAATTACACCACTTGGACTCATATCCGGTTTTACTTATAAATATGCCTCTCTTAAAATCTATTTTTTGTAAATCTGGTTCTCCTACCATTTCTTTGATTTTTGAATACATTTTAATTCCCCAATTTTTCAAAGATTCTTGACGAAACAAAGAAATAATAATCTCGCCTTTGTATTTCTTGGCAACAGTTTTTATTTCCGCAATCACTTTTTTGTAATCGCCTTCTATGGTGCCAAGAGTATTCTGAATCAAAAGTAAAACTGGATTTTGAACATCAGCTTTTTTTAAGAGCTTTGAAAGTTCCTGTATATCGCCTTTTATCACTGAAGCATTCACATGCATTCTTGTTCTTCTCTCGAGTTCTTTTAACATATCTGGGTTGATATCGATTGAGATAACGTTTCTGGCAATTCTTACTAAATCTGGAAGAATTCTGCCGTGTCCCGCTCCCAAATCTATAAAAGTTTTATTCTTTGAATCTTTAACTTTAGATATTACATCTATCTCAGCTTTCATATGAGACTGGAGAATAGAATCATCTATATTTTCAACTAATCCTATATATTTTTCGGCCGTATATTTTCTCATTTTTTTATCCTACCAAAAAATCGCCCGACCTGTAAGGTATACTGTTAAAAATGAAAGAGGCTGCGTTTCGGCTGAAACGCAGCCCCCATTACCGTCACTTAGTCTGATAATCTGAGAGTTCTTCTTTGCTATTAGCTCTGCTGCTCAAGCGGCTCAAGTGGATGAGGTATATTCCGATATAGAAGTTTCTCCACCAGAAGAAAAGTCAATTCTTTCCAGGGATAGTCATCTACTACCACTCTGAATGCCTTTGGATCCAGTTCATCCAGAGCCTTCACGAAATTCTCCTTGGTTGGCCAGACTTCTTGAATCCTGTTACTCATGGGATACAAGCCTAAGCCCTCCGGCTTCGGGGAATATATATACCACAAATGCTCCACGATCTCTTCTTCCAGAATCGGAATACTCCCTTTAATTCTGCTCTCGGCAATGAGCTTGAGGTCCCCCGTCTTCAGTAAGATCCGTATCATGTTTTCCCTTATCCGGCAAAAGAACTGATAAAAGGGATCGTCCTCGTCCGGGTGAAAATGAGCTTCTCCGCTGACTTGTGCGAGGTATCTAATAAACCCGAGTAAATCAGATTTATAAGGATCTCGAGTGTACCCAAGGAAGTCGTCGGAGTTCTCTCTTTTTTCAGCCAGGTGATCTATCACCTCCTTTATAAGCAATGCCGCTTCAGGGAGAATTTCATAACGGGGTACCCTTTCTTCCCTTATTTCTTTTATTCCAGTCCCGGCGAGCAGCGTAAGAAATTTATGGACAAGAATTTGGTAGGCCTTCTCTCTCACACTACCTTCATTGTGCCAAATTACTCCCAAATAGAAGAGGACTCTCTCGCCGAGCTGACTGATTGCGCTCCCGCCGTCGGCATCGTAAGGCACATCTGGCCCCCCATGGAGGAGAGATAATGCCCTATCTTCGTCCCTTTCTT
>CAZDIG010000048.1:0-3740 GCA_964505465.1 uncultured Candidatus Saccharibacteria bacterium
GATATTGCCGACAAAATGAATACTGATGTGATAGTTGCGGATTTTTCCTTAAGTATGATGGAAAATATGTTAAAATTTGCAAAACGCGCGTCGGCATCCAGAGAAAAATGGATAAAAGCAGATTGGCTTTTTCTGGACGAATTTTTAAAAAATAATTATTTCGATATGATTTTAGGAGATTTAGTGTTAAGGTTAGTTGAAGCAAAGCAGGAAGAAGAATTTCTGGACAAAATAAAAATTATTTTATCCTCTAAAGGAATTTTTATTACCCGGGTGCATTTTATCAATGAATCTTGGTTTGAATCAACAGCTGAAGAAATTTTAAATAAATCAATTAATATTTCAGATGAAGGACTGGTCGCTAACATAATAACCGGAAGAATTTTTGATAAATTTTCCGATTCAGCAAATAAAATTTTTTACCGAAAAGAAGCAATTGAATTTATGCAGAAAGCTTCAAATATGGCGATAAATTCCAGAGAGAAAATGATATTTTTGAAAGTTTTGGATTTCGTGCGGGGCGGAATGGGGTGGCCAATCACAAGAGGAGAAACCAAATGGTCGATAAACAGCAAAATTCAGCTTGAAAATCTGTTTGGTAAATTCTTTGATGTTGTTGATGTTAAGATAGCCGCTGACTATCCCGACTCAGAATTTTATCCTATTTATACTCTCAAGAAAAAAACCTCTGAGAATATATGAAAAAAGAAATTTGTTTAATACTGAAAATAACGTACCGATGCAATGACGAATGTTCTTTTTGCATAGCTCATGAGCAGAGAGGGGCTCATATTCCCGATTTGTCTTTTGCGGATATTAAAAAAAACTTCGAATTTTTCTCAAAGAAATTTAATATCAGCAGGGTTAACATCTCCGGCGGGGAGCCGACGCTTCATTCGGAGTTTTTTGACATTCTGAAATATCTAAAGAAAAAGGGGCCGATTGTCGTGAATCTGGTTACTAATGCAATAATTTTCGAAAATAAGAAATTTTTGCGCGATATGATTTTATCTTTCCCCGATGCTTCCGCGAATGAGGATAATTCTGTGGTATTTTCCTTTAACGACTATCCGCCCGCGTCTCGGCAGAGAAGAGATATCGTAAAAAAAAGAATTCGGGGGATTATCAATTTGATGAAATCAGAACTGCCGCTGGAATGCGTCATCACCATTTCTAAAAACAACTGCGGTTTTCTAAGCGAGATAACCAGACATTTAATAGATTTTAAAAACAAACATAATTCGAATCTCCGGGGCGTAGAATTCAGAATGCTGTATATAAAATTCACGTCAGACCTTCTCCTAGAGGAAACTCTTCCCGACTCTTTTGATGAAATAAAATTATCAATAGAGAAAGCAATCGAATATTTAAAACAAAACGGAACACGCTATTATTTTTGGAATTTGCCTTTGTGCTACTTAGACAATCCCGTTAGTCGCAAAAATATTTGGGTGAAAGAGTTCATAAAGGGAAAAATGATGATGCCGGAAGTTCTAATAGACGCCGAACATCAGTACGGAGATTTTATTCCTATAGATTTCCAAAAATATTTAAAAGGTCATTCGGAATGCGGCAAGTGTTCACTTAAAGACTATTGCGGCGGTATTGATTCCGCCTATCTCGATTTGCATAATTACCCCGACTTAAAAACCATCAATTAACGAAAATAAGCAGATGAAATCTTTAAATAGTGAAATCAGAATCTTACCCGCCAAACCCGTTGATTACGAAAATTTATTAACGCTATGCCGTAAAAGCGACGACTATTTTGATTATATTAATCAATCGTTAAAGAAATGGTTGAATTTTTCTGAAGATTCTAACGAAAGAAAAACAGAAATACTTTATTTTGGAGTCGAAATGATAGGGTTTTATTCCTGCGCATTTTTTGATAACTACGCTTTTGGTGAAATATTGCGTATTAATAAAACATTTCAGCGGAGAGGTTTCGGCATCCTTCTTGTTAATCGTTCAGTAGAAATCGCAAAGAGCCACAGACTGAACAAAATAAGAACTGTGGTTTTATCAACGAATAGCCAAGCCATCAAACTATTTGCTAAAATGGGCTATGTTGAGATAGAGAAGTGGCGAGCGCTTTTTTTAAAGTCATCGGATTTCGTCAAAGAAAAAAAAATAGAGAAAAACCTCGCCGATAAGATTACAGCTGCCCGAATTGAAGATTTGTTATCTATACTAAATTATATTAAAGGGCATTTGTTTCTATCTCTAACCAAGATGTATGCTAGAAATTTCAGCTGGCGGCCGCTGGACAAAGGCAATCTTGCAAGAGAAATTTCAGTGGGGCGTGTATTAATAAGGCGAAATAATGATAAAATTCAGTCAATCTGCCTTTATTGTGAAATTCAAAAAAAAACAACAGAGAAAGGTTTTATCTTAGAAATCAATTGTTTTGATGATTATTGTATTGATTTCCTCCGTTTTGTTTTGCAAAAATATTTGTTTCAGCCTGCGTTGGTTAGAATTTATGCTCCTCATCAAATTTATCTCCCTCTTTCCGTCCAACAGTTATCGTTTAAAATTTTGGAAAAATCATGGTAGTCGTTTTTTCAATCCGCTATTTATTTTTAACTAAATGAAGAATTTTATTGAGAATTTAAACCCTAATATTCTTTTGACCGAAATTTGCAACCAAACTTGCGATTATTGTTTTGCTAAAAATGAGATGGAATCGGCGGCGAAAAAAGACGGTTTTTTAAAAATCGAAAAACAAAGTTTCCATTTTCAAGATCTACAGAAACACAAAAGATATTGGCGGGAAAATCTTTATTTAAATATTTTATTGGGTGAGATGGCGGGAGAATGTACAGATACACATTTTGGTAAAGTAAAGAGAGAAAAATTGGAAAAATTGACCAACAAATCTTTTATTATGGCGATGGAGAAAAGAGAAAAAGAGATACTATCTAAGAACCTTGATTTAAATTCCTTTGTATAAATTCAAACGATACTTTTTTCGCGTAGACGAAAATTATTTTTCCAAAAGCAAATTAAAAGAAAATTATGAAAAATCGCTTACTTTACAGAATAAAGCAGGACATATTTCGCGGGCTAGGGGAATACAGTAAATGTTTCCCGGATTTTGATATATGGCAACTTTCCAAGCCCTTTATTCATAAAGAAAATAGTTCTCAGATTTGGGAAGCGGCAAGAGACAGCTTAAAGGCTTCCGAGAATTTTTTGATTTACATTCATTTGCCTTTTTGTTTTGCGCAATGCAGGTTTTGCAATGCCTTCCCATTCAAACCGAACAAGAGCCAGCAAGAATTGTATGTGAAGTATCTTGTTCGCGAAGCGGAGCTTTTTTCAAAACTCGGAATATTCGATGACAAGAAAGTTTCCTGCGTTTATCTGGGGGGCGGAACCCCTACTGGAATGGGCGTTGAAAATTTGCAGAGGATATTACATAGAATTAGGGGACTTTTTGCCTTTAAAGAAAATTGCGATGTAACATGCGAAACCCATCCTGTTCGCATGATCGGCAAAAGCGGATTAAAAAATATAAAACTTTTAAAAGAGGCCGGAGTGAACAGGGTTAGTATGGGGGCTCAAACATTCGATAAAGCCGTGCTGAATTACTGCCATCGTTGCCATACCGTAGGTGATGTTGAAAAAGCTTTAAATAATCTGAAAGAATTTCAGATGCGCAATAATGTGGATATGATGACGGGACTCCCCGGGCAGACTGTAAGAAGTTTGAAGAACGATCTTTTAAAATTAGA
>CAZDIG010000049.1:0-3684 GCA_964505465.1 uncultured Candidatus Saccharibacteria bacterium
AACGAATTCTTCTAATTCTTTAATAATTTCTTTTATTTCTTTTCCCTCCCGAGCGGCAGCGAAGGGTAAAGAAGAAGATTTATCTTCTTCGCCCTCCCGAGCGGCAGCGAAGGGTAAAGAAGAAGATTTATCTTCTTCGCCCTCTTGTGTCAAATCAATTGCTTTTAAAATCAAAAGGGTTTGACCGCCAGTAACGCTCAAAGAGTCGATAATAAAAACTTTTTCTTGTTTTTCAATTTCTAAAAAATTTTTCGCCTGAATGGCTGAGTTATAGGTTCCGGAAAGTTTGGAGGTAAAAGTAATGCAGAGAATTTTATCAAATCTTTCCAGTTGTTTTTGAAAAGCATCTAAAAAATCTTTCGGGGATGGTTGGGAGGTTTTGCCAAAAGACTTTATCCCTTGCTTTTCCAACTCTCTCATTTTCTGGAAAGTGTTTTCACCGGGTAAATTTTCTATTTCCGGCCAATCTAATTTCACCGGGACGATTGCTATTTGATGTTTTTCAATAATATCTTTTGGCAGGTCGGCTGCCTCATCGGTAACGATGCCAATTTTTTTACATTCTTCTCCGGCCATAATTTTAGTATTTTTATTATACCACAGTAAAAATTTAAAAAGCTAGGGTTAGAAGCTAGTTGGTGGGATTTTCTTAGATCTGGATTTTGGAAAAAAGATAGCTTCCGATAATTAATATTATAGTCGTAATAGAGCCCAAAACTAAAAAGTCGGTGAAAAACCCGAAGTGAAAGACATTAATCAGGGTGTGCCTTAAACCATCTACTCCGTAAGAAAGAGGATTAAGGGTTAAAATAATCTTGAAAGCTTTTGGCAAACCGTCCAAAGGAAATAAAGCCCCGGAAAGAAAGAATAATGGCATAATCAAAAAATTCATAATTAGCTGGAACCCTTGCATATCTTCTAATAAAGATGCAATGGCAGTACCCAGAGCGGTAAAAAGCAAAGAGATAAGAAAAATAAAAAATAGCGCTAAGGGAAAAAGAAAAATGTTTTGCGGTCTGAATCCCAGAAAAAAGAAAGAAAAAGTATTATTAACCCTTGAAAAGAAGCAACGGTAGCTCCTCCCAAGGTTCTTCCCAGCATAATCTTTAAACGGGAAGTGGGAGCCACCAGCGTTTCTTTAAGAAAACCGAATTGCCTGTCCCAAATAATCTCTATCCCCGAAAAAAGAGCGGTATTGCCGGCTTCAAGCAAAACAATATCTCCGGGAACTAAAAATCTCTGCTCAATGACTTTTTCTTCTCCTCCTCGTTTTACTCTAACCTTTAACGGAACATATCTTTTTAAAAGAGCTGCTGTTTTTACTGCTTTTGTCTCTTGAAAAAAACCGCCTCCTCGGCGATTTTTTGTGAATTTCTATTATTTTTTCTTTAATCTTTTTTTAATTATGCCTCTCTTTTTCAACTTTTTATTAAGTCGCTTTTGGTTTTGCCATCCTATACCCATTTTTTTATCTCTTATTTTTTATTATAGTTACGACCTTTTAATTTATCATACCAAAAAATCGCCTTCTTGGCGATTTTTCAAAAAGGGGGTCACATAGTGACCCCTGAATCAGAGATTCTTATCAAAGTTTTTAATTACTCTACAGGAAGATAGGGAGCACATATTTGCTGAAGATTAGTTAGGGCTGTTTGGCACTGGGTGGCCTGAGTTACACATTTTCCTAAGCCAACTCCGCACTCTTGTAATTTTGCTCCCAAGTCTGTTGCCACAGTCTTGCATTTTGTTACACCCGAATATAAATAACCAGCCAAGGCAATCAATACTATAACCAAAATAATTACTCCAATATTTTTTTTATTCATTTTTAATTTCGCTTTTAATGTGACTAAAACATAGCCGACCTTTTATATTTATTTTACAGTATTCGCCGGCAAAACAAAAACCCGAGGCAACAACGAGGGGCCCATTCCGAGCAAAACGAGGAATGGGAGGACGTGGTGGAAAGGTTGTAGCCTCGGGCAAAAAATCGTGCCGCCGGCGGGACGATGCCCACCCTGAGCGAAGTCGAAGGGTTAGAACCTGTGTGGTTAATTGTAATAAAATTAAATTTACCCTTTAATTTCTTTTTTAATCTTATTAAAAAAGGGCCTCATGTAGGCAAGTCTTTCTTTAGCAATTTTCTTAGCTTTTCTCGTGTATAGTCTTTTAGGAATTCGTTTTAATTTAAGTTCAAATTCAAAAAATGGATTATGTTTTGATTTGTCTTTAATTCTGCCATTTAATTTTCCTCCTACTACATTTTCTTTGACGTATTGTTTTAATGGAGCATTACTGTAAATTTTAGCATTATTCTTCCCTATCCAAATGTAAGCTCTGGCAATACCAATGGCACCGAGAGCATCTAATTTATCTGCGTCGAATAGAATTTTAGCTTCTTTGGTCTCTGGCAATACTTCTGTTCTATGCCGGTGAGCTAAAATACAATTGATTACTTTATTGATTTTTTCTTGGGGATATTTAAGGTCTTTGAGAATTTTTTCTGCCATTTTAGCCGACTCTTTGGCGTGACAAATTCTTCCAGTTTTATCCTTTGACTCTTTAGGACCACCAATATCATGAAGCAAAGTAGCAATTTTAAGAATATCTAAATCAATATCACTTAATCCTTTGGCAAGTTTAAGACACGAATTATAAACTCGCAGAGTATGGTTAATATCGTGACCGGCGTCGCTTCCTTCTAATTCTCTTGTCGCAATCTTTTTTATTTTCTGATATTTCGTTTCCATTGTTTCATTCTATCAAAAAACCTCGAAAAAAAGCAAAGCTTTTAACGAGGCAGACCATCATCAAGGCGATTTTCGTTGGCTCGGTTTAATGGCGGTTAATGATTGTTTATGTAGATGTTTGACATCTACACTACAAAAATAATTATTTTAAGCGTGATATCTATAGATTTATTTATTCTTGTCGCTATGTCTTTGCTTGGGAGAAACCTTTCCTCGATGTTTTCTCTGGAATTTACGATGTCTAGCTCTATTCCTGTTTTTATTTGGGTTGTGTGAGTTCTTCATGTTTTATTCCGACTGCTCGGTTAATTAATTTATTTTTCTTCTCAATATTTTTTCTTTCTTCCAGCGTTAGGGAAGTAAGCCACAAAATAAATGGCCTGCGAAGTTTATCTATTAACCAATTATCATCTTTGAAAAGCGAAGTTTTCTCTATTTTAAAACGTGTAAGCAAGGATGTTGTAGCCTGCAAGTTTAAAGGAGACAATTTATTATGCTCTAACAAAAATTGTTGTTTTTTTGTCATCCTAAAATAAAAAGCAACTCTTAATTACGGTGAGTTGCAAATAGTATTATTTAGTAGTTTCTTTCAGGAAAAATGGGATGCCTATTTGTAGTTCCAAACTCTCAGCTTCTACTTCTATAATACACTCATTCCTTTAGAAAAGCAAATCCCCTACCAAAAAACCGCCCCCTTGAGGGGGCGGCGAAAAATCGTGGCTCCACGGGCTGGAGTCCGTTCGAACCTGTTTGATGGAATCGTCAATATAAAAATTAACTATTTTGATACCAATTTTAGTCTACTTTTCTAATTTTTATGGCTTTGCCATTTATTAAAGCTTCGGCGACTTTCTTCCGACCCGAAGTTAAAATGCGCTGAAGAGTGCTTTGGGAAATTTTCATTTTTTTTGCTGCTTCAGTTTGTTCTAAATTT
>CAZDIG010000050.1:0-3679 GCA_964505465.1 uncultured Candidatus Saccharibacteria bacterium
TTATCGTAGTAGTTTTAGGATTAATTATTCTACTATCTTCCTATTTAATTTTAATAAACATCAATCCAGAGCTTATAAAGCTGAAGGAACCAGATCTTCTTCTGATGCCGGGAATCTACTATGATCTTGAGTTTGGAGGCGCCACTATAACTAGATTTCTTTCAAAACTTGAACCATTAGAAGATAATAATAACCTTCATAAATATGGCACAGCAAAAAAATTATTCGCCTCTTGTGACGACGAATACAAGACAAAAGAAAAAGAAATTAGAGCCTTCTTTTTTAATGAAGAGGATTTTGAGGGGGATATTAAAGAAGTAACAATAAAATGTGGCGGCCCGCCGTATACTATATCTTCCGCCGATAAATCTGTTAGATTTAAGCCCTGGAGGCCGGGGGTTACTTTTTACCCGACGGATAATTGTCAAATTCCGGAAGATGGGCCAATTCCTCGTCTTGAGGGTAGTGTCTCTAATAGGATTCAGGCTAACATTTTTGCTGGGTATGGATATTGGTGGACATGGTCACCTTATACAAAAAATGTGAGATCGATTAAAATCTACCAAGACCCCTTTAATTCTGACCCCGAAAAACGTATTTTTGTAGGTATTATTTTGTTTAATCAAAAGGATGACGGAACGCTGAAAGGAAAAACTAAATATATATATATCCCAAACGAAGCCGAACCGTGTGTTACCAAAGCACAGCTTGGTGATGATTTTAGTATAAATTATAATGAGTTGTCGTTTCAAATATTTTATTATACCGGAAAACAAAAAATATCTTTCAATACCCTGGCGGATTTACGGAGCGAACCTTATCCAAGAAGCGGAGGATATTATAGTATATATGAGAAAGACCGCTTTTTCCAAAAAAATCTATCGGATATAGATGTTAAATACCTCTCTACTTCGACAGTACCGCCAGAAAGAAGAAAATTATGCCAAAATTTTGGCGGCGAAGATAAAAGCACTGACACAATTCTTGCTCCAAATTGTCTTCAATCTGTAAGCTTATTTTATGCTGAAAAAAATGAATATAATTATTATCTCTTTTGTGATACGAAAATAGGCGAAATAAACTGGAACTCTCCTCCTTATCCAAATTGCCAACTCCTACCGACGTCTAAATTCATCGATTTTTTTAGTGCGCTATTTGGCCATCTAAATGTTACAGATTTTACTCCTCTTTGGATTCGGCAAGAGAGATATCCAAAATCATTATTTATATTCAGGGCCCAATTTCTTACTTCGGTTCTGTATTACAAGAATCTTTTTACAGAGTAATGGATGTCTTATATGTTTTTAACTAATATTAAGAGCCGGATACCCGCCGGCTCTTAATTGAGATTCACTTACTCCAAGAGAAACAGTAATCATGTACCATTTCTTGGGGATAAGGATTTGAAGCATTGTATAAAGGAGGATTATTTGAGATATTGTACATCTCGCCGCTCTCTATATTCACCAGCCGAATATTTCCGTCATACGTTGCAATAGCCAGCCATTTGCCATCCGGCGACCAGCAATGATAACGAGCAAACGACAAATCGGATATAATAAATATAATTCTTTTTGGGTCTTTTCCGTCAGCTCCCATTATCCAAATTGAGCAACCGTTTTTTCCATCAACCTTCTCTCGTAAAAAGAAGATGATTTTCTTACCATCGGGCGAGCAAGATAAGAGTGATCCCTCTCCACGTTCTCTTTTTATCGGAAGGATTTTTTGAACTGTTGAATTAGAAATATCAATAACCTGAATATAACTTGTCTCGGTCTGAAAAACAATTTTTCTTTCCGATAACCAAAAAAACTTTTTAACCTCTTTGGTGCTTATTAAAACCTTTTCGTCCCTGCTATCAGAGCCAACAAAACAAATCTTTCGTTCGTTATAGCTCTTTTCTTTAATGTATGTTTCTCTAATAAATGCTATTCGTTTTCCATCTGGGGACCATTTGGGATTATGACCATCTTTGGCAAGAAGTTGGAGGTTTTTACCATCTATCTCTATCTTATAAATATTCTCCTCTTTTAGTTTATAACCCTTTCCTGTTACCAGAACAATCTCACCCCCTGAAAAAACCAGCCATTTTGAATCTGGCGACCAATCAGGATCGCCACCTCCTTTTATTAGAAGCTTCAAATTATTACCGTCTGAATTTATCACAAAGAGAGACGACGGATAAATCCAAGATTCGGGTTGATGAAACGCAAGAACTTTACCGTCCGGAGACCAATTTAACCCGCCGGGAGCAGAATCGCAAGCATCTAAAGAAAACTTTGATTCCTCTAAACCAATTGATTTTGTAATTCTAGTTCTATCAGAACCATCGGCATTCATCGCCCAAATCGCATATCCCTCCTTGCATTTTTCTTCTTCGCCTCTTTTTTCTAAGTAAAGCTTATGAGATACGAACGCGATTTTCCCTTTTAGTTTCGGCCTCTCTGCGCCGAAAATTAGGCTATCCAAATTAATAACTAACAAAGTAGTGACCACGATTAACACAATAACTACCTTGTATGCCTTATTCATCTCCTACTCCTCCTAAACAAATATAGGTTTGTGAAAGTACTGTTTATTATGTTTTTATCACACCAAGAGATAACGGTCAAATTCATCTACGCTTATTTTGATTATTTGCTATAATGCTATAATTAAGAAAGAATGAAAAATAAATATTTTTTAACTGTTGCTTTAGTTTTATTTTTATCTACTTTGAGTAGTTTTTGTTTTGCTATGGAATTGGAGGTAAGTTATCCCCAGTTACCTGGTGGAGAAATAATTACCTCAACCACACCCCTGACTGGCTATTTGAGATATTTATATCATTTTGGCATACTAATAGGAGTGCTGGCGTCTTTTATTTCTCTAATTATCGGGGGGTTTCTTTATATAACAGCGGTTGTAGATCCCGCCAAAAGAAATGAGGCTAAAAATCGAATTTTCGCTGGAATTTTCGGATTAGTGCTTTTATTGTTCACTTATTTAATTATCACAACAATTAACCCACAACTCCAGTTTTTTACCACTCAAAAACTTAAAGAAACCCCCGGTGTTTATCTGGTCGGGAGCGGTGGAGAAAAGCGCTACATCGCGAGGGGGGTTGGCGACGTGAACTCAATAAAACCGCCGAAATCAACTATTAACTTTACCGAGATTGAATATAAATGTGTGTTCTCTGGCGATCCTTCAATTGTGGTTAAATTTTACAACAAACCACGACAAGAAGATTTTTATAAAGAAGTAGATGTGGATTGCAACACAAAAATATCAATAGAAGGGAAATCTTTTATATATTATTTTAGACAAGCCGGTGTTTACTTTTACAACAAGGGTAACTGCCAAGGAGAGTCCTCAATACCGGCTATAAACAGTCTGCCGAATCTTCGGGAACTTAACGATAAAATCAACTCGGTTAAGATTATTCATAACTGGCCTAAAAATATCGCCTATATTGCAATTCTGTATGACTTAGTTAACTACGAAGGAAAGTGTTATTATATTAATCCTAATAAGCCGTGCGACGATCTAGGCAGTCCTCCAGCGCCGTCGTTTGATGCTACTGCGTCATCTGTATCTATTTATAGGTACGACTTTGAACCTGAGGCAAATCCAGAAAATAAAGGAGTAATTTTTTATCGTAAATCAAATTTTAATGAAGAGGGTGGTTGGAAAAAAA
>CAZDIG010000051.1:0-3654 GCA_964505465.1 uncultured Candidatus Saccharibacteria bacterium
TCAAAAGTCGGCATCGGGATTTTCCCGAAAAAAGGTTCGAATTTTAACCAAAAGATACAGCACGCTACTATAATTTAGATTTTCTTCTTTATTATGCAAAGACAAAAAATCACTGTTTTTCAAAGAATCATCTATATTTTTTTCGGTTTTTCTGGAATCTTGGGAATCTGGAAAACCGGTTTCTGGTATGGTTCCACCCCGGCTACAATCTTTCATACCGCGGTTTTGATTGCTGCGGTGAATTGGGGAATCCTTGGTATCAGTGGTAGAGACATTGTGGAGTGGATCGAAGAACTGTTCGGTATTTTTCGCAAAACAAAAACAGGAAAATACTAACCCCCCAGCCTACTACTATTTTTAAAATTTATGATTCATTCTTACTTTCTCGAAAATGGAAAATTAGTTGTGGAATCCGGTTATCCGGAGAACTGCCAATGGCTTAATATGGAGGGCGTTGGCAACGAGGAAGTTGCCTTGCTTAAAAAACTTGGATTTCACGAGTTGACTATCGAAGATGTTTTGCATGGTGGGCAGAGAATGAAAATCGAGGATTATAAAGATTACTTGTTCCTCTCCGCCGGCACTATTGAATTCGATACCATGCCTTTGAATTTCTTTTGTTTTTTGTCAAAGGAACGCATTGTCACAATTGCCAGTCGAGAATTACGTGGAGATAATGAAGTGGTGAAACACTGCCAAAAAATCCAGCTCTTTTTTCAAGAGGTCCTGACTTTATTCTTTACCTGCTTTTAGATTCCCTGGCTGATAAATATTTTCCATTGTTGGACAATTTAGATGAAGACTTAGATAGGGTTGAGAAAAAGCTTTTCTTGCAACCCACCAAAGAGCCGGTAGCCAAACTTCTTGCTAACAAACGTAAGGTTATTATCTTTAGAAGAAATTTGGTTGCCTTACGCGATTTAGTGCTTACCTTAAGGCAATTTGAGGGAAAATTTATAAGTGTAAAAAATATTCCCTATTTTCAGGATGTTTTTGACCATTTAATACGGCTCAGCGATAAAACTGACTTGATGCGCGATATGGTGGCAACAACTTTCGAAGGGTACTTATCAATTCTTTCCAATACCCTCAATGAAGTCATGAAGCGACTGACTGCTCTTACAGTAATTTTGATGGTGCCCACCCTTATTGCCGGTATTTATGGTATGAATTTCCGATTTCTTCCTGTAAGCGCTAATCCATCTGGTTTTTATGCCATTTTAGGATTAATGATTTCTTTGGGAGCTGTTTTAATTTATTACTTCCGAAAGAAAAAATGGCTTTAAACTTGACGTATTTACGATAAGTAAAAGTCGCCGAGGGGGCGATTTTTTGATAGGATAAAAAAACAAAGGTCTTTAATATAAATTAAATAATTAAAAATATGGCTACAGAAGAAATTAAAATTAGAGTCAAGGACGAGGATTTAAAAGGGGTTTATTCCAATCTGATGCAGGTGTTACACACGAAAGAAGAATTCGTTTTAGATTTCTTTTTAACGACGCCACCAGAAGGAATTTTGGCTACGAGAGTAATTATGAGTCCTGGCCACATAAAAAGAATGTTAAAAGCAATGGAAGAAAATCTCCGAAAATACGAAGAAAAGTTTGGCAAGATTGAAACAGCTGTGGTCCCAGAGGCGCCTTTGGGTTTCCGGGTCGAAAAAGACTAGTATTTGACCCAAAAGTATTAACGGGGTAAACTTAATTAATGCCGAAAAAAGTATCTAAAAAACCATTAGCCGTAGTCGGGCCGAAAGAAGCCGAAGCTGAAAAAATTAAGAAAACCAAAATCAGGGTGATTGGAATTGGCGGGGGAGCAGGGAACATTGTTTCAGAAATTGCTCAAAAGGTCAAAAAAGCTACTTTTGTTGCGGCTAATACCGATCTCAAATCCTTAAGAGCGGTCAGTCGGAAAGTGATTCGTTTTCAATTTGGCGAAAGTCTTACCCATGGTTTAGGAACCGGGATGAATGCTGAATTGGGAGAAATGGCTGCTCAAAATGAAAGAGGAAGAATTAAAAAGTTATTAGAAAATCAGGACCTTTTAATTATTGTTGTCTCGCTTGGGGGAGGAGTGGGTTCGGGAGCAGCCCCCATTTTCGCTAAAATCTCGAGAAGCCTTGGCAATCTTACTTTTGGGATTTTTACTTTGCCCTTTAAATTTGAGGGAGAAAAGAAAATGGAGATAGCCCTCTCTGCTTTAGAAAAATTAAAACCAAGAGTCAATGCCTTTCTAGTTATTCCCAATGAGAGAATTTTCCAAATTATTGATAAAAAAACCCCTCTGAAAGTAGCCCTCTCGGCTATAAA
This sequence comes from uncultured Candidatus Saccharibacteria bacterium, assembly GCA_964505465.1. Taxonomy (GTDB): domain Bacteria; phylum Patescibacteriota; class Minisyncoccia; order Minisyncoccales; family Staskawiczbacteraceae; genus CAZDIG01. The sequence goes on from CAZDIG010000051.1 coordinate 2,313, forward strand.
TAAAATGCTATCTGAAAGTTTAGAGGGTTTAATTGAGATGATTTACGAGCCAGGCTTAATCAATATTGATTTCGCTGATTTAAAGACAATTCTCGGTGGTCAGGGAAAATTGTCCTATTTGAATACGGTTAAAGTTCAGAAGAAGGAAGGAGCGGCAAAGGAAGTTGTGGAAAAAGTTTTGAACAATCCTCTTTATCCTTATAGTATTCGGGGAGCTAAAGGTGTTTTATTAAATATCGCTGGGGAGCGAGATTTACAGCTGGCAGAGGTTAGCCAAATTTCAAAAACCATCTCAGAATTGGTTAACAAGGAAGCAAAAATCATTTTTGGAGTTTCTCACACCCGCCACGGGGGCGGCTACCCGAAATATTCTGATATTATTCAAACCACTTTATTAGCTACTGGTTGCCAAATAAAGATTTTTCCCAAGAAACCGAAGAAAAGACTACAACCCACCCGCCGCCCGAGGGGCCCAAACGAAAGTTTGGGAGGGAGGAGGGGGGGTTGGAGTCCCGCAAGCGGGCCCCTAAAAAAAATTATTGAAAAAACTCCTCCGGTTGAAAAGAAAGCAAAAACAGTAAAAAAACCCAAGAAATCTAAACCCAAAAAAATAAAAATCGAGGTTCCAAAAGGAGTTAAGGAAAAGGTGGAAAACCAGCCACCAACTGAAACCGAAAAAATTAGGAAAAATGCTCTTCAGATAAGAAAAGAAACCCAGGCGGCTGAGCAGGAGTTGTTAGAAAAAGAAAAAATCTGGGAGACCCCAGCCTTTTTGCGACGCCAAAAATTATCATAGGGTTTATGGTCCAATTACTGTTCCTCTGAATTTTTTACCTAACAAAACCTTCTCAAAATTTTTAATTTCCGTTCCTAAAATAATAATGGCACGGATTTTTAATTTTTGGGCTTCTTTCGCAGCAATCGGGTCAAAGGGAGTGGACAAACCCGGAGCCCAGCGCCAGCCGACTATTTTCCGAAAATCTCGCCAAGAAATTTTCTTAAAAGCTTTGGCATTTTTATATCTATCAGGGTCTTTATCATAGACAAAGGGAACATCGCCGGCATTAATAATTTCCTTTATTTTAAATCTTCTGGCCAATAATACGGCGATATAATCAGTTGACCAACCAGGTCGCCAGCCAGCAGCAACTAATAATTTCCAATCATTTTTTATCGGTTTTTTAGGCTCATCTAAAATTACCGGATAAGCCACTCTCCGAAAAATTGTTCTAAGTAAATGGCTATTTAACCGAGTGGTATGAATTCCCAGCCAGTCCCTATCCTCATTAGGGAGTTTGATAATCTTTGAGGCAGCTGATTGGTAAAGACGGCAAGTTTTTCC
>CAZDIG010000052.1:0-3618 GCA_964505465.1 uncultured Candidatus Saccharibacteria bacterium
TTGACTGGGCCAACATAATAACTTCTTGGCTTTTATAGGTAAAATTTCCGTCCATATATCTTATTTTTTATCACAAATTTAGCAAAAAATCAACTCCATTCTTAAGGTTTCGGGGAGATATTTATTACGAGGATATTTTTTTATTCTCGTTGCAATAAAACCACATTTTCCGTAAGCTCTAATTGCTCGTACATTAGCGGGCCTAACTTCTAAATAAATTTTGCCGATCCCTAATCTTTTTGCTTTTTTCAGGAGTGATTGTATGACCCTGGTTCCAATTCCTTTGTTCCAATAGTTTTTCTCTCCAATAACAATTTGAGTTTCGTACCAATTTCTAGCCCTTTTCATCAACGAAATATGTCCAACAACTTTTTCTTTCACAAGAATTATGAAATAGTGATCCCTTTTACTAGCGAGCATCATCGAAAAATATTTCTCAACTTTTTTATCAGAAACGGTTCTTAAAATTCCGCTTGTTAATTTAATCAATTCTTTATCTATCCACCATTTCGCAAAATATTTTTTGTCTGATGGATTAATTTTTCTTAATGCGATTTTGTCCATAAAAATAAATTGGGGCTAAAGAAATTATAACATTTTTCTCTAGCCCCTTGAATGCCACTTAGTGGCAGTTGCTTGGCCGCTTGCACGTATTAAGCACTTCCCGCTTGGGAAGGAGCTTAGATACAAACAGAGATTGACGGGGGAGGTGATATTTACTATTCTAAGAATAGCACGCTGAGAACGGCTTATACTGAGTTCATCGGAGTATTCTCGGCTTTGAAAAGTGAATAGTTCAGAAAAAACAGAAAAGAGGTGATAGATAATGAATAACGAGTTAAGAATAAACCCGAGGGTTGGTTGGCGTTTTATTGGCTCTGAGGTAGTAGCTTTTAACTGTGTTAATCAGCAAATTGTCATTTGGAACGAAACTGCTTCTCAATTATGGGAGGCGTTGGACAGGGGTTTGAACTTTGATGAATTAGTTAATTTGTTAGTCAAGGAATATTCACTTGATAGAAGGAAAGCGAAACGGGATATCGTTGCTTTCCTTCGGGAGGCCAACTCAATAGGTTTTATTAAACTTGAAAATGAGGAATCTAAGCCAGACAAAGACGAAGACGAAGAAGCTGGGGAAAATGTCCTGCTGGCGATTGAAATGAAAGCTATCGAAAAACTTACTCCATTCGCTATAACTTTTGAAACAACCTACGCCTGCAACGAAAGATGTATCCATTGTTATATGGATCGAAATCAACCCGCTCTTTCGCTAATAGAGATTAAGCGTATTCTTGGCGAGATCGCGATTGAAGGTTGTTTGTTTGTGTCTTTTACTGGAGGAGAGTTTTTTGCTCGTCGCGACGCACTTGATATTATAGAGTATGCCGGCAACCTACATTTTGTCATTGATATTCTCAGTAACGGTACTCTTATTACTCAGGATATTGCAGAAATACTAACACAACACCCTGTGAGACGTATTCAGATAAGTCTTTATGGAGCAACTCCAGAAACTCATGATTCCATTACTCGTTTGCCTGGATCGTTTAGAAAAACATTAAAAGGTATTGAGTTTTTAACGGAAGCAGGCATAAAAGTGGAGATTGCTTTCCCGTTAATGAAGATAAATTTCCATGAACGGCATGCAGTAAAAAATCTTGCTGAATCATTGGGTTGTTTGATTTCACCAAGCCACATTATTACTGCCCGTAATAATGGTTTGCAAGATACCTTCTCTCTCCGGCTTAATGATGAACAATTAAGAGATTTTCTAGAAGATAAAGAAATCTCTGGTCTTTACGCCGGACGTAAGCCATTTCAGGATCACCAGTTTTATTTCGGATTCTCCAACATACTTGATGCCGCCCCCTGTTATAGTGGTTTTAATAGTTGTGCGATTACTCCTGCGGGGAAAGTTTTGCCATGCAATCAGCTGCTTTATGAGGTAGGTAATTTAAAAAAAGACAACTTTTCTCAAATTTGGCACAATTCCCCACAACTTAAATATTTGCGTCAATTGACTATTCGTGATCTTATAAAATGTTCTAATTGCGAGTTACTCGCTTTTTGTGCTCGGTGTCCAGGTTTAGCTTTTCTGGAAGGGGGAGATCTTTTGGGACTGTCTCCAGAAAATTGTCGTATATCTAAAATCAATCACTTTTTGCAAACGAAAGGAGGTGAGAACAATGGTGAAAAAGACTTACACTCCGCCAGCCGCCAAGATGAAGGGCGACACGAAGTCGCTCGTCGTCGCAGCCACCCATAAAGGCTGCCCTTCGTCCTCGGCCAGATCCAAAAAGGGCTAGGAAAAAGCCCTTTGACCCTGATTAAATTAGTGAATTTAATCAGGGTCTTTTTTTTGATTTGGGTTTAAATTAGCCTAATACTATCTTTAAATTGCACTTTTTTTTTAGAAGAAAAAACTATTGGTTGTAGGGTTTGAACTGAATTATTGCTTAAAGGCAAACCAAACTTATTCCAATAATCTTTTTTGTAACTATATGGGATAGATGGTTTTATGGGAATATTAAAACCGTTTGTAAAAGTTATTTTGTAATCGTTTCTTTGAGCAAAATATTTTTTAAATCCTTTACCGATATTTTTTTCAAGAGAGGCATATTGAGTATCAATATCTACCCAACCATAAGGCTTTAAATAAATATTTGACCAGCCATGTTCAGTTATCTTTTTTTGTTTTGGGAAAATAACAAAGCCGGTTTGGTTTCTGGCGGGGATTTTTAAAACTCTGCACATTGTGATAAACAAACTTGAATATTCTCCGCAGTCACCTTTAAGGTTTTTTAGATTCAAATACTTAACGCCCCTTTTTTTTACTGGGTAGCAATATTTAAAGTTTCTAACAATAAAATTAAAAATTGATTGTAGTTTGTCTAAGATAGAATCATCGGTTTTTGTTATTTGACAGGTTAACTCTTTTATGGCTGGGGTTTGTTCTAAAAATTTTTCGCTTTTTGTATATTGTTTAAATAATTTCGTAGAAATTGGTGGTAAAAAAACCTTTTTTTTCTTTAAATTAATTTTGTGCTTCCCTAGTATCGCCTTAATGTTTATTTGGATAGCAATCTTTTTGGGATTTTTGAATTCAAAATATAAAATTTTATTTCCTTGTATATCTTTATAATATTTTTTTGGTTTATGAGAAATTGAAAAATTTTCTATTTGTTGGCATAAAAAAGTTAACGGTTGGACCACCCAAACTTTTATAATATTATTGGCGTCAATGGTATCAAAAGTAGCTTTGTATTGAATATTAAATTTTTTCTGACAATACCTCATAATGGTCTTAAAAATAAGTATTTAAATAAATTTTATTAATAAAATCGATGTTTAAATCCAAACCTTAGTCCTTTTATGTAGTATATCAGATTTCTGCTAACCACTCTACGATGTTTGATTAAGAATTGTGCTAAGAACTTTCTTAACGACATTATCTTATTATGGGCGCGGGTTAAACAACTAAGGGACGAATTGAAGAAAGTTCAAAAAATCAAATCAAAAAACCTTAAAAAATTTAAGAATCTTTTATTAAAGAGAGTTTTAACTTTTCTTAATTATCAAAAAGGTGGTTGTATTGAAAGGGTCGTGATGCATTCCGTA
>CAZDIG010000053.1:0-3422 GCA_964505465.1 uncultured Candidatus Saccharibacteria bacterium
GCGACCGGGATAGAAATTACCCTTCCCTCGCTGTCAATCGTGTTTAACCCTAAAAAATTTCCCCCGATGTCAAAAAGAGGACTTCCTTTAAGTACGGATTTTTCGAAAATATTTGTTTTGATATAGTTCTCGCTAAAAATTTTTATAATTCCTTCGTTCACTATTTTTTGAGGACCCTCTTTTTTGTCAAAAATTACTCCGACCAAAAAAACTCTTTCTCCTAGTTTTATTTTTTCTGGGTCGGCAAAACCGCAGGTTATTAAACTTTCTTTTTCCAATTTAACTAAAACCAAATTTTGTGTTGAATCTCTTTTTAAAATTTTCCCCTCGCCATCTACAAGATGAAGGGTTTCTCCACCAACAAAAAAATTAATTTCAGAACCGGCGGGCAAAAGATCTGACAGCGTTACCATTAAACCATCGGAGCTGATTATAAAGCCGGAGCCCTCCAAAATTTTCCCTTCTTTAGTTTTTGTTTTCACGCCAACCAGCGATTTTTCCACTTTCTCAATCGCTTTTTCCAAAGCGATATTTTCTTGAACGATAATTTCTTCTTTGGGGTTAATAATCACCTGCCTTTCTTTTAAAATTTTTATAAATTCAAAATTTTCAAAATAAGGACTGGTAATTAAATAAGGAAAAAGAAAAAACTGAAAAATGAGCCCACCAAAGGCCCCTAAAATCAAAATAGCAAAAATTTTCAGAATTTTCTTTATCATTTATTTTACCAGGCTTCCTGCCGCTTTTTTCTGTTTTGTAATTTTAATTGTTTTTAACGACTGAAAAACGATTTTACTATCAGAAACATCAACTAAAACCCTTTCTCCTTCTTTAATTTCATTAGTGACGATTTTTAAAGCTAAGGGGTCAAGAATTAATCTCTGGATTAACCTCTTTAAAGGACGAGCCCCAAAATTGGGGTCAAACCCTTTTTCTGCCAGAAGTTCTTTTGCTTTTTCGGAAACTTTAATTCCAATATCTTTTGTCTTTAACCTCTTTTCCACTTTTTCCAGCTCCAGTTCAACGATTTTTTTAATTTCCGGCTTGCGGAGGTAATTGAAAATTATAATTTCGTCGATTCTATTCAAGAATTCCGGCCGGAATTCCTCCTTTAATCTTTCCATTATTTTTTCCTTTAAAGATTCTTTTTTGCCAGTGTCTTCTTTTGACAGAAAACCGACCGGCGACAATTGGCTGATAAATTCGGAGCCGATGTTTGAAGTCATAATCAAAATAGTATTTTTAAAGGATGCGATTCTTCCTTTTGAGTCGGTAAGCCGGCCGTCTTCCAGAATTTGAAGTAAAATATTGAAAACTTCGGGGTGAGCTTTTTCAATTTCGTCCAAGAGAACCACCGCATAAGGCCTTCTCCTGATTTTTTCCGTCACTTGGCCTCCTTCTTCATAGCCAACGTAGCCCGGCGGAGAACCGATGATTTTAGAAACAGTGTGACGCTCCATATATTCCGACATATCCAGCCTGATTAAAGCTTTTTCGTCGTTAAATAAAAACTCGGCAAGAGCCCGCGCTGTTTCTGTTTTGCCGACGCCGGTAGGACCTAAAAACAAGAAGGAGCCCAAGGGCCTATTTTCTTCAGAAATTCCGGCCCTTGATCTTCGGATAGCCCGGGAAATCGCCTCAATCGCTTCGCTTTGCCCAATTACTCTTTTTGTTAAACTTTCCTCCATTCTTTCCAATTTTTTAGCTTCTTCTGTCATTAATTTCATTACCGGAATGCCGGTCCAGCGCGAGACAACCTTCGCCACTTCTTCTTCCGTCACTTCCTCTTTTAAAAATCTATGGACTTTTTGAATTCTTATTAATTTTTTTTCGGTTGTATTAATTTCTTTTAAGAGATCAGGAATTCTTCCATATTTTATTTCCGCCACCCTTTCTAAATCTCCTTCTCTTTGGGCAATATCCGTTTGGTAATAAAGATTGTCAATTTGTTTTTTTATTTCTTTGATTTTATCAATCAACTCTTTCTCAGTTTTCCATTTTGCATTGATTTCATTTGATTTTTCTTTAAGGTCGGCTAAAGACCTCTCAATGGCTTTTAATCTTTTTTCCGAGCCCTTTTCTCTTTTTATAGCCTGCTTTTCAATTTCAAGCTTTGTGATTTCTTTGTTGTATACCTCCAATCCCGAGGGTTCCGATTCAATATCTAATCTTAAAGCGGAAGCCGCTTCGTCCATCAAATCCACGGCTTTGTCCGGCAGAAATCTGTCTGTGATATAGCGGTTACTCAACTCAACCGCCGCCACAAGCGCGGAATCTTTAATCTTAACTCCATGGTGAAGCTCGTATTTCTCTTTAATTCCCCGCAGAATCGCTGTCGCATCTTCGGGGGTTGGCTCTTGCACATAAATCGGCTGAAATCTTCTTTCCAAAGCCGGATCTTTCTCAATATATTTTTGATATTCTTTTAGAGTAGTGGCTCCGATTGCCCGAAGTTCGCCCCTAGCCAAAGCCGGCTTTAATAAATTTGAAGCATCAATCGCGCCTTCTGCCGCACCGGCTCCCACTAAAGTATGAAGCTCATCAATAGACAAAAGATATTTTCCGGCCGCCCGATTAATTTCTTTTAGCAACGCTTTTACCCTATTTTCAAATTCTCCGCGATATTTCGTTCCCGCAATCAAGGCCCCTAAATCCAAAGCGATGATTTGTTTGCTCCTTAAAAACTCCGGCACTTCTTTTTTAACAATCTTCTGGGCTAATCCTTCCACAATTGCCGTTTTTCCAACCCCGGCCTCCCCTATTAAAACAGGATTATTTTTTGTCCTCCGCGAAATAATCTGCATTACCCTTCTGATTTCGTTCTCTCTGCCGACTACCGGGTCAAGCTTTCCCTCTCTTGCTAACTGAGTCAAGTTTCTGGCGTATTTTTCAATTACTTGGTATTTTGACTCGGGATTCGGGTCGGTGATTCTGGTTCCGCCGCGAATCTGGGATATAACTTTTGAAACCACATTGTAATTAAGATTGCCTGATTTTAAAACCGGCGATTCTTCTTCGGGCTGCAAAAAAGGAGTCTTTTCCAGAATTTCTTTAGATTTGGTGCTGGTATCAAATAAAGCCAGGAAAAGATGCTCAACTGAAATAAACTCGTCGCCCATTTTAACGGTTTCCTGTTTTGCTCGCTCCAAAACTTTTGCCATATCTTGAGTCAGATAAAATTGTCCGAAAGACGCCGGCGTTGTAATATTGGGGATTTCCTTTAAAGCTTTTTCTATTTTCTTTTTTAAATTTTCAATATCCACTCCCAGTTTTTGAAGAATAGTCAAAACAACGCTTCCTTCCTGGACAATGAGCGCTAAAAGTAGGTGGAGCGCGTCAATTTGATGCTGGCCTCTCTCTTGAGCAATTGACTGGGCCAACATAATAACTTCTTGGCTTTTATAGGTAAAATTTCCGTCCAT
>CAZDIG010000054.1:0-3390 GCA_964505465.1 uncultured Candidatus Saccharibacteria bacterium
CCTCACCGGGCTACTTTTCACCTTTCCCTCACGGTACTAGTTCACTATCGGTGATATTGAGTATTTAGCCTTCCCCGATTAGTTCGGGGTGTTTCCCACCGGCTTTTCGTGTCCGATGGTACTCAAGATAAACAGCAAGGAGCACGAAGTGATTTTTACCTACTGGACTATTACCATCTTTGGTACCCCTTTCCAGGGAGTTTCGATTAACCAAACTTCGTCTAAATGTTCTCCTCCTAGAGATCAAACACATAAAAATATGTGTTCAAGCTCCAGACGCTATCTTCTTACGACACCTACTCTAACTTCTTGCGAAATTATTGTGGGTTTAGGCTGTTCCCTCTTCGCTCGCCGCTACTAAGGGAATGTGTTTCGCAAACTTCGAAAATGTGCGAAACCTTGGTTTCTTTTCCTCCGGGTACTATGATGTTTCGCTTCCCCGGGTTTACTCCCGTCCCTTACGGTTCGGGTAATTTCGTTTATCGCGAAATTGGGTTTCCCCATTCGGAGATTCTCGGATCAAAGGTTGCTACACACCTCCCCGAGACTTATCGCAGCTACGCCGCGTCCTTCATCGCCTCAATATCCCAAGGCATCCGCCATCTGCTTGTAAAAGTAACTGCTTTCTTACGGATAGATACAGATTTTAAGTATCTTTTTATTATTCTATTGTTTTTTCAAAGAACAGTATAAAAAATTAAAAACCGCTTTGGGAAGCGGCTTGCGAATAATTAACGACAATCAAAAATTAGCCGCTTCTTTTATGTAAAATGGTTTCTAAATTTTTCATACTCATACACTATCTCTATTTTATTCATTTTAAACTTCTTGTCAAGCCCCCGCAAAAAAGAAGAGAAGAAAACACAAATTGTTTCCTCTCTTCTAAAGAGTTCTAACACAAGTTCTTTTCGGATCTTATTATTGACCTTTCACTTTCTTTTTCACGCTTTCTAAAATTTCAGCCGCTGTTTCTTTCCCGCCGAGTCCAAAAGCAAGTCCGCAGGTAATAACAATTATCGCCACAACTCCTATAAACAAAGTCTCCATAAAGGGTCTGGCAATTTTGAGCTGATGTAAAATGGTTAGTATCGCGAAAATCCAGATTGACCATTTTACAATTAAGCTTACTAAATGGCCATATCCCACCTTAATTCTTTCTACCGATGCTCTCACTATTTTTTCTACAATATCAACAACTATTATGGTAACAACAAAGATAAGCGTTGCGACTATAACATTCGGTAGATAAGCTAAGATGCTTTTTAGGAAATCAGCAAATTGATCGAGTCCCATAATCTCAACTGCTGCTAACAAAAATACAATTACCAAAGTCCATTTAACTATTGCTCCGACGAATCTGGTGGCGTCTACCTTTAATTCGGCTTTTGCCATAGCTTCTTTCCAGCCGCCCCTTTCAAACACTTTGTTAAATTTTATCGCGTCTAAAATTTTCTCCACCAACTTCCCTACTCCGATTGCCACAATCCAACCGATAACAAAAACGATTATTGCTCCAATTAAGTTTGGAATGAATTCTAGAACTCCTGCCCAGAGACCTTGTAGGGCCTCAATTGTGATATCAGTCCAAGTTTTTATAATCATTTTTTATACTTTTGCTTAAAATATTTAATCGACCTTTGGAATGATTATCTTATTATAGCAAAAAACAAGTAAAAAATAAAAAAAGTTATCGTCCTGTGGATAACTTTTTAAAAACTCAACTGATTTACCCGTGTTTTATTTCTATGACATCGCCGTCCTGAACGACATATTCTTTTCCTTCGGTGCGAATCTGACCAGTCTCTCTTGCGGTAGCGTAGCCGTTAGCGTTTAATAAATCGTTCCAGGATATAACCTCCGCTTTAATAAAGTTCTTTTCAAAATCGCTGTGGATTACCCCTCCTGCTTGCGGCGTTTTAGTTCCTTTTTTAATAGCCCAAGCCCTTATTTCGCCAATAGTGGCAGTAGTAAAAAAAGTAATTAAATCAAGCAATTCGTATGACTTTTTAATAATAATGTCTAATTCGGACTCTAGAGGAATTCCTAAAGATTTTCTTTCTTCGCGATTGAAATCGACTACCTCAAGTTCCGTCAGTAAATCTACGATTAAAAATGGCCACTTGTTTTTATTAAAAATTTCTAAAGTATTTTTATCAACCTCCTCGTCTTTACCATTTAATAAATATAATCTTGGTTTAAAAGTTAACAATTGATAACCCTTTAGAACTTTAGTTTCTTCTTCAGAAAATCCTTGTTCAATTAAAATCTTTTCCTGTGTTAAAAAATCTTTTGCTTTTTTTAATATCTCAAATTCTTTAACCGCTTCTTTCTTGCCGGCCCTTACATCTCCTCCCAATCCTTCTATTCTCTTTGAAACAGTATCAATGTCTTTCAAAATCAGTTCTATATCTAAGATTTCTTTTTCTTTTAACGGATTCACTGCTGTTTGGGTATTTATAACATCAGACCTTAAAAAAGCTCGAAGCACATATAATATTGCGTCTGTTTCCCTAATGTTTGCTAAAAACTTATTGCCCAAGCCCTCTCCCTCGCTTGCTCCTTTTACTAAACCCGCAATATCAACGAATTCAATGGTCGTATAAATCTTTTTTGCAGAGTGGGTTAATTCGGCTAATTTATCCACTCTTTCGTCCGGAACCAAAACGACCCCAATATTAGGGTCTACTGTGCAGAAAGGATAATTGGCAATATCTACCTCTTTCTTGGTTAAAGTTTTAAATAGGGTAGATTTCCCAACGTTTGGCAAACCGACTATTCCGATAGAAAGCGACATATAAAAAATATAATGGACTTAGTATGTGCAAGGTGGAACTAGATTATTGTTTTTCTGGCCGAATTTTCGGATTCCAAAGTATCATATCAACCTTTCTCTTGTTGTTGAAGTTCCAGTTATGCACTACGGGGTGTCCTAACTTATAGCTATTACTAACCGCTTTACCACCGCCTATAAAGAAACCAATGTGTTTATGAATATTGTTGTTGCCAAAATCTACTTTCTCCCAAACCAAAATACTCCCAACCTTTGGTTTAATAATTCTTTTGTAACCCGATGCTTTCAAATCTTTTATGGTGGAATCAACTGTTCTGTGAACTTCTCCGATAAACTTAAACAAGGCTAAAACCGACGAAACGTAAAATGCACAAGAAAGTTCTCCGTTGCACATTATGTCGGTTTTCTTGCCGTTAATTTTCGCGTAAAAGTTGCAAAACAGCTTTGAACCAACGCTGTTTCTGATGATGCCTAAATAGGTGTCAAAAATTAGCGGTATTACATCTTGTTTATTGTTTTTCATAGATACCCTAGATACTGGATTAATGTGGTGTCTATTGGACGAAATCCGAACTTTCTTTGAGCAAAATCCAGAGGAT
>CAZDIG010000055.1:0-3348 GCA_964505465.1 uncultured Candidatus Saccharibacteria bacterium
CTATCGGCTTTTTCATTAGATTCGATATTTTGCGCGGTAAACTTCTAACGGGGCTCGGTTTGAAAAAAAGCGGGGTTTGGGGTAAAATGATGATAGGGTAATTTTTGATAAAAATTGAAAAATGGACAGGCAAAAAGCTAAGGAAAAGACAATTCTATGTTGAATCAATATTTTCAAGATATTCACAAAACACACAAAGCTGGTGACGCTACCGAGCCAAGCTATTATTCGGATCTGAAAAAATTACTGGATAGCTTTTTAAAGTCAAAGGGCTTTGATCCAAACATAACTATTCAGTCGAAAAAAACTAAAGCGGGAATTCCAGATTTAACCATAAGAAAAGGTAAGCAACTTATTGGTTATGTTGAAGCTAAAGATTTAGAGAATGAAGAATTGGGAGTCATAGAAGATTCAGAGCAAATTGAGCGGTATAAACAAAAGCTGCCCAATTTTATTTTTACTAATTATTTTGATTTTTGGTTGTGGCGGAGAGATGCCGTTGACGAAAGCAAGGGTAAATGGATAAAAAAAGTAAAAATTGGACAGCCGCGACTTTTAAAATTGAACAATGTGCCACCCTATCAGAATGAAAAAGATTTTTTTGAATTGCTGGAAGCATTTTTTTCTTTCTATATTCCGGAGAGAAAAACCGCTAAATCTTTAGCAAAAGAATTGGCAAGCCGCGCGGCTTTAATCCCCAGTCAAATCAGTTATTTATTGAATGACGAAAAAGCAGAAGAAATAGACAGGATATACGAAGCTTTTAAAGAATATCTGATAGCGAATCTTTCAAAAAATGATTTCGCCGACATTTATGCGCAAACAATCGTTTACGGTCTTTTTTCAGCTAGGTTGAAACAAAAAAATAGGGACGAATTTGATAGATTCATAGCAGAGAGGTTGATTCCTAAAAATATAAAAATTTTGCACGACACTTTTTCGTTAATTTCATCTAATGCTCTGCCGGAAGCCGCTGCGGTTTATGTTGATGATATCGCTACCGTTTTAGCTTACGCGGATATAGAAAAAATCAGAGAAGAATTGCATTTTAAAAAAGGCGGAGACGACCCTTTAATGCATTTTTATGAAACATTTTTAAAAGAATACGATCCGAAAAAACGAAAAGCCAGAGGAGTTTATTATACGCCCTTTCCGGTGGTTTCTTTCATCACTCGATCTATAAACAATCTCCTTAAAGAAAAGTTTGGCAAAAAATATGGCTTTGCTTCTGACGGGGTGACGATTCTTGATCCCGCTTCAGGGACATTAACTTTTCCATCTAATGCTATCAGCATAGCTCATGATGAAATTAAAAAAAGCCCCAAAGCCGGCGCTTGGACGCAAATTGTCAAAGATCATATTCTTAAAAATTTCTATGCCTTTGAACTTCTGATGGCGCCATATATCATTGGCCATCTAAAAATCTCATTATTATTGGAAGAACTCGGTTATAAATTTGGAATTGATGAGAAGTTCAATCTATATTTAACAAACACTTTGGACTTTAAAGAACACGTGACGAGCACTCTTCCTGGCTTTCCGCATGCGTTAACCGAAGAATCAGAAAAAGCGCTGAAAATTAAAAAAGAAACTCCAATTTTAGTAATAATGGGCAACCCGCCATATTCGGTGAGCTCGGCGAATATTATAAAAGAAGATTCTGATTATAAGAAATTATACGAAAGCTATAAGGAAAATGTTAGAAAACAAGAACGTAATATTCAGCCGCTTTCAGATGACTATATAAAATTTATTGCTTTTGCCCATTGGAAAATTAAACAGGCAGGGCAGGGAATTGTCGGAATGATAACGAATAACTCATATTTAGATGGCCTGATTCACCGCGATATGCGGTGCAAATTAGCCGAAGATTTTGATGAAATTTATATTTTAAATTTACACGGCAACTTGAAACGTCAAGAAAAAACTCCCAAAGGCGGCAAAGATGAGAATGTTTTTGATATACAGCAAGGGGTATGTATTATTTTGATGATTAAGTCGGAAGAAGTCAAAAAAGAAATTAAATATATCGACCTCTACGGTTTAAGAGAAGAAAAATATAAATTTTTGGAAGCGCACGATATTAAAAGTATTAAATTGCAAGACCTAGAATTGAAAGAGCCAAATTATTATTTTGTTTTTAAGGACATGAAGGGAGAAAAAGGATATAGCAGATTCACTCCTCTTGTAAGTATCTTCAGCGAGTTTTCGAGCGGCGTTAAAACACATAGGGACGGTTTCGTTTTGGATAATTCGAAAGACAAATTAGAAAGAAAATTAATGATGTTTTCAAATAAAAAACTTGATGACCAAACTTTGATATCAGCTTTTGATCTAAAGGATACTGGGACTTGGAAAATAAGAAAAGCCCGCGAAGAATTTACAAAAAACGAGATTAAAGATGAGCTATTTAGAAAATATTCCTATAGACTTTTTGATACTCAATGGATTTATTACGACAAAAATTTAATTGAGAGATCTCGGGATGAAAATATTTGGAAAATGGACGAAAATAATTTGGCGCTTATTACAAGTAAGCAACTGTCAACCTTCCCATTTAAACATGGGTTTGTTTCACAGTTTGCACCAGATATTTGTCTGCTATCTCTACAAACGAAAGAAAGCGCTTATGTTTTCCCGCTTTATCTCCACGAAGAAAAACACTATGTAATTTCCAGCGGGCAGGAAAAATTGGATTTGGCTGGCGTTCAGCATACCTTAAGGAGGAAATCTAATAAAAAGCCAAATATTAATCAGGATTTTTATAGTAAATTAGAAAAAGATTTTGGCAAGCAAGTAGAACCGGAAAAGATTTTTAATTATATTTATGCTGTTTTGTATTCAAATATCTATCGTAAAAAATACAACGAATTCTTAAAGATTGATTTTCCTCGGATTCCGTTTACTAAAGATGATAAGCTTTTTTATAAGATAACAGAAATAGGCAAAAAGTTGGTTGATTTGCACTTGTTAAAGTCGGAAAAATTGGAAAATTCTAATACAACATTTCCTGTTGTCGGTGATAGCGTGGTAACGAAAAGATATTATGACGAAAAGCAAAAGCGGCTTTATATAAACGATAATCAGTATTTCGGTATGATAACGCCGCAAGTTTGGAATTATTATATTGGTGGTTATCAGGTTTTAGACAAGTGGTTAAGGGATAGGGTTGGGAAATCTTTATTATCTTTAGACGTTGAACATTTTTTGAAAGTAATTACTTCGCTGTATTATACGATTGACTTGCAAAAAGAAATTGATAAATTATATCCAGAAATTGAAAAAAGTTTATAAATTATACGGCTTGACGGAGGAGGAGATTAAAATTGTGGAAGGGAAATAAAAAAA
>CAZDIG010000056.1:0-3287 GCA_964505465.1 uncultured Candidatus Saccharibacteria bacterium
ATCTCCATTGGCAGATTGGCAAAAGAAAAGGGCTATAATTATTTAGTTGAAGCAATTTATTACCTTAAATCTCGACGCCGTAGTGATAATATTATTTTATTTATAATAGGCGAGGGTGAAGAGAGAAAAAGGATAGAAGTTAAAATAAAAAGATTGGGATTAAGTAAAATCGTTATTCTTTTGGGAGAAATAGAAGATATTTCCAGTTATTTACATGCCTCTGATATCTTTGTTACTTCGTCTTTACATGAGGGATTTTCTCTGGCTACGTTTGAAGCTGTTTGTGCGGGATTACCTGTAGTAAGCACCAAAATGGGCGCCGTCCCTGAAATTATTGAAGATAATAAAACCGGATTTCTAGTTGGCGCCGGGGATAGCAAGGCATTGGCAGAAAAAATAGAATATGTCTTGAATCTTTCGAAAGAAGAAAGAAAGAAAATAACTAAAGGCGCGAGAAAAGTTGTAGAAGAAAAATTTTCTGTTAAAAAAATGGCTAAGAACTACGAATCCTTATACCGAGAATTATTAAAATAGAGTAAGTTTTATGAATTTTTTAAAGGAAAAAGTGCCTTGGTGGATAAAAATGGTTCTCAAGATAACCACAGGAAAGTTGGGATTAACATCCTTTTTTTTGAGAATAAAGATATTTGACTACGGGAAAGATGGTTACGGAAGAGAATTTCAAGTTTTTAACAAACATTTTTCGGCAGTAAAAAAGTACCTTCCTGAAAATGATTTTGTTGTTTTAGAATTAGGCCCTGGTTATTCTATTTCGTCTGCTGTTTTTACTAATTGCTTTGGGGGCAAATTTACATATTTGGTTGACCAAGGAGATTTCGTAGGCAAGAAACATAAAGACAAGAAGGTCGCGTCATTGCTGAAGTTTTTAGAAAATAAAGGGATTAAGTGTAATCGGGATATTAATTACAAATATTTGACCAACGGCCTTAAATCATTGAAAGAAATCCCAAGCAGTTCAGTAAATTTTGTTTTTTCAAACGCTGTTTTAGAACACATTAAAAAAGATGAATTCATCCCCACTATAAAAGAAATAAAAAGAGTGCTACAAGACGGCGGTGTGTGTTCTCACGAAGTGGATCTAAGAGACCATCTGGGAAGATCGTTGAGCCATTTAAGGTTTTCGGAAGAATTTTGGGAAAGAGATACAATTTATAATTCCGGTTTTTATACTAATAGGTTGAGGTTCTCTGAGATGATTAAAATATTTAAAGACATAGGATTTAAATATGAGATAATAGATTTACAGAAGTTTAGAAAGTTCCCGATAAGCAAGAGCAAAATTAATAGTAAATTCAAAGATTTTTCTGAAGACGACTTGTTAGTTTCTAGTTTTCAAATACTGCTTTTCCGAGATGAAAAAGCAGAATAATTATATGGCATGGTTACTTTATATATTTAGTTTTGCTGCGGCGCTTGGAATCAACGCCCCTTTCACAAACCTCTATCAAAATTTTAGTATATTTGATGTAATAATTTTATTTTTTCTTCCCATTTCCATATTTGGATTTGCTAAAATTACGGCATCTAAAGAGGGTAAAATATTAGGATTGCTTATTGCTCTTCTTGTGTTTTGGGAAATGCTTTCACTTTTTATGGCTCCCATAAAAGAGATAGAAAATATTGGCCCCATTGTGCGACTCGCTTATTACGGAGTGATTGTATTTATAGGGATGGGGGTGATCCAGGAAGAACGGCACCTTAGAATGATGACCTATCTGTTTCTTCTCGGAATTTTAGCAAATCTTATCGCTGCTATATATTTATGGGCATTAGCCCCACGATATTGGTTCTATCTTCCTATAATTGATAATGAATTTATTAATAGAAATTCATTTTATTACTATCTTGTATTTGCTCTTCCTCTTGCTCTTTGTCTTGCACAGCTCGTCCAAAAAAAGATAACAC
Organism: uncultured Candidatus Saccharibacteria bacterium; assembly: GCA_964505465.1. GTDB lineage: Bacteria > Patescibacteriota > Minisyncoccia > Minisyncoccales > Staskawiczbacteraceae > CAZDIG01. The sequence goes on from CAZDIG010000056.1 coordinate 1,927, forward strand.
ATTTTCTTGTTTATTTATGGAGTGTAATTATAACAATAGCGGCTTTTCTTTCATTCTCTAAGGGGGCTTGGATTATTTTAAGTATAATATGGGGAATGTATGGAATTTTTCGTACGCGGAAAATTGTTATCCCATTAATTATAGCGGGAATAATTATAGGAGGATTATTCGGAACGGGCGTTGTGCAAATAGACAACATTCTCAGAGGGATTGAAGCACGACTAACACCTGATGCTCTTGAACCATCTTTAGATAGAATTGATTTTCTACGTATTTCTTGGAATATGGGGTTAGATCATCTTTTTTTGGGAGTCGGTACTCGAAATTTCCGCTATTTTGTATCAAACTACCATGATATAATACGAACACGTGACCCACATAGTACATACGCAATGATTTTTGCGGAAACAGGTTTTCCGGGGTTGGCTCTTTATCTTGCGATTCTTGGAAGCGTCTTCTGGTGGTTTTTAAAAGTTAGAAAAAAAGCAGGTCAAAACAAATTATTGCGAACATATTGGGAGAGTGGAGCGCTTCTTATTTTGATAGTACTTGCCCTAAACATGATGACCGGTGTTTCTTTTACCGATAAAATATTTCCGTTTTTCCTTTTGTATATAACCGGGATTGCACGAGTTTCCGGGATAAATAAAAAAAATTAATTGCTTTCTTATATGTGTGGAATTATAGGAGGAGTTTCTTGCAGAAATATTTCTGAAGAAACAATTCAAAAGATGTTAGAGTCCCTTTCTCACCGCGGACCTGACGCCAAAGGTATTATACATATATCAAATACCGGAACTTTTCTCGGTCATCACCGCCTTTCTGTTATCGACCTAAGTTCAAGAGCTAATCAACCCATGACGATTGTGGCAGATGGCGGTGCAAAGATTTCCATCTCCTATAACGGCGAAATCTATAATTATAAGGAGATTCGAAAAGAGCTGGAGAATATAGGACATACTTTTAATACCTCCTCTGACACAGAGGTGGTTCTTCGTTCTTTTGTTCAGTGGGGAAAAAGAATGACAGAGAGATTCCGAGGAATGTTCTCTTTTGCGCTGTGGGACGGAAGACAGAACAAGATGTATCTCGTTCGAGACCGCTTCGGCGTGAAACCGTTGTATTACTTTAAGGATTCCTCTGGATATTTTTTTGCCTCTGAGATGAAAGCCTTGTACAAAGTGCCCAACCTAAAAAAAGATATTAATAAAAAGGTTCTCGCTTTTTATCTACGTTTTGGATTTGTTCCTGAACCCTTTAGTATTATTAAGGGAGTAGAAAAGGTAAAACCGGGAGAAATAATAACTATTTCTGAAAATGGAAACTTAGAGAAAGAAAGATACTGGAACCCACGCGATCTT
>CAZDIG010000057.1:0-3044 GCA_964505465.1 uncultured Candidatus Saccharibacteria bacterium
TGGAAACATAAATATAAGGGGTCAAAGCAACAACTACCCCGATTTGAAAACCTTTTTTAGTTTTTAACTCGAAATTTTCGTGATTAGCTAAACGATATAAAAATTCGCCCCTTGGCGTCAAAATGCCTTCTGTTTGAATGCTGATGGTGGGATAACCGAAGCGAGAGGTAAATTCCAAGGGATAAATACCTCTGGCATTGGCAATACAGTTAATGTCGATGTAACCAACGTAATTTGCCTCTTTCAGTCTTTCTTTAATTTTCAATAGGGTCTCATTAAAAATTCGATTAGGCGAACTCCAGTACATTGCCGTATTGCCGCACCAATATGGTTTTCCCTTTCTTCTTACATACATTATATGGGAAGGAACAGTCGCACAATACACCTTTCCCTGATACTTTACAATTTTTGTGTTTCTTTTATCTAAATAAGAATATATTTTATTAATCCTTTCAATGACCTCAAAGGCTTTATGTTTTTGTCTTACCCAATGATCTTTTAACCATTGTTTTCTATTGAATCTATTTCTTTCCTTAATAATGCCAACTCGGCCTATTTTCAATAATAATTCTTGAATATCATCAGCTATTCTTTTCGAGCTAGTATAAAATATTCTCCACCCTCCTCTCATCACCGTAGCATCACCAACTCCATAAGCATCTAAAAATGCTTTAATAGATTCTTTATCAGCATTTTTTATTTCTGGAGGCACATATTTTTCGTATGATTTGCCATACTTTACTAACTCTTGATACAGGAATTTGTCATAGATATGCCATCCTTTTTTGTTCCTTTTCCAATTTAAACTAGTCTTATTTAATATTCTTTGAATTTTTTTAGTTTTTTTAGAATTTGCCCCACTAATAACTACTTGATGCCCGCCATGGGGATTTTTAGATACTGACCCTTCGGCTAAATAAATCCCTAAGAAAGCTGCTTTATTTTCATCATATTTTTTACCCTGCCAATTAGCAGTCCTTGCTATCTTAGGCGCATTTGAAAGCATTAAATCTGCTCTTATAAATTGCCAATCTTTTTGGTATCTTTTCTGAACCCACATATTATGTTCTGGGGTAACGAGAATGTCTATGGTTTGATTTTTTATCTGCACCATTTTCTTATGATGATCATAGCTAACTATATTCGATGGTCGACGATATTCTAGTTGATTGGTTCTAGGGTTTAGGGTTGCGATTTTATCTTGATAGGTTAAATTTTTAAAGTATTTCCATCCATCTTCAGTTAAAACTTCTGTTTTTTTATCGTAACAACCCATCTCGCCGGTAAAGGGACCGATTTCTCCGGGGAATAATCTTTTGTGTTCGAAATTAACATTAATCGGATAAATAAAGTCTTCGCCGTTGAAGAAAGCGCCGACGGCAATCTCTACGCCCGAAGCAAATTTCTGCAATTGGAAAGTTTTAATTTTTGAATGTAAAAATTTCTTATTCGATTCAATTATTTCCAGAATATCCTTCCCGTCTTCTTCTTCGCCCAAGAAAAGCAAATCATGATTATCTTCGTCTCTGCCGGCAGCAAAATTTGGTTTAAAAACATAGCGACCAGGATTTTCCTGAAGAAATTTAATGGCTGAATTAAAATCGGAAAAATCCCAGTGGGGCAAAACCAGCATGCCGGCTTTGGCCATTTCTGTCTGGCCAAATTCTCGATCATCTTCCAATTTATCGGTATAGCCGCTCCCGCCAACCACTAACTTTCCTTTTTTTCTCAGCTCATCGGCAATTTCACCAAAACCGACGTCATCAAAAACAACCGCATCGGCCCAATCGACGTAGTCTTCCCAGCGTTCAATTTTCTCAATAAAGCCGTCGTAAACGTCTTGGTCGGTTTCGTTCCTAATATAAACCTTTACTTCGTGACCCTCTTTCTTTATCTGCCAAGCTAAATCGCCGCTCAGACTTTCCCAAGAAACAAATAAGAATTTTTTAGCTGAAAAATTATTATCCATTTTTCTTACTTCATTATTCCATTTTTAAACATACTGTCAATAGTTTTTTAGAATTCTTTACAAAAAATAAAAATCACAAAATTATTTTGCGATTTATTTCTTAAAAAAACAGCCTTTATTTCAAAATTTGAATTTCTTCTTCCAGGTTTATCCCAAATTTATTTTTTACTTTTCTTTTTGCCAGATTAATTAATTTTAAAACGTCTTCCGAGCTGGCTCCGCCGAGATTAATTATAAAATTGGCGTGCTTTTGAGAAATTTGCGCCCGACCAATCATTTTTCCTTTTAAATTACACTTTTCAATAAAATAGGCGGCCGAATGGTTCTTTGAATTCTTAAAAATTGAGCCGGCCGAAGGATAATTTAACGGCTGAGTTTCTTGTCGGTATTTTAAATATTCTTTTATTTTTTGGGGGTGGCTCTTTTTTGATTTGATTTCGGCCGAAAGAATAATCAAATTAGGATTTTTCTTAAAGATGCTGGTCCGGTAACCGAACCGACAGTCTTTATTCTTGAATATTTTTACTTTTTGGTCTTTAGCGTCAAACACTTCGACTTTTTCCACCGCGTCTTTCATGGACTGACCGAAAGCTCCGGCATTCCCTTGAATGGCTCCCCCAATCGTACCAGGAATGCCGGCAGCCCATTCCAGGCCTTTTTGGATCAACTGGCTGAGTTTCAGGCTTTGGAACTTAACTATCAAACCCCGATACCCTTTATCGGAAAACAAAACATTGCTACCTCCGCCCAAAATAAAAAACGGCAAATTTTCTTTCTTTGCCCGTTTAACGGCGCAAACCATTTCTTTCTTGTTTTTGGCGATGAAAAAATATCTGGCCGGTCCGCCGATTTTAAAAGTAGTATGATTTTTTAACAAAACGTTTCTCTGAAATCTCATATTAAGGCAAAGGGCGGGAAAAAACCCCGATTCATAGAATTTAGTGAGTATCCCCGCCCAACTGCATAATAACAATTGCAAAAAAAAAGACAACCCACGCTCGAGGGTGGGTTGTCGCGAATTGGAGCCTATACTCACTAATTCTGATTGTATCTTAACAAACCTTTGTCATTCTGT
>CAZDIG010000058.1:0-2759 GCA_964505465.1 uncultured Candidatus Saccharibacteria bacterium
CGACTGAGCTATCTTGGCAATAGATCAACTGATATATTTTTTAATTTTGTATTTCCGTAATAAAGCGTCAAAACTCCGTATTTACTTTTTTTCTTATATGTTCCTAGTTTACCTGTTTTTGTTATCGTTGGTTTATAAAATTGCTCTTGTTTAATCTTTAATTCTTTCTTCCAATAGTCATATGACTCATTTATATCGATATCTGAAAAAAGGTGAAGATGAAATTTTAAATCATTTTTGTTTATGCAGAAAAATTTAACTAAAAATTTTATAAATATTTTTAGCAAGTTTGGATCTGAGTTACCAAGTTTTACCGTATTCTTGTTTGCCCTATTCCCCTCGCCCCAGTATAGTCCTAATCCTAATCCAAAGAGCTCGGCTTCATTTACATTCTTAGGTTGATTAAATCTAAACGGATCGCCATTAGGATTATATTTTATGTAAATGGCCTCACTTATCGTTCTTTTTTGAATTCTGTATTTATGAACCCAATAATTTACTTTGCCTTCTGAACAATTCAATACTTTTGCAATTTCTGGTACTGAAAAATGCTTATTAAGATATAAATTTTTAAGTTCTCTAAATAGTATTTTATTCATATCACAATGGCATTATTTTATTATAGACCATTGTGAATCAATAATCAACCACATTCTAATTGAATAACTGCTTTACTATCTTTAATATTTTAAGATGTGTGGGCGCGGTAGGATTTGCACCTACGAAGGTCGGAGACCGCCAGATTTACAGTCTGGTGCCTTTGTCTGCTCAGCCACACGCCCTTAATTTTCTCAATATTATCACAACTTCTTAATTATTCAATAATTTCTGAATGTTTTTTTCTCCACCCCTCAATCTCTTTATGATTACCGGATAAAAGCACTTTGGGGGCTCTCCAAACTTCTGGTCTTGCCCGCCCAAATTTTTTCTTCGCAAAAAATTGTGGCGGGCGGGTATACTGTGGAAATTCAACAAATCCTTTGTTCTTTATCCTTTCTTTTAATAGTTCTGATTTGCCAACAACTCCGGGAATCAATCTTGAGATTGCTTCGATTAGAACCTGGGCCGGCAACTCTCCTCCCATTAAGACATAATCCCCTATTGAGATATTTTCGTCGGCAATGTATTTTGAAACCCTTTCATCTATCCCTTCGTACCTGCCGCAAATCATAATAATCTGATTGAGCTTGCTAAAAGAATCTGCGAGTTTCTGGTTGAATTTTTTTCCGCGGGGGGTAAATAGAATAATTTTTCTCTTTCGGGGGCTTGTTTTTTTAGTTTTTTTTATTACCTCTACCGCCCGATAAATCGGCCCCACTTTCATTACCATTCCCCTGCCGCCGCCGAAAGCTTTATCGTCAACCGTTTTATGGGGGTCTGAAGTATAATTTCTTAGATTATGGATATTTACCGCAATTAATTTCTTCCCAATAGCGCGTTTAATTATTGATTCTTTTAAAAAACCTTTAAAAATTTCCGGAAAAATTGTGATTATATCAAATTTCATGAGCGTAGCGAATGAACCCAGCCGCCTATGCTTATGATAAATTATTTCCTGCTTAGACGGCTGGGTAAAAACCTTTATTACGATAAAGCTTTTTAAAACAAAAACCGCGCTATCAGTATGATAACACGGTTTTTGCTACGCTGTAAATCCTACAGTTAAGCTGATGGATTACAGGTTTAAGTTTTCAATGTCTTCAGAGGATTCTTTTCTACCTCTTGCAGGTCTTGCTTGAGCTCTTCCACCCTCTGGCTCTTCGATCTTCAGGTTAACACGAGCATGATTCTTAAGTCCGACGATTCGGATTAAATTTCTTATTGCTCGCGCGGTTGATCCTTCTCGGCCGATAACTTGGCCCATATCTTCGGGGTTTACTTTTAAAGAAAGTAAAACTCCCATTTCATCAACCTTTCTCTCAACCTTCACATCGTCCGGGTGTTCAACTAAATTCTTGATAATGAACTCAAGAAAATCCTTATCGCTTGCTTCTTTTGCCATAGCTTCTTAATCTATCAATAACTTATTATTTCTTTTAGAGTAGCCCGACCTTTCTGAGATTCTCTCTTACAGAATTTCAGAGAATCAGCAAATAAAAGCTACTAATTGTATATTTTACTTATTTTTTAGAAGATGTCAACCCCGTTAGAAGTTTACCACCCTTAAAGTGATAAAGATTAAAACAATAACTTAATATTGATACTGTGGCAACGCACGAATGTGCGTTGCGGAATTACTGTCCCGTAAACTTCTAACGGGGCCAACCCTTTTACTTCTTTTCTTCTTGTTTTGGGGCTTCTTTATTAACAGGAATTTCTGGTTTGGCTTCTTTTGATTCTGCCGCTGGTTTCGGTTCGGCCGCTGGCGCCGCGGGCACTGCTGCTGGCACTGCCGCTGGAGCAGCTTCTCCGGATTTTTCCGGGGCTGGCGCTTGACTTCCTTTCTTTTTCTTGTGGACAGGGATTTTCTTATCTTCAATAACTTTTTCTTCAATTAACAGATTATAGACGCTTTCCGATGGCTTTGCCCCAACCGACATCCAATATTTAATTCTATCTTTTTTAAGGCCTCTTTTTTTGGTTAGAGGATTAAAAAAACCCAACATTTCCAGAATTTTTCCGCCGCGGGGCGGGTTTTTTTTCTCGGTAACGAGTATCTTAAAAAATGGTTGATTTTTTTTGCCTGTCCTAAAGTAGCGAATAACTAACATGTGAATGTAATGAGCACCCCGCCCTCTAAGCTATAATTCTTTTTTTGA
>CAZDIG010000059.1:0-2719 GCA_964505465.1 uncultured Candidatus Saccharibacteria bacterium
CTTCTTTTTGATTTTCGCTTTCTTCCCAGGGCCTTTCTTTTTCGATATACCTGTCACAAAAACTAATTAAATCCCAAATTGAAATTAAGGCCTCGTTGAATTTAAAGTTATCTAATGATTGTTTCCAGTTTTTCCAAGTTTTTTTAACTTCATTTTTAAATTTTTGATTTCTGCCTGCCCCGTAGCGAACTTGTTCTGCTTCGGGGATTTTTGATTTTTCAGCTAGAGTTATTACTCTTGCTACCAAATTCCCTAATCCACTTGCTAAATCCGAATTATATCTCGCTTTAAACTTTTCATAAGTGAAATCGCCATCTTCAGTCGATGGAATTTCCCGCAAAAGAAAATATCTAACCGCGTCCGTTCCATATTTTTTAACTAATTCAAAAGGATCGACAACATTCCCTAAACTCTTTGACATTTTTTGGCCACCGATAGTAATGAATCCGTGAACAAATATAGTTTTTGGTAAAGGTAGACCTAATGATAAAAGCAAACTACCCCAAATTACACTATGATGCCAGATTATATCTTTTCCTATAATATGGACATCGGCTGGCCAGAATTTTTTAAATTTATTGCCCGGATAATTAATAGTTGTTAGATAATTTATTAAAGCCTCTATCCAAACGAACAAAGTTAATTTTTTATCCAGAGGGAAAGGAATACCCCACTCAACCGTAGCTCTTGAAATGCTTAAATCTTGAAGAGGTTCTTTTAATCTATTTAGAATTTCATTTCGTTTAGATTCCGGAATAATAAAATCTTTATTTTTTTCTATATGATTTAAGAGTTTCTTTTGATATTTACTCATTCTAAAAAAATAGGTTTCCTCTTCAATAGTTTCTACAGGTTTGTGATGTACCGGGCAGAGGTTTTCTTTTAAGTCTTTGGGTAAATAATAACTTTCACAATCTACGCAATATAATCCTTTATATTTTCCTTTATAAATATCGCCCTTCGCATAAATTTTCTTAATAATCCCCTGAACAACTTTCTCATGTCTTTTTTCGGTAGTCCTAATAAAATCATCGTTTGAAATATTTAATATCTTCCATAGGTCTTTAAAATATTTACTCATTTCATCTACAAACTCTTGGGGCTTTTTATTTGCCTTTTGGGCATATCTTTGAATTTTAAGCCCGTGCTCATCCAGACCTGTGCTGAAATGGACATCAAACCCTTGAAGTCTTTTATATCGAGCAATGACATCAGTTTGGATCTTTTCTAAACAGTGTCCTAAGTGAGGTTTTTCCGAAGGATAATCAATTGCTGTTGAGATAAAAAATTTTTTCTTTGCCATAATCTTAAAAGGAGGTTTTGCCTCCTTTTAATTTTAGCATAATCTCATTTAAATCGGAATTACCAAACTATACTTCTTCTCGGGCCGGTTTGGGATGGTTTTTGGATGGAAGAAGGGCCTTCTTCCTTTTTCTTTTGTAAAAAATCCTTCGAGAATTCGTAAATTACCCCAGCCAAAGGAATAGCTAAAATTGCTCCCAAAATTCCTAAAAGTTTCCCGCCAATTGCCAAAGAAATTAAAACTAAAACTGGTGGTAAACCAACAAATTTTTTAGTTAGGGCCGGAGTTAAGATATTTCCTTCGATTTGTTGAATTAAAACAAAGACAACTAAGATTAAAAGGGCCTTCCACCAAGACTCAAGGACAACAAAAATAAAGGCTATCAAGCCAGCTATAATGGGAGCTAAAACCGGGATAAAATCTAAATCTCCAGCCAAAAGAGCTAAAATAAAAGCATATCTGACATTAAATAATTTAAGAGAAATAAAAACGGCTATCCCAACAAAAAGGCAAGTCAAGAGTCTCGCCCCAAACCAACCAGCAACCTTAGTTTGGGATCTTTCCCAAAGGGAGATAATATAGGCCTCATATTGTTTTGGCGATAAAATTCCTAAAACCCTTTCAACCCCTTTTTCTTCCAAAGAAAGAAAAAGAGCAATGGCTAAAACAAAGATGGTGGAGCCAATTCCTCCAAAAATAATAGCTAGAGCACTTAAAATATTAGTCGAAGCCTTTTGAAAAACTACACCCAGGGCCTGGGTAAAACTTTCCATACTTTCAAAGGCTTCGATTCCTAATTCTCTTAGAGGGGGAGAAATTTTTTCGAAATATTGAGGAAAAAGTTGAGAAAATTGCTGAATCTCGGAGACAAACATTGGTAAAACAGAATAAATAAGCAACCCCAGAAGTCCAAAGACAGCAAGGTAAACAAAAGTTACCGATAGTACTCTTGGAATACGAAGACGAGTTAAAAAATTAATCCCTGGATTAAATAAAACTGAAATAATTAAGGCAAAAATAACCCAAATTAAAATATCTCTCACTAAAAAAATAATGTAAAAACAAAACAAAGCAATCCCAATTTTCAAAATCGTTCCCCAAGAAATGTCTAAAACTTTTTCGCCGTTCACCCCGTTAGAAGTCTGTCTTTATATAGCATAAAGCTAATTTCAGACAGATTTTTATTTTTTATTATGCCCCGTTGTTGCCGACCCCCGTTAGAAATCTGCAATTGTAAAACACCGTGGAATTTAAAGTATTTATTTTAGTTTGTTAAACATTTGTCAAAAAAGAACAATTGTTCTTTTTTGACCACCTAAATCCATTGCAGATTTCTAACGGGGCAAAGACTTCTAACGGGGTTCATATTTTTGTTACGATTAAAGCTTTGTTTTGAGGTCGGCAAATGAAAATATC
>CAZDIG010000060.1:0-2551 GCA_964505465.1 uncultured Candidatus Saccharibacteria bacterium
AGGATAATAGTTATGCTGCCAATGTTGTTACTCTTGATAAAAAGGGTGGAGCAGATGACAATGCAAACCTTGATCTGAAAATTTTTATGCCGACTGATTCAACCGATACTACTGGGGTAAAGACAATAACGGTAACTGTTTTAGTGCACGAGTAATCACCAGGTAAAATAGGAAAATAGGGGTCAACTCTATTTTTGCCCTTCGACGGGCTCAGGGTAAAAGCGCTAATCCCGCCCGCCTCGGGCGGGCGGGGTATAGCACAGAGTTTTCTTCGTAGCGGAGAAGAAAAATTTTTGAGGTTGGTTTAGTTTATGAAACCCATCACTATCAGTCTTGTTATAGGGGTTATTATTTTATTGCTCATTGGTGCAGGTTTAATTTGGAAAGAAGCTCAAAAGCCGGCTGGGATTTCTGACACAGAGAAAGCCAAAATTGAAGCCTGGATTATGGAAAATGATTTGAATCAATATGGTGACCCAAAAGATATTATGTATATGGGCGGCACTCCTCTTTTTGATGAAACAACCGGCAGAAGTATTGACAGATACGAATATATTTTAAAAATGCATCCTGACCGCCCTTGGTTAAAATAATATGGATATAAGATTTAAAATTTTAATATTAATTCTTATTGTTGTCGGGATTTTCACTGTTGGTTTTAATAATCAAATTTTTCATGGGGTAGCTCAAGATGAGTTACCCATTTTTGTTAAAGAAGCAAAAATTTTAAAAGCCCCTCAGTCTCTTTATGTCCCCGATGAAATTATTATTAAATTTAAATCTGGCGTAAATGAGGATGCGATTAGGGGCTTAGAACAAGCCCAAGGAGTTTTAGAAAAATATATTAGCCCTTTTGCCAAATTCAGGGTTCTAAAAATTCCTCAAGGAAAATTAGTAACCGAAATGGTGGAAATATTCAAAAGAAGTCCTTTGGTCGAATATGCCGAGCCAAATTATTATGCTTATGCCACAATGGTGCCCAACGATCCTGGTTATCAATATCAGTGGCATTTAGATAATTCGGTTTATGGCGGGGTTCAAATGGAACAGGCTTGGGATATAATCACAGGAACCCAAAGCGTTATAGTGGCAGTCGTTGATACAGGGGTAGCTTATGAAGATTATCCTGCTCCTCCTCATTGGCACATTGATACTTATAATGCCTACGGTAGTTCTGGGTATTCATGGTGGTGCGGCATGTTTAATTCAGAATGGCCGAATTCTCCTGGTTATGGCAATGGCTGGAAAGATTATTTACAACATTCTTTTGATTTAACTGCAGCCACAGGCACCGTTACTTTAACTTATCAACGCAAATATGATACCGAAAGAAATTACGATTACGCTTATGTTGAAGTTTCTGATAACAGTGGCCTTTCTTGGACCCAATTTAAATCCTACACCGGCTCAGCTGGCTGGAAGCAAGACTCAATAAATTTGACGAGTTACAAAAACAAAACAATCTTGGTTAGATTTAGGTTTAATTCTGACGAAAGCGTTAGTGATGAAGATGGGCATCTTTATACTCCGAAGTTTAATAGCGATGGAGCAATATATATTGATGAAATCAAATTAGTAGATGGTTCAGGAAATCTCTTTTATGACAACGTGGAATCGGGGGCTGGAATCTGGGAGACGACCAAATACCAAAAAGCACCGGATTTAGTTGGTACTTCTTTTGCAGCAGGTTATGATTTCATTAATAATGACAACCATCCTAATGATGATGAATCTCACGGAACTCATGTGGCAGGAACCATTGCCCAAGCCACTAACAACAATTTAGGAGTAGCGGGAGTGGCTTTTAACACAACTTTAATGCCAGTCAAAGTTTTGGATGCCGCTGGCTCTGGCAGTTATCAGCAAGTGGCAGATGGAATTTATTATGCGGTAAATAACGGAGCAAAAGTGATTAATATGAGCTTAGGGGGCACTGCTTCGGCAACTATTTTAGAAGACGCGGTAAAGTATGCTTATGATAACGGAGTGACGGTTATTGCTGCTTGTGGGAATAGTAATGCTTCAAGTTGTGATTATCCAGCTGCCTATAACGCCTATGTTATCGCCGTTGGTGCCACCCAATATAACGAAACAAGGGCCCCTTATTCCAATTATGGTTCTTCCTTAGATTTGGTGGCTCCTGGTGGAAATACCAGTGTTGACCAAAATAGTGATGGCTATCCTGATGGGGTTTTGCAAAACACATTTGGTGATACTCCGGTTGATTTTGCCTATTGGTTTTTTCAAGGCACCTCTATGTCAACTCCCCATGTGGTAGGAGTGGCTGCTTTACTTTTAGCTCAAAATCCAAGCCGAACTCCAACCCAAATAAGAGATATTTTACAATCTACGGCCGAAGACAAAGGAACCTCTGGCTGGGATCAATATTATGGGTATGGGATAGTTGATGCTTATGCCGCTTTAACTTTTGGACCGGTGGTTTCGATAACCGTTACAAGTAATTCTACTTTTGATTACGGTACTCTGGCTTTAAGTCCCGGCGCTGGAAATCCTAATAAAAAAAGCACTATAGATTTAAATAAAACGCCGG
>CAZDIG010000061.1:0-2544 GCA_964505465.1 uncultured Candidatus Saccharibacteria bacterium
ATATCTATCAGCCACGACCGAAGCCGCAAAAGATTCCGGTTTAATCTTGGCTTCAAAGCCGTTGCTCTTTATTAGCCCCACCACCTCTTTAATCATATCGCGCGTTTGGCCTTGTTCTCCGACATCGGCATGGATATACCGAAACTGATAATTTAACCGCGAAGATAAGCTTGGCATTTTTTTATTCAATGCCTCTTTTAGAAATAAAGCGAGTTCGCAAGATAGTAAAACCTCCTGAAGAATCCTTTGATGAAAATTAGAAAACCTCTTTTTAAAAGAATCGGGATATTTAACTTTTTTCAGAAAAAACCTTCCTCCCCACCCAACTCGTAAAACTACAATTGCTACTGGAAAAGAGATTTTATCGCCGGAAGATGAATCGCAACCGACCACAATTTCATAAAATTTTTCCGGCCTCTCCGCTATATATTGAAAAATTTCTTCAATTACCTTTTCAAAAGGCAAATTGCCCTTGCTGGGACTATAGAAATTGCCGTCTTTAAACATACTCATAAATGAATTAGACTGAATTAATTATTTTAACAAATTCCTCGCTTTTTAAAGAAGCCCCTCCAATCAATAAACCATTAGCTCCGGCTTCTTTAATATAATCCGCCGCGTTTTCGCCTGTAACGCTGCCCCCGTAAAGAATTTTCAGTTTCTTCGCTATTTCTCTATTGTAAAACCGGGAAATAATCTTTCTAATAAGAAGAATGGAGCTCATCGTTTCATCAATTAAACAATTCTGGCCGGTTCCGATTGCCCAAACCGGCTCATAAGCAATTACAATATTTTTAATTTCCTCCCGCGTGATCCCTTTCAACCCCTCTTTAATTTGTTTTGCTAAAACTTGTTCCTTTATTCCCTGTTCTTTTTCCGGTTGCGTTTCACCAATACAAAGTATAGGTTTTATATTTAAAAATAACACTTTTTTTATTTTTTTGTTAAGCATCTCGTTGGTTTCGGCTAAAAATCGGCGTCTTTCGGAATGTCCCAATATTATATATTCTACTCCTAAGTTTTTAAGCATTGCCGGAGAAATTTCTCCCGTGTAGGCGCCGTTCTCTTCCCAAAAACAATCTTGGGCGCCTAATTTAGGTTTTAGGTTATAGGTTTTAGGTGTTAGCAAATTAGACAAATAAAGAAAGGGGGGGCAAATTACCACCTCTGTTGATTTTATATTTTTGACTCCTTTTTTTACCGAGTTAAAAAGCTGTTTGGCTTCTTCTAAATCTTGCGGATTCATTTTCCAATTGGCAACAAGTAAAAGTTTCATATAATAAGGTAATAAGTTTTTAAAGTAACCCTCGCAGTCCCGCCAGCATGGTGTCACCCGAGGCGACTGGCGGGACGAGAGCGTAGGTTGTCAAATCTCGCTGGGATTTGAACAACCGGTACTTTGAAAACTTGTTAACGAATAAATTATTGTTTTCTAAGATATTCCGCCGCTTTCTCCGGCTCAATTGTTGATATTTCCATTCTTGTGCCGATTTCAAAACCAGCCCAGGTTGCGGTTTTAGGTAAAATTGTCCAATGCCAATGGTAATGCTCATAATTCTTCTTGTCGCAGGGAGGATTGTGTAAATAAAAATTATAGGCCGGATCGTTAAGACCCCTATAAAGCTTGCTTAGGACGACCCTGAAAGCTTCGGCGAGGCTAAATTTTTCTTCTTCAGTTATTTCTTCAAAATAAGAAAGATGTTTCTTGGGAGAAATAATAACTTCAAAGGCCGCTTTTGAAGCAAAGGGACAAATGGTTAAAAAATCCCTGTTTTCGTAAACTATCCGTTTTGGGCTTTTCCTCTCCCAATCGTTCATTTTGCAGTAGATACATTCTTTATAAATCTCGTAATAATTTTTTGAATTAACGAGAGCTTTTCTAAGATCGGCATCAATTAAAGGAGTGGTTATAATCTGCGAATGGGGATGAATAAGTGAAGCTCCGGCCTCAAATCCGTGATTATGGAATATAGAAATATAATTTACAAATTTTTTGTTCTTTAATTCTAAATATCTCAGTTGGTACATATCAATTACTTCTTTTATTGACTCTACGGAAAGCTGGGCTAATTGTTTATTATGGTCGCGGGTCACAACCACCTCGTGAAAACCAACGGCATTCATTGTCTGGTATAAATTTCCTTCTGTTTGCTCGTCTAATTTTTGAGAAGGGATAACAGCCGGATATTTGTTGGGAATAACAGCTGTTGTCCAGTTGCTTGGGATTTTATTTCCGTTTTTTACCGCCGTCCTTTCGCCGTTGCAAAAAATAAGAAGCGGTTTTTCTTGGCTCCCTATATTGCAGAATGGGCATTTTGATTTGGCGAGTCCTGTCTTTTTTCTTTTTGTGTCTCTTTTGAAAGTTTCTGGCCTTTTCGCCCTGCCCGTTGCAATTAACACCCAATCTTTGGAAATAAGGTCAAAACGTAATTCTGACGGAAATTTTGTCCTTTTGTTTGTCATACCCAGTATATCAACCCCCAGAGCCAAACGCTGTTTTTGCGGTGGTTGCCGGTGTTGATTGTTTAAGCCCAGACACACTTC
>CAZDIG010000062.1:0-2358 GCA_964505465.1 uncultured Candidatus Saccharibacteria bacterium
AAGTTGCTAAAACTCTAATTGAAAAAGAAACTATTGAAAAAGAAGAATTTGAGGAACTGACAAATGGTGGAAAACTGTTAAAAAAATAATAAAAAAATAAATAAAATAACCCTGTTCCATTAATTAGTAAAGTGCTATAACAAACTAATGAGTAGTTTTTATAATTAACTAATTCATTGGTTCAATTATGGCTAGATTCCGCGATCGAGAAAAAGCACTTACCTTAAGAAAAAAAGAGATGAGTTATAGTCAAATTAAAAAGATTCTTAAGGTAAGCAAAGGCACTTTAAGCCTCTGGCTTAGAGATTATCCTCTTTCAAAACAAAGGATACGCGAACTTAGAGATTGTAACGAACAACGAATTGAAAGATATAGGGAAACAAGAAGAAAAATAAAAAAGGAAAGATTAAACAAATTTTATTTAGAACAAAAAAAATTTATTTTTCCATTAAAGAAAAAAGAGTTATATCTTACCGGTCTTTTTCTTTATTGGGGCGAGGGATCAAAGACTCATCCTGCGATGCTTTCAGTTTCCAATACAGACCCGTCTGTAATTAAATTTTTTATATATTGGCTCAAAAAAGCTTTATTAATTCCTAAAGATAGAATAAAAATAGAATTACAGTTGTACAACGATATGAATGTTCAACGGGAAATTGAATATTGGTCAAAAATATTAAAAATACCGAAAAATCAATTTAATCATCCTTATATCAAAAAAACTTCTGTCACAAGAATAAACCATAAAGGAGGGTTTGGTCACGGAACTTGTAATGCAAGAGTTGGCGACGCAAGGATTTCAGAAAAAGTTTTAATGGCTATAAAAGCTATTTCAAATAAATATTTTAATATGCGCACGTAGCTCAGTTGGTTAGAGCATCCGCCTTATAAGCGGGAGGTTCGATGGTTCGAGTCCATCCGTGCGCACCAAGGGCGGTTAGCTCAGGAGTTAGAGTGCGTCGTTGACATCGACGAGGTCATAGGTGCGAATCCTATACCGCCCACAACGTAATAAATTTGCAAAGCAAATTTAAACGTTGTTGGAACGTAAGAATTATAAAATAATTTCGTACGTTCCACCCATTTTATAATCACATGCAATTTAAAGTTCTTTACGAAGACGATAATATTTTAGCAATTGATAAACCGGCGGGAATAGTGGTTTTTCCGGAAGGAAATATACAGGGTAAGACCATGATTGACCATATTTTAGAAAAATATCCTGATTTAAAAAATGCCGGGGTACCCCTTCGTTACGGTGTTGTCCATCGCTTAGACAGGGATACTTCGGGAATTTTATTGGTTGCTAAAAATAGCAAAACCCTGGAATTCCTGCAGAAACAATTTAAAGATAGAAAGGTGGTTAAAAAGTATTTGGCTTTAGTAGTCGGGAATATTAAAAACAAAGAGGGAAAAGTTGAAACATTGATCGGCCGCCACCCAAAAGACAGAAATAAACAAAAGGTTTTTCTACCCCATCAACCCGGCTCGCAAGGGAAAAGAATCGCTGTCACCAGCTACCGCGTGATTGAGGAATTCCCGGGCTATACCCTGCTTGAGGTTACTCCCAAGACTGGCAGGAAACACCAAATAAGAACCCAGTTGTCTTATCTCAACCACCCTATTGTCGGCGACAAGCTCTACGGCTTTAAGAATCAACCAAAGCCCAAGAATCTTTCGCGCCACTTTTTGCACGCTAGTTATTTAATGATCAATTTGCTGGATAATAAAAGCAAAGAATTTTACTCTGAACTGCCCGAGGACTTGAAAAAAACTTTAGAGAATATTAAAATGACCAATGTTTAAACTATGGCGACAAAAATAGAAATTTTTAATCAAACACAATTAAAGAAAGATTTGCCGGATATTAGACCCGGCGATACTGTTCGCGTTTACCAGAAAATTAGAGAAGGGGATAAGGAAAGAATTCAGGTTTTTGAAGGGGTGGTTTTGGCCAGAAAACATGGCAAGGGCGTTTCGGCCACGATTACTGTTAGAAAAGATTTTTCGGGGATAGGTGTTGAGAGGGTTTTCCCTATTCATTCTCCTGTTATTGATAGATTTGAGGTTGAAAAACGAGGAAAAGTAAGAAGGGCTAAAATCTATTATTTAAGGACAGCGAAGGGAGATAGGGCAAAATTAAAGAAAAGAAAAATATCTGCGGCCGCCGCTGGAGAATCCCGGAGAGAAGACGCTGAAGAAAAGAAAGAGTAAATAGGCCCAGGTGGTGGAATTGGCATACACACATGGTTGAGGACCATGACTCGCAAGAGTGTGCGGGTTCAAGTCCCGCCCTGGGCACACTCTGGACGGTTAGCTCAGTGGCAGAGCGCCTCGTTTACACCGAGGAGGTCGTAG
>CAZDIG010000063.1:0-2344 GCA_964505465.1 uncultured Candidatus Saccharibacteria bacterium
CAATAAATTTTCCTCTGTATTTTTCTACAAGTTCATCCTGATGGGATTTGAAATACTCGAGTTGTTTTCGGAGATAATCGTTTGTCATATTTGATAGATTAGCACATTTAAAGTGGATTTACAAATTGTGAAACAAGTGTCTATTTCCATAAAAAAGGATATTCTGCAAGATAGCTTGCAAGTCGGCGATCAATAGCACCCAAAACGTCTGTTAACTTTTTATGCAGCTCAGGTATTTGTCCTTCCATTTCATCAAGGTCGTCTAAAAGCACAAAAAGCATGTCCATCTGCTGTTCATTGTTAAAGTTAATGGTTGAGCCAAGTTCAGCGGTTTCAATTACTTTTCCGTTATACTCATACCGAAATTGATATACCTCTTCCAAAATCTCGAAAATTCTCCTCATTTTTTCTTCATCAAAGAAGATAAGCTTGCCTTCTACTAATGAAACTCGGACATCAATAAGCTGATTTTGGAGAAGACGGACCTCGGGGAGAAGCTGTTGAGATTTACTGTTAAAAGTACGACTATCGGCAGAATCTAAGGCATTCACGACTTCTAGGGTGATAATTTTTACTTTCTCGTTTTGGGCAAGGAAACCCTCGAATTCTCCACCCAATTTTTCTAGGTATGCTTCTTGTTGTGGTGTAAAACCAGTTTTTCTATCGGGGTTGTTATATATGCCAAAAATAATTAGCACAAACAGAACGGTGCCCAAACCAATAAATATTTTCTTCTTGTTGTCCATAAGTTTTAATTATCTATGGTTGGCTTTTTGTTTCAACCTTGCCAACTGCATCGGTTTCTTTTTCAAGTTTTTTAATTTTTCTACGCAATATTGCCGAAACACCAAGCCAGACAAACCAAGTAAAAGAAATCCCCATAACGAAAGGAAGAATACTACCAGCAACTTTAGCGCCAAACAGATACTTAAAAGCGTAAATAATTATAAAGCTTAACCCAAGCTCGCCACTACCTTCGGAACCAGATTGCTTCATAAGCACGCCGACTACAATATCAAGTAAACCAAATAAACCTAACCCTAAAAAGATGTAATACCATCTTTTATATTTTTTCACTTTTGTAGAATCCATAATTTTTGAAACCTTTTAATTTATTAATTCATCAACAGAAATATCCAATGTCTTTAATCTTCTTGCGAGTTGCTATCTTTTGAGTTTCCAACCCCTTTTCGTTTTTTTGATAACAGCTCATTGAGCATAGACCTCATATTTGTTTCATATTCTTGTGACAGACGATTACGCGCGGCCTTACCAACCCCGATTCTTAGAATTTCTGTATAAACTTTTCCAAGCATAATGATTATCGTGTTTAAGATTGGGATATGCACTGTAATAAAAATGAAGATACGTGCGCCGATAAATATTGTAAATGGTATAGCCCATAGAAGATGATATTTGGGAAATTCCGTTAAAGTGAAAAATAAAGTTACTAACAACATTGCCAAACTAACTAAAGAGGTAGTAACGACGACTGGTCTTGTTCTTAAACCATACATCCATATCAGCGTGAGCAACCAAGCGACTATAAGTAATATTGTTTCTATGGTATCCATGTTTTAATTAATTAGCTCATCAACGGAAACGCCCAATGCTTTGGCAATTTTCTCAAGAGTATCAAGTGTTGGATTCTGATTTTTCCCGGCCTCTATTTTGACAATTGTATTATTGGCAACATTGGCTAATCTTGCCAGTTTTTCCTGCGAAAGTTTTTTAGATTCCCTTAATTTTCTTAAATTTTTGGTAATACTTGACATACTAATATCGTAGTAGTAGAATTAAAGTATGAGTAATACTCCTTTCCCTCTATTATAATGTTATATCAAAATTTAAATATAGTAAAGAGTACCTTATGTTTTTCGCTTCGCGAAAAACGAAAAATTGCGGCGGCGAAAGCGAGGGCAGGCAAAAATTCCTTCCCCCCAACCTCCTTCCTTTTTGCCCGCCCGAGCGTTCAGTTTTTAGAAATCGGCGTCGGGGTTCTCTTGGTAGAAAGTTCTAACTTTTTCCAATAAACACCACATTAGACGACTTGTTTTTTCCTCGCCCCTCGCTTCGCTCGGGGCTCGGGCTTCGGCGGGCAGAAAATATAAAACGAAATTTTTTAAATTGTCGGTGTAAATATAAAATTAAAAACTTCTAAAAACTATGACTAAATATTTTATCTATTGCCGAAAATCAAGCGAGGACGAGGAAAGACAAGTTTTGTCCATTGAGGCCCAGCTCACGGAATTGAGAGAATTTGCCAAACAAAACAATCTTTTCGTGGTAAAAGAATTTTACGAAAGTAAAACCGCCAAAGAGCCGGGCCGAGAAGTTTTTAATT
>CAZDIG010000064.1:0-2339 GCA_964505465.1 uncultured Candidatus Saccharibacteria bacterium
GGGGCGAAGGTGAAGATGAAGGCAAACTTCGCAGAAGGAAAACTTCATCGCCTACCTATGATGACATTCGATATAATTACAATTTTTCCGAAAATTTTCGATTCTTTTTTGAAGGAGTCTTTTATTAAAAAAGCCCAGGAAAAGGGCTTAATTAAGATTAATATTCACGATCTAAGAAAGTGGGCCAAAGATCGTCACAAAACCGTTGACGACAGGCCTTTTGGTGGCGGATTGGGGATGGTATTAAAGATTGAACCGATTTACCGCGCGGTTCAATCTTTAAAACTTAAAACTAAAAACTTAAAACTAAAAACGATTTTATTTACGCCGAGGGGAAAAAAGTTTAATCAACAATTAGCTTATAAATTAAGTAAATTAAATAGAATAATAATGATTTGTGGCAGGTATGAAGGGGTGGACGAGAGGGTGGCAAAATATCTTGCTGATATAGAATTGTCAATTGGCGATTACGATTTAATGGGCGGGGAGTTGCCAGCCATGGTAGCGATAGAAACCGTAGCCAGATTAATCCCTGGAGTTTTAGGAAAGCCAGAATTGCTAAAAGAGAGAATTACTAAAGAAAAAGGATTTATTGAATATCCGCAGTATACCAGGCCAGAAATTTTTGAGCCGAAACGGAGAATTAAATGGCGCGTTCCTAAAGTTTTATTATCCGGCCATCACAAAAAAATCGCCGAGTGGCGAGAAAAACACCAAAAAATCATTGAAAAGTAGATAATTTTTCGATAGAATAAGAAAACGGGTGTGTAGACTCGTAGGGGGCGGGAGCGGTCTGTAAAACCGATGTCCTTCTTGGACCCCGTCGGTTCGACTCCGGCCACACCCACAATACAATTATGGATAATAAAGGTTTTTATAATTTAACCACATATAAAGAAAGGCAATCTGAGATTACTAGAAAGAATTGGCAAATAGGGCTTTACAATTTTTTACGCAGACGTGAAAAAAGACAATGCGCTAATCCCGATTGTAGAAAATGGTTTGGAGCACAATTGGCAGATCCAAAAAAGTTCTGTTCTCGTAAATGCGCAGCGCAAGTAAATAATCCAAAACGGAGCAATATGAGTTCCCAAACAAAAGAAAAGGTAGTGAATTTATATCAAAAAGGTTTATCAATGCAAGAAATTTCTGATAAAATTGGCTGGAAGTACGGAAAAGTTGTTTATTGGTTGCGAAAATTTAATATTCCCCGAAGATCTCGAAGCGCGGCTAATTATCTCAAATATAATCCCGATGGAGACCCGTTCAAAATCAAAAAATTAAAAACAAAGAAAGATATTGAACTTTTTAATTTAGGGATAGGACTATTTTTAGGTGAAGGGTCAAAGAAAAATAGATTTAACGTAACACTCGCTAATACTAATCCACAAATATTAAAATTATTTCTGAAATTCTTAAGGGAAATATGTAAAGTTAATGAGGCAAAAATAAAAGCCGCGTTGAATATTTTTAACGATGTTAACCTTACACAAGCGCTTAATTTCTGGAGTAAAGTAACAGACATCCCCTTGTCTAGATTCGGGAAAACGATGGTCAGAAAAAGTAGAGGAGGAACATATAAAAATAAAAGTCCTTACGGGACATTAACAATCTATGTTGCAAATATAAAATTGAAAGCCTTAATGGATAAATGGTGCGAAAATGCATTAATTCAATATTCTGAAAGGCCGGGATAGTTTAGTGGTAAAACACTTCTTTGGTAAAGAAGAAAGCGTGGGTTCAATTCCCTCTCCCGGCTCAAAAATATGGCGGTAAAAAAAATCGCATTTATTAAACTTCAGTGCGAAGTTTGCAAAAGAATAAATTACTTTACCAATAAGCCAAAGACGGTAGAGAAAAAGTTAGAATTGAAAAAATTTTGTAAGTGGTGCAGGAAACACACACTGCACAAAGAGGCGAAGAAATAAATAGAAAGGGGGCGTAGGCTAACGGTAAACTCCTTCTCTCCAAAAGAAGGGTTCCAGGTTCGAATCCTGGCGTCCCCGCAGAGCTATGAAAAAACTGCATTTTTTAAAACCAAAATTAGTAAAACCAAAAATTCTTTTAAGCACTCCTTTAGCCCTGTTTTCCTTGGAAATTTATCTTGGGGCGCTTTCGGGTTATTTTTTTGCTAAGTTTCTCTCGGGAGAACAGGTTGGCCTACCAGGGAAAATAAAATCTCTTGCTTTTGATATCGGTCATTATAAATTACATTTACACCATTGGTTATATGGTTTAGGAATTTTAATTTTTGCCATTTCGTCTAATTTCTTCCCGATTTTCTCTCAATTTTCTTACGGATTTTTAGGCGGTTTTATTTTTCAGGGAATTTCTTCCTA
>CAZDIG010000065.1:0-2339 GCA_964505465.1 uncultured Candidatus Saccharibacteria bacterium
AATGAGTCTCTACATCGGTGTCGATATTTCATCGTCGCGGGAGCTTGCACGGTATCTGAATCCTGGAAAGCATGTTAGCCGTAAGGAGCATCTGCGGAGGTTAGAAGAGTTGTGGGAGGTCTTATACTGGCAGGCGTTTGAGGCGCGGAAACTCGCCTCTTCCCATCGGGAGTTTGCCGTCGGATGCGCAGTACTTGGATTTTCGCAGGATCGTTGGTACGGTCCAAGGTGGCGGGTGTTTAAGGGTGCCAACGCTAAAATTCTACCGGAAAGCCGTACGGTCTGTGCGGAAGCGATTGCTCTTGGCGCCGCGCTTCAGGCGGGCTGCGCCGAGATAATCGGCATGGTGGTAGTTGGAGAACCTCAGGAGGATAGTTACAGTAAAAAGGTTTTTCCAACTTTACATCCCTGCCATGAATGCCGAGTCTTGATGTCGTCTCATCCGCTCATGAAGGGGAGGGCCCGCATCTTGACCGCAGTGCCTGCCGACCCACCTGCGGTATTTGAAATACACACATTAAGGCAGATTCTTGCCATTCACGGCGAGTAAAGCCTGCTGTGCTGTATAGAGTCGCCATGACCCTGCGTCGTGGCGACTCTAACTTTTCTTAGACATACGTTTTTGAAATGGTTCTAGGGACGATTTTTTGGTAGAATAAGAATATATATGATTAATTTTGAGATAAGAAAGGTTCAAAATAGCGATAGGGGTTGGATAAAGAAATTCATTACTAAACGCTGGGGATCAGAGAAAAGTATTTCTCGGGGCAAAGTTTATTATCCCCATAAACTCCCTGGCTTTATTGCTTTTAAAGATAAAAAATATTTAGGGCTTATTACTTACAATATTAAAAAAGATGGGTGTGAAATACAAACTTTGGATTCTGTAATAAAGAAAAAGGGAGTTGGTACGGCTTTAGTCGAAAAAGTTAAAAAAGTTGCAAAAAATTTTGGTTACAAGAAAATACAACTTATCACTACAAATGATAATCTCGATGCTTTGATTTTTTGGCAAAAAATAGGATTTTTTATCAAAGCTGTGTATCCAAATGCTATGTCTTTTTCAAGAAAATTAAAGCCAGAAATTCCTAAAATTGGCAATTACGGAATTCCTATAAGAGATGAAATAAAGCTTGAATTGGAGATTAAATAAAAATGTGGATAACATCATTTTAAATATATGGTAATAATCAGTTCGAAAAGGTTTATATTGAGACCGTTTAGGAAAGGAGATGAGAAGTCATTGATGAAAAATATCAATAACCGGACAATAGCACAGAACACCTTAAGAATCCCTTATCCTTATAAATTGAAGAATGCACGCTGGTGGATTAATCATAACCTGAAGTTAAACAGGAAAAAGAAGAAAACCGAGATTAATTTTGCCATTACGGTAAAGGGGGAAGTTATTGGCGGAATTGGATTAGACAGAATATATGGCCACAGCGCAGAAATAGGGTATTGGTTAGGAAAAGAGTACTGGGGGCAGGGGATCATGACTGAAACTGTAAAATTAGTGACAAAATATGGTTTTGAAAAATTAGGGCTACGAAGAATATATGCTTTTGCTTTTCCGTCTAATAAAGCTTCGGTTGGCGTTTTGAAAAATGCGGGATTTGAATACGAGGGGAAATTAAGAAAGCATGTTAAAAAAGGAAATAAATTCCTTGATGATTTACTGTTCGCAAAAGTAAAATAATCAACCCCGAAGGAGAAACTTCGTTTCCCTACGGGGCAAGAATTTAGGCCGAAGGTGGAGAAATTTAATAAAATGAGGAAAACTGCGGAACTAAAAATAAAAAGGAGAAATTTAGAAGAAGTAAGAAAAGCAGTGTCGAATATAAAAGATGAAAAAGGGAATTCTCTTGAGCCGAAAATTAAAGATTTGGTCATTGGTTTTCAAATCTGGGGTATCCCGACAATAATGGCTTGTGAAGGACACGATGACGGTTGGTCTTATCCTTGGTTGACGATACCTTTTAAATATCTAAAAGAAACAGCAAGAATACTTCGTCAGTGGAATTATTGCCAAGGGCCACAAAATCCAATAAATCCTGTAATTTGGATAATTGATCCGAGAGCAGAACCTTTGATAAGACCCCTACTTGGAAAATCATTGAGAGCTCTTCAAGAAGATGCAATAAAATTTGGGTTTTTCTTACAGAATCTAACCAAAGATTTCGACTGGTCAAAAGATTAACAAGAAAATAAAAAAACTTATTTCAAAATCGTCAAAGAGGCGATTTTTTGCTTGCCCCGAGCTTGTCGAGGGGGTAGAATAAAATAGTCGAAGAAGATTACTTCTTCTCCACCTTCGCTTTCGCTATGCGAAAGCTCGG
>CAZDIG010000066.1:0-2115 GCA_964505465.1 uncultured Candidatus Saccharibacteria bacterium
ATCGTTTTGATTAATTAATTGCAATAAGGTTACCAGATGTTGTCTTCTTTTATCAATTTCGCCAGATTGATTTGTGATTGTTAGTTGTAAGCTTGTAATTGACAATTCGGTTTCTTTTATTTGTTCTTGTTTTTGCTGAATTTCAGTTTTAGTTTCGGCCAGTTGATTATCTAAAATACTGATTTGATTTTTTAATGATGTGGCCTGTTTCCGGGTGGCATCAATTTTATCTTGATAACTTTTCTTTTGTTGTTCTAATTGTTGAATTTTATCTTTTTGCGCATTAATTTGAGTCTGTAGATCGCTGACTGTATCGGCTAAGACGTGTTTGGGCGTGGCTAAAAATAAAACACCTGGCGCACAAATAGCGACAATAAATAAGATAGTGGCGATAAATTTTTTTATATAACTAATAGTCAACATTAAATTGAATGTTAAGCTTAAATCATTTTAGTTAATTTGTCAAGGGCAACCTGGAGGCGCTTCAGTGTTTTATGAAGACCCAGAATTTCAGCAATTTCAGCGGGCGGCGGAGACGATTCAAGGCCAGTCAGGGTCACCCTAAATGGCCAGAAAACATCACCCACTCCCCTATTTTGGCCTAGCCGGTTAAGAATGTTTTGAATAATGGGGGTAGTAAATTTTTTAGCGGATAAATTTTTTAATTCACCATAAATCATTTGTAAATTTTCTTTTGTTTTTATTGCATCAGATTTTTTCCAAACAAGAATGCCCGCTTCATAATCTAATTGGTTAGTAAAGAAAAATTTTGTTTTATCGCCTATCTCATTTAATTTTTTTAGCCGCTCTTGCTCAAGTTTAATTATTTTATCAAGCCAATTCATAGAGATTATTTCGCTGGTTTCTCTAATTATCAATTGTTGACCATTTTTTTGGACAAAACCATTATTGATTAGATGGGGTAAACAAAGCGCAGTTAAGGCCTTATTGTTCAACTGACGAATATAAAGACCGTTGAGCCAGCCTAATTTATCAACGTTAAATACTGCCCCAGCCTTTTGTAATTTTTCTGTAGAAAATTCTTTAATGAGCTGTTTAAGAGAGAAAATTTCTTGATCGTTATCGGGGTTCCAACCCAAAAGAGCCATAAAATTTATTAAAGCCTCGGGTAAATAACCTTCGGCTAAATAATCTTCAGCGGCTACATGGCCCTGTCGCTTGGATAGCTTAGTACGATCGGCGTTTAAAACCAACGGCAAGTGCGCAAATTGTGGCGCTGGCCAGCCCAGGGATTGATATAAGAAAATGTGTTTGGGCAGGCTGGACACCCATTCTTCGGCACGCAGAACATGTGTGATTTGCATTAAGTGGTCGTCAACGACACTGGCTAAATGGTATATTGGGAGGCCATCAGACTTTAAAAGAACAGGATCGTCAACATCGCGATAATTAAATTGTATCTCGCCGCGGATTAAGTCATTAATTTTAACAATTCCTTGCTCTGGAATTTTCAACCTTATAACATAAGGTTGCCCTGAGCGAAGTCGAAGGGTTACCTCTTCTTTACTCAATTTTCGACATCTCTCATCATACATCGGCGGTAACTTTTTAGCTATTTGTTCTTGGCGCATTTGCTCTAATTCTGTTTCGCTACAAAAACAATAATATGCCCTATCGTCGTCAATCAATTTTTGGGCGAAATTTTTATAAATATCCAATCGTTTGCTTTGAAGATAAGGTCCGTATTTGCCCCTCTGCTTTATAATAAATTCTTCATTTTTGATTTTTGATTTTTGATTTTTGATTTTGACTGAGCGTAGGCGAAGGAACGGCCCCTCGTCCCAATCAAGGCCCATTTGAGTTAAGGTTTTGATTAAGCTTTCCGTGGCTCCCGGTATAAATCTTTTTTGGTCTGTGTCCTCAATGCGCAGAATCATTTTTCCTTTATTGTGTCGGGCAAATAAATAATTAAAAAGAAAGGTGCGGAGTCCACCGATATGCAAATAACCAGTTGGTGATGGGGCGAAACGAACGCGAATCATAGAGTTAAATAATAATTACTAATCATAAAACAGAGATACCTATTAATCTTTGTGTTTTAATCTTTATGTTGGTATTATTCTCCTTCACCTTTGAATTAATCAGAAAGCAGTT
>CAZDIG010000067.1:0-2036 GCA_964505465.1 uncultured Candidatus Saccharibacteria bacterium
CGGACACTAAAAAAGTTACAACGACCGTGTCGTGGGGAAATAAAAAAGTAGATTTATTTAATTATCTTACTAATTGGAAATAATGAAAAATATAAGATTAAAAGGTTTTAGTTTGATTGAGATACTGGTTTATATAGCGATTTTTGTTGTGGTATTTTTAGCCATTTCTTCTTTTTTTATATGGATAATCAAAGGGAATATTAAAAATAAGGTTATGCGGGAAGTATTAGACAATGGCAGGCGGGCGATGGAAATGATGACCTATGAAATTAAGGAAGCAAAGGGCGTTTATAGCTCCACGACTACTTCAAGTCAGCTTTCATTGGAAACAAAAAAATATTTAGCCGAAGGAGAAAATACCAGCTATATTGATTTTTATATCTGCGACAAACAGATTTGTGTAAAAAAAGAATCGCAAAGTCCGGTTGCCATCACATCTGATCAGGTAGAGGTGGATAATTTATCTTTTACTTTGATTGGAGAAAAACAATCTTCTGTACAGATCAATTTGAAAATTAGCTTCAAAAACCCGACTAATCGGCCGGAATATCGAGCATCAATAGATTTAACATCAACCGCGTCTTTGCGGAATTAAAATGTCAAAAATTAAAAAAAATCAAAGCGGATTTATCGTTTTATTGTTTACTTTGATAATTATGACGGTTACAGTAGGAATTGTTTTAAGTATTTCCTCTTTAACCTTGGGCCAACAAAAGATTTCTTATAATGTTGTTAAATCCGCTCAAGCGTATTACACCGCCGAATCAGGAGTAGAAGATATAATTTTGCGTCTATCAAAAGGCGTCCAGTGGACGACTCCTTATACTTTGGCTGTTGAAGGCGGTTCTACTAATATTGATGTGTCAGACGCAATCGGAGGCTCTAGAACTATCATTTCAAATGGCAGTGTTAAAGATCGTTTTAGAAAGATTAATATTGTCTATGAAGTCGCCTCTTCTCAAATTTCGTTTTTTTACGGAGCACAAGCCGGAGACGGCGGCGTAGAAATGGGCAATAACTCCCGCATTAAAGGCAATGTTTTTTCTAACGGGAGCGTTGTTAGTACTAGCGGAAAGGGTTACATTGATAATAGTGTTATTGTTGCCAAAAACGGGAATAGAATTGAAGGGCTTGATGTCGGCCAAGATGCCCTTGTCTATAGTTGTGTTAAGTCAACCATTCATCGCGACTTAACTTATGTACCGCCAGGCACAAAAAGCAACTGTTCGGTTACAGGCTCTACTAATACCAGAGACCAAGAGGTTGATTCCCTAGACCTTCCTATCTCCTTAGCTCAAGTTAGCGAATGGAAGGATGAGGCATCTGTGAATAAAAGTTTAGACGATTATGTTTTAACTAATGGCGCCACTGCTAGCTTAGGCCCCGTCCAAATTGGCGATATCAATAACCCTAAAAATTTAACTATTACCAATAATGCCCACCTTAAAATTACTGGGACTATTTATGTGACCGGCAATGTAGAATTTAGCAATAACGCCATTGTGGAACTAGATAAAAACTCGTATGGTTCTTTTATCGGGTTTATTATTGCTGATGGCAGAGTTACGGTGGGAAACAACGTAATACTAAGGGGCTCGGGCGAAACGGGAAGTTATCTTTTACTTCTCTCCACTAATAGTTCTCTAAATCCTTCCAGCCCCGCTATTTCAGTTGGCAATAATGCCGAAGGGGTGATTTTTTATACAACCTCAGGTTTAATCTATTTGTCAAATAATATGAAAGCCCGCGAGATTACGGGGTACAAAATAAAGATTGACAACAATGCCGAGGTGCAGTACGAAAGCGGATTACAAAACGCTATTTTTTCTAATGGTCCTGGCGGTTCCTGGAGGGTAGGAAGTTGGAAAGAAGTAGAATAAAATAAAACCACTCCGAAATTAAAAATTCTTATTTTAGGTTTTAATGATATAATTCAGTAAAATGTTAAATTTTTTGAATCTAAAACCAGAAATTTTTGGGATAGATATTTCTCCGCTTTCGGTAAAGATCGCGAAGCTTAAAAGAAAGGGAAAAAC
>CAZDIG010000068.1:0-2036 GCA_964505465.1 uncultured Candidatus Saccharibacteria bacterium
CAACCTACCCCCGGGGAGTCAAAGCCCACCCCGGGGGTGGACTACCAAGAATCGAAAACTTAGTATTTAGTATCTGAATTTCTTGTTCTTCAGTTTTTACCTTTGAGCTGTAGTTTTGAGCTTTGAGTTTTGAGTTTTTATTTACCCATTACGGGTTACGTGTTACGATTTATGATTCGCCCCAATTACAATTACTCGCTGCCGATTGTTAACTTAATGAAAACCGTTCACCTTAACTTCTAATTTTTGCCCCAAGCCAAAAATTCTTTTAACCCAAATGACAATCAAAGACAGGCCTAAATAAATTAAAACGCTTTTTCCTAAAGGATTAACTAAAAGCAAGTCGTTAACAAGCCCAATAGCGAAGACTATCCACCAAGGGTCCGGCTTAATCCAGGTTAAAAGGACCACCCAAAGAAACGCCGGCCAATTAATTATAAAAAAACTCTGAAAGAAAACCAGTAAAAGCCCGGTAACCGTCCAGAAAAGCTTTTTCTTCCAGTCCATAGTTTAGTATAAACCATTTACCTATTTAAGCATTAAACAATAGTTCTTTATGATTTATGAATCAAGATTTAAGAATTAGAAATTAGGGAAAAATGAATAATCCAGCTACTCAACCATTATTTTTCGAGTGAGTCTTCGAATCGAGAAACAATCTAACAATATGGCAATTTAACGTTTAAAATTCTCTCCCTGTTTACTAATTTTCGTCTAGCCACTACTATATTATTTAATGAATAAAATCGCTTTTTTCGAAACCAATCCCTGGGAAGAGGAACCGATTAAAGACTGGGCCAAAAAACTCGGCGCTGATGTTTTTGACGAGGAAGTTGAAAATGCCGTCAGCACCGCCAAGGATTATGAAATTATTTCCTGCTTTATCTACTCCGACTGCTCTGAAAAAATATTAAAGCAACTTCCAAGGTTAAAAATGATCGCCACCCGGTCAACCGGTGCCGATCACATCGACACAGAATTTTGCCGAAAAAAGAATATTGTTGTCGCCAGTGTCCCCCATTACGGAGAAAATACTGTCGCCGAGCACACTTTTGCTCTGATCCTATCTTTGTCCAGAAGAATTATCGAATGCGTTGAAAGAGTTAGACAGGGAGGATTTTCACCGGTTGGACTAACCGGGTTTGACCTTAAAGATAAAACTATCGGAGTTGTCGGCGTCGGCAGTATCGGCCAATATGTGGCCAGAATCGCCAAGGGCTTTGATATGAAAGTGCTCGGGGTCGCCCGGACTCCGGACCCTGCCCTACCTAAAAAATTAGGCTTTAAATATGTCAATTTGGAAGAAGCGGCGCGGCAGTCGGATATTCTCACTCTCCACCTGCCTCTGACCAAAGAAACTTTTCATTTGATCAACCGGGAAATGGTAAAAAAGATGAAACCGGGCATAACTTTAATCAATACCAGCCGAGGTCCGATCATTGAAAGCGAAACTTTGCTTTGGGGTTTGGAAGAAAAAATTATTGCCGGCGCAGGACTGGATGTTCTTGAAGAAGAAGAGTCTTTAGATGAGCCGGGGAAATTATTCGACCCATATCTTTCCAAAGATGACCTAAGCGAGTTGGTCGCCGCCCACCTGCTTCGCGAGAAACCAAATGTAGTGATCACCCCGCACAACGCCTTTAACACTAAAGAGGCGATAGCAAGAATCGTTAAAACTACCGCGGAAAACATTCAGAGTTTCTTGAAAACTAACCACTAAGAAGTCCTCTCGATTCCGGCGTAAAATCGGCTAAAAGACACGACCGTTACTGCTATGTCCCTATAGTAAGTTAATATTCATTGTCGATCGGCGCGGAATAAATCACCCACAAGGCTGCCTACTGAAAATCTTACTAATGATCCCGTGTTTTATCCATCCACCGTCGTTTCGTCATTGGTTTAATCAATTAATTCCATTTTTTTTAAAGTCATCCCCATTCCTTTAATTTATAGGGCTTAGGAACAAACTATTGCTTCCGAGACCCAATTCTGGTATCCTAAGAAGCAACAATGGTTAAAGACAAAAAACTGCAATT
>CAZDIG010000069.1:0-1958 GCA_964505465.1 uncultured Candidatus Saccharibacteria bacterium
TGATAATTGCCACCATTGAGGGCACTATTTTAATTTTTTTTAAGCCGGCGCTCCTTCCCATCTCAACTGCTTTTCTAATTGCTTCTGACCCGGCCGAGGGCAGAGCAACAATTAATTCCCCTACTCCCTGGCTCTCAACTACTCGTGGAATGTCATCTAATTTCCCTAAAACTTTAAGACCGTGAATGACTACTCCTTGTTTCATTGGTTCATCGTCAACAAACCCAATGGGATAATAGGGAGCATCGGGAGAACTTAAAATGCTTCTTAAAATTTGTTCTCCGGCATCGCCCGCTCCGACAATCAAAGTCCTTTCTTTTTCCTCTCCTCTTTTTCCTTGAAACAATTCAAGATAAATCCTTTTAGCAAAACGAAGACCGCCGCAAAGCAAAAAAATAAAAAAGTAAGTGAGAAAAAGGGTAGAACGAGGAAAACCGCTGAAAATCGGATTATCTCTTAAAACAAAAAAGGCGGCAGTCAAAATTAAAAAACTCAGACCCGTTGCCCTTACCAAAGAAATTAGTTCTGCCGTACTGACATAGGCCCAGGTAAAATAATAAAGTTTGAAAAAATAAGCTTATCTTATTTGTCATTACAACATCTTTAACAAACTTTAATCCATTCCCCCTATATTCAGGAGCTCGTCCAGAAATTATTTCAGTAAAAGCGGTCTGCAAGGTATCTTGGTGGTTTACCAATTCCGGCTTAACTTTTTTCAAAGTGACAAGAATGCCTTGTCCCTTATCGGCCAAGACAATTTTTTTTCTATCTAAATCCCAAGAAAAAAATATGCCTAAGATATCTGGCCAGTTGCCTAAATTATGGTCAAAGGAATTATTGCCTATTTCGCCGGTAATAGCTGAGATTAAAGGAAAGATTTTGCTTAACCCTTTTATTTTGCTTAATTCATTTTCCAATCTCGTTAATCGCGCCTGGAAAATAGAGATGTCCGGACAATAAAAATCTGAGAAAGGTTCCGTTCCCGCACTATCCGCAACCCAGTCCCAAGCCATCTTAAGCGGATTCAATTCTTTTATATTGTTCTTGATGTAATTTTCAATGTCGCTTTTAAAATAATGCCTGTGTTCTGACATCTTTCGGCTAACCGAAGATAATTTGCCCGAATCATCCCAGCGCCGCAAAGTTTGGATAGAAACCCCAAGTAATTTAGCTGCCTGATTAATTGTTAATAATTCTGAATTCATGCTCTATTAACAGAAACTATACATTTTCATTATATCCCACTCATAAAATCTTGTCAAACCTATACATTTGTCCTAAAACATTTTGCTATCTAAAGATAATCCTAACTGTCTTTAATATAATCCCCAAATCCATAAAGAAATTCCTGTTTTTTATGTAATAAAGGTCGTATTTAAACTTTTCTTTCGCTTCTTCAACGGACGTCGAAGCAATATAATGTAGCTGCGCCCAACCGGTAAAACCGGGCTTTATCAAATAACGCAAAGAATAAAAAGGAATCTCCTTTTCAAAATCTTCGACTAATTTCGCCCATTCCGGCCTGGGTCCGACGAAACTCAAATCCCCCTTTAAAATGCTCCACAGTTGGGGGATTTCATCAAGATGGGTCCTTCTTAAAAACCTGCCCGCCTTGGTAACTTGATTGCGATCTCTTTCTCTCCAAGGTTCTTTATGTTGATCCGGGCTTTCTTTCATACTCCTGAACTTATGAAGAGTGAATCTTTTTCCGTCCTTACCCACCCTCTCTTGAGAATAAAAGAGGGAGCCCGAAGAATCAAATTTTATCGCCAATGCTACGAAAGGAAACAAAACAATTGAAAGTAAAAGCCCAAGAAAAGAAAATAAAATATCAAATCCCCTCTTTAACACGTCGTCCGCCTTCCTTTCCGCCTTGGAAATGTTCTCCAGGAACCACGCTTCGTTTACCGCCTCAATCGCCACTTTTTTGGTTAAATTCTCGTAGAAATCGGCAAAAG
>CAZDIG010000070.1:0-1606 GCA_964505465.1 uncultured Candidatus Saccharibacteria bacterium
GATTAAGTAAACCATCAATTGCTTGTTTAAACGTCTCGTAGGGCTGGGCGCCAACAACCAGTTGGCCGTTAACAAATGTTGCCGGCGTGCCGTTTACGCCTTTTTGCTGTCCTTCTTGAAAATCTACTTGAACTTTCTGCGCATATTTTCCAGAATCAAGGCAATCATTAAATTTCCCGCTATTTAACCCTAAATCTTTTGCCCATTGTTTAAATTTATCTAAACTGTAACCGCTGGCTAAATTTTCAAACAATTTATCATGATATTCCCAAAATTTTCCCTGTTCATCGGCGCATTCAGAGGACTCCGCCGCTTTTTGAGCATTGGGATGAAAACCTAAGGGGAAATGTTTATAAACCAATCTAACCTTACCTTTATAATCATTAAGAATTTTATTCAGCGTTGGGTAATGCCTTTCGCAAAATGGACATTCAAAATCAGAAAATTCCACTAGAGTAACTGGCACGTTAAAATCACCGCGAATATGATCGTTTTTAGTAATCTCAAATTGAACAATCGGCGCCTGATCTGGTAAAGAGGGCTGGGAATTGTCGGCTAGAACCTTTTGTTTTTGAGGTGCGCCTGTGCCAATACCAGCTGCTAAACTGCTCGGAGAAAATTTATTCAACAAAATAACGTTGAGGATTAAAGAGATAAGGCTAAAACCGACTAATAAATACAAAGGAAGTATTATTTTTGACAAACCAACTGGTTCTTCGTTTTTTTTCCTGCCCGCTGACAGGTTTTTTGATTCTTCTTCCGACCCAATTTCTTCTACCTTGACAACTTGGTAATCGCCAGCTTCTTCAACCGTCTGATAAAGATTATTTTCAGTAATTTTTTTCTCATCATAGACGATAACGCCTTTTTGTGAATCAAAACTAATTCTTGCATTAATAACCCCGCTTAAACCTTTTAATCTTTCTTCAATTAAAGTAGCGCAGGAGTCGCAATGCATACCTTTAATTTGAAATTTTGTTTTTTTGGTCATAAGTTTAATATTTTAAAAATTTATCTTGTTATCTTGTGCTGCAACTGCCGCTTCCTCCGCCACAGCCGCAGCCTTTTGCGCCGGAAGGAATAATCGAATCGTCATTTGCATCCAGCCCTTGCGCATTGACCGCATTAACGCTTGTACCCCTTACTACACTTCCGCTATCCACAACTTCTATAATCCCAGAGATCATTCCCATCCAGCAGGAAAACTTGTATTTTCCTGGCTTTGTTGGCGTAAATTCTTTAATACTGGTCTGTCCTGGAGTAAGATTGATTTCTTCGCTAAATAGACCTTTTGAAATAATAGCGTTAGTGCAACCACTCGTTCCTTTGTCAACAATCTCCCATCTTACAGGAGTACCGGCTTTTACTTTAAAATAATTTGGTTTATAACCATAACTTGAGGCCTCCATTTTTATAACCTGTTTACCGCTAACAATGGGTGGAAGTCCTTCTGTGCTATTATCGATTGGTGATTGACTACCGGCGCTTAATTTTATATCGCTAAAACTGGAAAATCCCAGGACATTTAATTGAGCATTGATATTATAGAGAGCGAAAAACAAAACCAAAACGCCGGCAACTTTTAAAAATTTATTAGCCAAATGCG
>CAZDIG010000071.1:0-1565 GCA_964505465.1 uncultured Candidatus Saccharibacteria bacterium
AGAATGTTGTTTGAATTTGCTGGATCTACGACTCTTGCAAATAAAGGATTGCCCGAATCTTTAGCGAGTTCTTGTAGAACATACCAAAAATTGTCGGCGAGATTATTCATGTCTTTAGATTTGTTGAGTAAAACATTGTTTATGAGTAGATACTCCAGATAAATTGATGAAAAATCTAATTGATTTAATTCTCTCCATATCTTTAACAATTTGATTTCGTTTGTCCGTCCAGAGCCAGAAACATCCGTAATGTGCCTTTGAATATTTGTTTGCTTCCTTGTATCAAGTTTTGAAATATACAACCAATGATCATTGGTATTTCCTATCTGTTTTCTTGCAGGCGTAATATCTACTTCTAGCCCACCGAGATTTATTCTCACGGAGACATTTTGCTTTCTGACATTTTGGTAATTGCTTTGGTAATTGCTATTAAGTTTACTATATAAAGAATCATAGATACTTTTTAAACCACCACTATTTTCATTACACTCACTCGTAAGCGAAACTAAATAATCAATATCTGACGCAAGAGATATTGCTGTTCCTTTTGCTCGCGATCCAGAATCTAAAATATTTACATAGCAACTACTAGCCCATGTTTGTAGCGTGCTTTTTAATTGAGAAATTGGGCTGGAATAATTTGCTATATTTCTCGCATTATATTTTTGCAATATTTGGAGTACGTACATATTACTTTCGGTCATAACTTGTTGTGATGAGAGAGGTTAAAATGTCGTTTAAAAGTCTACCCCTAAAATTAACCACGACAGCATTACGATGTGAGTTTATTTTATCCATCTTTTCTTGTGGCTCTATTTTCCCTTCGTTTTGTGGAGCATAGACAACCAACGCGGTTGAATCTTCTTTGAGAGCGAGAATGTTATCTATTTCTTCTTGATAGTCTTTCCAATGGACTAAAAACACGGTTTCTTTTTCTGCTTTGTTTAAGTCATTTTTATTGATTTGAATAACATTCTTTTCCTCAAATATTTTTGAATCAACAAACATACTTTTTAAGCTTTCAAACTCTGTTGAGGCAAAAATTGCTATTCTCCTTTTTGAAAGTCCTATACCAAGTCTGTACCAGACTGGAAAAACGCCTTTTATAACCAAGTACGCAGTATAAAGAAAACCAACGATCATTAAAATTGTCGTGAGCCCCCCAACGACAATAAAAAATGGGTGATTAAAGAAAATTATAATTGTGTTGATATCAGGCATATTATTTTTTCCAAACAATCTAATTTTTGTTTGGCTTTCTCATTATAAAAAGATACTTAAAACCTCTCAAATAAAAATTAAATTGCCTCGCTCGATTATGCCAAACTCCTGTGTTTGATGTTTGGTTATGTCTAGTTAAACAAACTATATCAATTGGCTCAAAATATTTTTCTAATCTCGGCCAAAGCAAAAATCCAACAGCTGTAAATTTTTTCTTTATCCATTGGTCTGCAATAACCCAGCCCATTACCTTGCCCGGTTTTAAAATTCTCGCGATTTCGGAAGCAACTTTTTCTAATTCGTCATAAAATTCTGTTTTCTCGCAAGAAATTTTACCGATACAT
>CAZDIG010000072.1:0-1543 GCA_964505465.1 uncultured Candidatus Saccharibacteria bacterium
ATTCCCGCAACCCTTTTTAATAGTGATTTAAGAAAAGTAAGACAGAAGCTACAGGAAGCAAATGTGGGGACAGATCTTAAAGATGGGATAGAAGTTAGAGTTTTATCTAAAGTAGATGTTTATCCCCTTCATGGGAATTATAAATTAATTATCAGGGATATTGATACAGCGTTCACCCTTGGAAAACTTGCTAAGACAAGAGAAGTGATTATTCAGTATTTGAAAAGTAGGGGCTTGTTAGAGAAAAATAAAAAGATACCTTTGCCCTCAGTGCCTCAATCTATTGGATTAATAACTCAGGTAAATACAGAAGGATACAACGATTTTTTAAGCAAGCTTCGAGAAAGCAATTTTGCTTTTAAAGTTAAATTTTATAATTCATCTGTACAGGGCCAGAACGTTGAACCGGAAGTGTGTGCTGCCTTAGATTATTTTAATACACAAAAGAAAGTAGATGTTATCGTTATTACCCGAGGAGGTGGATCAAGAACTGATTTAAGTTGGTTTGATAATAAAAAAATAGCAGAGAAAATAGCCTTTTCGCAAACCCCGGTTTTAACTGGTATAGGGCACAAAACAGATTACACCGTTACAGATATGGTGGCTTTTTCTTCTCAGCAGTCTCCAAGCGCAGTTGCAACTTTTTTGGTAGACCATATTAGAGATTTTCTTCAGAATATTAACGAAATTTCCATTGAAATTACCCATAGTGCTCACAATTATATTAGATATATTTTACAAGAATTAAAAGAAATAAAGACCCAGATAAGTAGGGAAAGTCAGTTTTTCTTACGGAAAAGTAAGGAAGAAATAGATAGGGTCTGGACCGACATCCTTTCATATTGTAAATATTTTTTAAAAAGTATTAGAGATGCTATAAGTAACTATAAATCTAATATTGATGACCTCGATCCAATAAATACCCTTCAACGAGGATTTAGTATTACAAGAGTTGACAGACAAGCAATTAAAAGTATTAATAAAGTTAGAAAAGGGAAAAATATTATAACCACCGTTTCAGACGGCGAAATTAAAAGTACAGTAAATTTAACAAAAAAACTAATATGAGCGAAAAACAAATTTCTTACAATGAGGCCCTAGACGAACTTAAAGCAATTCTTGAAGATATTCGGGACCAAAACATAGATGTTGATAAGCTTGCGACCAAAGTGAAGCGGGCACGAGAACTTATTGATATTTGCGAACAGAGAATTAAAAAAGCAAAAATGGAAGTAGAGGAAGTAATTAAAAACTCCTCAAAGCAAGAGGTTGGCAAAAAAGAAAGGATGGATTAATTTTTTTCCGCGCTTTGCGCAGAATTTTCCCCCGCCTCGCCCAGAGCAGGTAGACAAAACGAAAAGGGTTTTAGGAGTTTAAGTCCCCAAGGAATTTTTGCCCGCCTGCCGTAGGCGGCGGGCAGTCAAAAGTCGGCGTCGGGATTTTCCCGAAAAAAAGTTCGAATTTTAACCAAAAGAGACAGCACGCTAGTATATTCTCCGTTTTCCGTTCAGTTTGGGAAAATAGAGTTGACCCCATTTTTTTT